>JAZOVT010000062.1:0-5154 GCA_045658845.1 Alistipes sp.
TTAGACGCAGTATACGCCAACCGAAATATTATATATAAGGTATGCTATATATACGCACCAAAAGGGATGATAGAGGATTACTATCAGGAGGTATTATGCAACTTATGGCAGAGTTTCGATAGGTTTGAGGGCCGAAGCAAATGCACGACTTGGATTTACCGAGTTTCGCTCTACACCTGCATCTCGTTTATTCGACGACGACAACCCGCATCAATATCACTATCTTTTGATATATCCAATGACGAGGACCCTGCGCACAAAGAGCGATTGGAAGAACTGCACTCTGTAATCAATCGTTTGGGGCACATTGACAGAGCCTTGATAATCCTATGGCTCGATGGCTATGCATACAACGAAATAGCCGAGATTACGGGTCTGTCGGAATCAAATGTTGCAGTAAAACTTATGCGCGCTAAAAATAAAATCAAAGAGATGTTTAATGCTTAATTAGTAGAACTATGGAACTTGAACAACTAAAACAATCGTGGGACAGACTGTCGGAGCAATTAGAATGCAAGGAGATATTACGTAAACAGGAGTTACAGATGGTTGCCGAAAATAGAGTAAAATCTTATTGGAGCAGAGTCCGAATGAACCAATATTTAGGATGGCTGGTGCTAATCTGTGCAATCGGAATAATATTCGTACAAAATATTCAGAACGACCCATTTGGGTGGATTATTATCGGCAGTGTTGTTATTATGGATATCTTCCTATTCTCGCCTATGTGGAGAATAATCAAGCGTCTGGCTAAATTCGATGCTAATATCGTCGAGCAAGAACAGATGATATTAAAATTCGAGCGATTATTTGTTCGCAACAATATAGTAGAGGCTTGTTTCCTCGCATCCATTTTTGCCTACGTTATAATAGATGCTATTAATCGTCATTCTGCACCATCATCCGAGTGGTGGCTATGGATGATTCTTACAATCATTGCGAGTGTCATATTAGGCTGCTGGCGTTATATGCAAGAGAAAGAGCACATTGCTGAAATCAAACAACGTATAATGACACTCAAGCAATTTGAGGAGTAACAGAAAAGGTGTTTCAAATAATCTTGAAACACCTTTAATTTGCTTAAAATATGAATAATAAGAGGCATTGAGGTTTGCGTAGCCCGAAAACCACAATTTACTTAAGCGTAAATGAGAATTTCGAGGGCAAGCAAGATGCCAAAAGAGCCTTGTCAGAAAACTTTTATCTCGGCAATGCCTCTACCTCCAAGGTTGCATAAGCCTTCTCGGCCTTAGCCAAAGCATCTTCGACACTCTCGCCACGAGCCAGAATCACACCCATACGGCGGTGACCCTTAACCTCGGGCTTACCAAAGATACGCACCTGCACATTAGGCTCTGCCAATACCTTATCCAAGTTGCCAAACACAACCTTATCGGTATCGCCCTCCACAACAACAGCCTTCGATGCGCTGGGGCCATAGAAGTTAATTGACGGAATGGGCAAGCCCAACACCGCACGCGCGTGCAATGCAAACTCCGACAAATCCTGCGAAATCATCGTTACCATACCTGTATCGTGCGGACGCGGTGACACCTCGCTGAAGAGCACCTCATCGCCACATACGAACAACTCCACACCAAAGATACCATAACCGCCAAGTGCGTCAGTAACCTTCTTTGCTATATCTTGCGCCTGCGCCAAAGCAACCTCGCTCATAGGCTGTGGCTGCCAAGACTCACGGTAGTCGCCATCTACCTGATGGTGACCGATAGGGTTAAGGAACGATGTACCACCAGAGTGACGAACAGTAAGCAATGTAATCTCATAATCGAACTTCACAAAGCCCTCGACAATAACCTCGCCGCCCCCTGCACGACCTCCCTCCTGGGCAATCTTCCACGATGCATCGGCATCAGCCACGCTGCGCATAACGCTCTGACCGTGACCTGACGATGACATAATAGGCTTCACAACGCAAGGCGTACCAACCTTTGCTACTGCCGCATCAAACTCCTCGCGCGTAGCGGCAAAGCAATAGGGTGATGTAGGGATACCCAACTCCTCGGCTGCCAACTGACGTATTCCCTTACGGTTCATTGTAAGTAGGGTAGCGTTGGCTGTCGGAATCACATTATAACCCTCCTTCTCCAAAGCCACCAACGTCGGTGTCGCAATAGCCTCCACCTCGGGGATAATATAATCAGGTTTCTCCTTCTCGATAATCTCACGCAGACGCTCACCATCAAGCATCGACAACACATACGAGCGATGTGCAACCTGCATAGCGGGTGCATTGGGGTATTTGTCAAGAGCAATCACCTCCACACCATAACGCTGCAACTCGATAGCAACCTCTTTACCCAACTCTCCCGAGCCACACAAGATAGCCTTCTTGCCTACGGGAGTCATCGGGGTACCAATCTTTACCATAGTTTAATTGTATTATCTGTATTTATAAATTCTATTTTTTGCGAGCCTCGCAATATGCACAACGATAACCATCCTCGGTCTGATGGAAGAGTTTATCGACATCCTCCCAATTCGATATACATTGACGGTTACTGCATCGCCAATCATTGTGCATCAACATCTCATCCAAACGTGGAGTCTGGCCCTCTGCGGGCTGCTCCTTTGCCCACTCAAGCAGAGTGTAAATCAAAGCCATACGCACAAACTTTCCATTCTCCACCTGACGGAAATATGCGGCTCTAGGGTCGTTATCCACATCGCGTGTAATCTCGTTCACACGAGGCAACGGATGCAGGACAATCATATCCTCCTTGGCCAACTTCATTCTCTCGGGATTGAGAATAAAACTATCCTTCAAACGCTCAAACTCCTCCTCATCCAAGAAACGCTCCTTCTGCACACGAGTCATATAGAGAATATCCAATTCGGGCAATACCTCCTCCATCGTTGTAACCTCACGCGTAGGAACATTGTTCTTATCACACACCTCACGACGTATGTACGATGGCAAACGCAACTCCTCGGGAGCAATCAGCACCACATTGATGCCCTCATAACGCGACAAAGCCTTGATAAGCGAGTGAACAGTACGTCCAAACTTCAAATCGCCACAGAACCCGATTGTCAAATTATCCAAACGGCCCTTCTCACGACGAATAGTCAAAAGGTCGGTCAAGGTTTGAGTCGGGTGGGCGTGGCTACCGTCACCAGCATTGATGATAGGCACATCAGAGTAATGTGAAGCGACAAACGGTGCTCCCTCCTTGCTGTGGCGCATAGCGATAATATCGGCAAAGCAACCGATAACACGCACAGTGTCGGCTACGGTCTCACCCTTGCTCACCGACGAAGATGCAGCGTCCGAGAAACCCAGCACATTGCCGCCCAACTCCATCATAGCCGATGTAAAACTCAAACGAGTACGCGTACTTGGCTCATAGAATAGGGTAGCAAGTTTCTTACCCTTACATACCTCGCTATATTTCTCGCGATTGGCGATAATATCGAGTGCTGTATTGATAATCTTATCAACTTCGGCAACCGAAATATCGGTTGTATCAATCAAATGTCGCATAACGCCCAATTATTTGTTAATCCAACTCTCGTCAGAGGGGTTGTTGCGGAAAGCGATAATACGAGCGCAATCCTCCTGCTTGATGTAACCCTCCTCGGCTGCAGCCTCGACCAAAGCATCGAGATTTGAGAGAGAATGATTCTCCACATCAGCCTCAGCCATACGGTCCAAGCCCTTCTTCATACCGTAAGTGAAGATGCTCACAACACCCAACACATCGGCACCAGCCTCACGCAAGACCTTAACTACCTCAATGCAACTACCTCCTGTAGAAATCAAATCCTCTACAACGACAACCTTCTGGCCCTTCTCCAACTTACCCTCAATCTGGTTTGTACGTCCGTGGTCCTTTGCACCGCTACGCACATAACCCATAGGCAAATCCATAATCGTAGCCACGATAGCAGCGTGAGCGATACCTGCGGTACTTGTACCCATCAACACCTCACACTCGGGATAGTACTTCTTGACCATCTCGGCCAAACCCTTCTCGACGTTGTCACGCACGCGAGGTGCAGTCAAAGTCAAACGGTTGTCACAATATATCGGGCTCTTGATACCACTTGCCCAAGTAAACGGCTGCTCGGGACGCAAAAATACAGCACCAATCGAAAGCAAATCTTTAGCAATACTCTTTTCCATATCTCTTTATAGTTTTAATATTATCCAACAAATTCTGCCACACAACGCTTATACGCAGCAACGGGGTCGGCGGCTTGTGTAATAGGACGGCCCACTACGATGTAATCTGTACCAATCTCCTTTGCTCGCTCAGGTGTAGTCACACGCACCTGGTCACCAACCTCACCGTCGGCAAAACGTACACCAGGCGTTACAGTTACGAAACCTGCACCACAAGCCTCCTTAACCATACCTGCCTCCAGCGGAGAGCATACCACGCCATCCAAACCTGCCACCTGTGCATTCTTGGCATAGTGTACAATAGTATCGTTAATCGTAGCGTTAATCAACAAATCCTTCTGCATACGCTCCTCGCTTGTTGATGTAAGTTGCGTTACGGCAATCAACAACGGACGAGTACCATCCTCGCGAGTCAAGCCCTCCAAAGCAGCCTTCATCATCTCGACAGTGCCTGCGGCGTGCAGATTACACATATCGACATCCATCTTCGACAAAACAGCCATTGCCTTCTTTACCGTATTGGGAATATCGTGCAACTTCAGGTCGAGGAAAATCTTGTGACCACGCTCTTTGATAGCCTTCACGATAGCGGGGCCAGCCGCATAATACAACTCCATACCAATCTTCACGAAAGGTTTGCAATCGGTAAATTTGTCAAGGAAAGCGAGTGTGGTTTCAGCGCTGTCGAAATCACACGCAATAATTACATCTCTCTGGCTCATAGTTCTATTATATTATTTTGATTTATATATTCTATTTCAAAGTGCTAATTTAGCAATTCTAATTCAAAATTCAAAATTACGGATTCAAAATCCTCAGATAATTCAATAATAAAACTCATTATAACGCAACAAAAAAAACGATGCCGAGAAATTAGACATCTTGTTACGTATTAAAGATAAGGTGACTTGGTATTCAGCTCGTGGTTCGTTTATCTCGAAGATGGTGGATGCTGGCAATAACCCCTATGTGGTTGCTGAAATGGCGGGTAATAGTCCGTTGACAAT
>JAZOVT010000063.1:0-6133 GCA_045658845.1 Alistipes sp.
CCTACTTCGTAAAGGAGGGTGATGAAAGTAATACTTAAGACAAATCCTATAAGTCGTTAGCAATGAGAATATTCCGAGGTTTTGATAACCTGCCCACTTTTGTTCACGCCGTAGCCACTATGGGGTCATTTGACGGTGTGCATCGTGGGCATAAAGTCTTGTTGCAAAGGACTATATCGCTTGCAAAAGAGCGTTGCGGAGAGAGCATCGTGCTGACATTCGAGCCGCATCCTCGCTATGTATTGGGAACGGCAGAGGGAATGCAGTTGCTGAGTACGTTGGAGGAGAAACTATGGCTATTGGAGCAAGAGGGTATAGATAACGTAATAATCATCCCATTTACCAAAGAATTCAGCCGCCTGAAACCGCAAGAGTTTATAGAGCAGGATGTTGCAGGCATTGGTGTGGAGTATTTTGTGGTGGGGTACAACCACCGATTCGGCCACAACAAGGCGGGCGATTACTCTTCATTAAAGGAGAGCGGTACAAAGTTGGAGATTCATAGAGTGGAACAGCAGTTGTTGGATGAAGGCAAGGTGAGTTCTACAGTTGTGCGCCAAAGAGTTGAGCAGGGCGATATGGTGATGGTAAATAGATTACTTTTGCATCCGTATGTTGTTATAGGTGAGATAGATAATAAAGGTTATATTTGTAATATCGACCAAAATAAGTTGTTGCCGCCCACGGGAAAATACGAAGCAATATTACAGATAATCAACACCGATAAAGAACACATTAACAGCAATATATATAATTTATCAAAAGTATTACTTGAAGTAGCAGAAAATAGAACACTCAAAATTAACTCCGCAGAGGAGTATTGCTCACTTAAAGTAATACTTGAAATAATAGGTGATAAACTATTGTAAATTATGGCGATAATAACATACGAACATCAGTTCAGAGTGCGCTACAAAGATACCGACCAAATGGGTATTATGCACCACTCAAACTACATAGTGCTTTACGAGATGGCTCGCACAGAATGGTTGCGTGATATGGGATTGACCTATGCCGAGATTGAGCGACGTGGAATTATGTCACCAATCATCGAGGTGCAATCCAAATATCTCTATCCCGCATTTTACGACGAGATGCTGACCGTGAAAGTATTTATGGATGAGATGCCGATGGCAAGACTTGTGATTGGTGCCGAAGTATATAACCCCGATGGCAAGTTAATCAACAAAGGCACTGTTACATTGGGCTTTATGCACGCCGACACACGTCGTCCGTGCCGTGCCCCCGAATGGTTTATCGAGAAACTGACAGAGTACATTAACTCGCATCAAGAATAGAAACAAAAAATCAAAGCGACGTGAATAACTGCAAAAATACATTGTATATAATTACAACTGTGGGCATCTATCTATTGCTTGCGGTTGTATTTTTCTTGCAACGTGGCGGAGCATATATTGCCAGCATCAGGGATTTTGTTGCTGTTCCTACGTTATTTGCGGCTATTGCAACTGCAGTAAAGTTCCGCAACGGAGGCAAGATGATTCCGTTGGCACTGTTTGCTTCAGCCGCAGGCGATTGGGCGGGAGCCGAAGGCAACTTCATTATGCAGGTCGCATTTTTTGCAGTAGCACACTTATTTTATATTAGTGACTTTTCGCCCAGAATCAAGCGTTTTGAACGAGGCAAGGTGGCGTGTGCAACACTTTTCACAATAGGAATGTTGTGCTTCCTGGGATATGTGATGACCCACATTGAGAGTAATATGGAGTTCTATGCCGTATGGATTTATGGCATAATAATAGCCTCGATGGGTGTGACGGCATTCTTGCAGACAAGAGCGCGAAAGGCGTTATATGCAATTGCGGCTGTGGTGTTTATTTTGTCGGATTCGTTAATTGCATATGGTAGATTCGTAGAGCCAATCCCCGATGGTAACACTTGGGTTATGACTACATATTACGCCGCACAAGGTCTGTTTATGTACCTGATGTTGCGTAGGTCTTCCGCCGCAGAGTGACATACATAGCACTCTGTTCTGCCACACGACACGTTGGCTCTGTCAAAATGGCACAAATACTCCGATGGCACATAGTTTGTTTATAATGTTATCAGTGCATAACGCTATGAAATAACAACAAAAACATATAAAACTATGAAAAACGGAAAAATTGGAGTAACAACGGAGAATATATTTCCCGTAATCAAGAAGTTCCTCTACTCTGACCACGAGATTTTCTTGCGCGAGTTGGTGTCAAATGCTGTTGATGCTACACAAAAACTGAAGACTTTGGCCGCAAAGAATGAGTTTCAGGGTGAGTTAGGAGACCTGACTATCCACATTTCAACAGACGAAAAGGCTAAGACTCTTACGGTTACAGACCGAGGAATCGGTATGACCGCCGAGGAGATTGACCGCTACATCAACCAAATTGCATTCTCTGGCGCCGAGGAGTTTTTGGCAAAATATAAGGACCAGGCTATCATCGGTCACTTTGGCTTGGGCTTCTACTCTTCATTTATGGTAGCCGACAAGGTGGAGATTTTCACTCGTTCATACAAGGAGGGCAGCAAGTGTATGCATTGGGTATGTGACGGCTCCCCCGAGTACCAAATGGAGGAGTGCGACAAGGATTGCGAGCGTGGAACATCTATCGTATTGCACCTCTCGGATGACTGCAAAGAGTATTGCGAGGAGTCAAAGGTAAACGAACTGCTCAAGAAGTATTGTCACTTCCTGCCCGTACCCATTGCTTATGGTAAGGTTAAGGAGTGGAAGGACGGCAAATATGTTGATACAGATAAAGATAACATAATCAACAACGTAGAGCCCCTGTGGACTCGCAAGCCGACGGATATTACTGAGGAGCAGTACAAGGAGTTCTACCGTGAGTTATACCCGATGAGCGACGAGCCGTTGTTCTACATCCATATGAATATCGACTATCCGTTCAACCTGACAGGTATTCTCTATTTCCCGAAAATCAACAATAACTTTGAGTTGCAGAAGAACAAGATTCAACTCTATTGCAATCAGGTGTTTGTGACCGACCAAGTAGAGGGTATCGTGCCCGAATATTTGACACTGTTGCACGGTGTGATTGACTCACCTGATATTCCGTTGAATGTATCACGCAGTTACTTGCAGAGCGACTCAAATGTAAAGAAGATTTCGGGTTACATTACTCGCAAGGTGGCAGACCGCTTGAAGGAGTTGTTTACAACGATGCGTGCCGATTACGAGCAGAAGTGGGATGACTTGAAGGTGTTTATACAGTATGGTATATTGACCGACGAGAAGTTTGCCGAGAAGGCACAAGACTTTATGTTGTTGAAATCGACTGAGGGTAAGTACTTCCCTGCAAAAGAGTACATTGACATCATCAAGGAGAACCAGACTGACAAGAACGACAACGTAATAGCGTTGTATGTCGATGATGCCGAGGACAAGCACTCGTTTGTGGAGGCTGCAAAGGCAAAGGGTTACGATGTATTGGAGATGAATGGTCCGCTCGACAATCACTATATCAACTACTTTGAGTCAAAGAATCAAAATGTACGATTCGTAAGAGTTGATAGCGACGTAGTAGAGAAACTCATCCAGAAGAAGGAGCAGATGTCGATGTCGCTCACCGAGGCACAGCAAGAGATTATGCGCCCCGTATTTGAGAGTCAGATGCCGAAGGATGAGAAGATTACCTATACTATTTCATTTGAGCCTATGGCTGCTGATGATGCTCCCGTTATCATTACGCAGAATGAGTTTATGCGACGTATGAAGGAGATGGCTAAAGTTGGTGGTGGCGGTATGAGCCAATTCTACGGACAGATGCCCGACAACTTCACGATTGCGGTAAATGGTAATCACCCGATTGTAATTGATATTTTGGGTAAGGTCGAGAACGAATATGGCGACAAACTCAAGACCACAACAAAGAAGATTGACGCCGCGGTTGCCGAGGAGCGCAGATTCGAGGAGACCGTAAAGAACAAGAAAGAGGAGGATTTCACACCCGAGGAGAAGCAGATGCGCGAGGAGTTGTCGAAGAAGGTTGTAATGTTGCGTGACGAGCGTAACGAGCGCCTGAAGGAGATTGGCAAGCAGAACAAATTGGTGCGCCAGATAATAGACCTTGCGTTGCTATCGAACGGGATGTTGAAGGGTAAGAACCTCACAGACTTCATCCAGCGCAGTATTACGCTGATTGAGAAGTAGGAGAGGGGAATTCAAAATTCAAAATTCAAAACAGAGGCTTTGCGAATTTGCAAGGCCTTTTGTTTTTATAATTATATTATGCTATTGCATAGCAAAAAACTATTTACTAACTTTGCAATAGTACAAAACACGGAAAGTGTAAGTTTATTCTCGATGCTAAATCTGGTAAATTTAAGAAGGAGAATAGGCAGACATTTTGCCGCGTCGTATCCATTATGGATTTCGGCGTGGGCTGTCGCTTATTTACTTCAAGGCTTTACCAGAGCCCAGCGTCTAAAATAAGTGTTCAGTGCCACGCTTTTTATTTACGACAAATATTATACTACTATGAAACGATTAAGATTTCTATTACCACTAATTATGGGCTTCGTGCTCATAGCCTGTTCTGTCAGCAATGATGAGGACAACAACAATCCAAACAATAATGGGAATAATGGTTCGACTCCAGAAACAGAAGAGCCTACAACAGAGAATCTGCCCAGCGGAGTAACGATTTCGGACAAAACCGTACAATTAAACAGTGTACAACTGAAAAACATTGTATCGGCAGATGATACGAACTCGACTCTCATATTCTCTGCCGCACTTCCCGAAGAGCAAATTCCCGCCAAAGGAGAGATTTTATTGCAATTTACACCTACCGAAGAATTGCCGTATGGCTTTTTGGGACGTGTAACATCGGTAACCCAAAACAATGATAAGATTATTGTCGCAACCGAAGCACCCACCCTTATCGAAGCATTTGACAAACTCTGTTTGAATGACACCTTCGACCTCGTTCCCAACGAGATGCGTGCATCTATTGAGACAGATGAAGATGGATATAAAATTTTATCTCAAGATGTAGAACTTAACGTCGGTCCTGCGACTGTCAAGGGAGAGGTCGGTTTCGGTGCAAAACTAATTATCGACTCCGATATTGACAACGAAGAAGGATTAAAAGATGTTGACATCTCATTAGGTGCCAAAATAAACGCATTGGCAAATGCAACTATTAAGGCAACAGATGAAGGCGATGCACAAACTGACATCTGTCCTGCTATACAAATCCCTTCACCTGGAAGAATTGCTCTTAAAATCGACCTTCAGCCCAAATTTATTATGAAGTGGAGCGGTGAAGCCTCGCTGTCAGCAGGTGTAGAGTTCTCTTCAAGCAAAGTTTTCAATATTCGCCAAGACGGACAATGGGGTAGTGCTGCAAATAATGAATCTGTCCCTGTTTGCACCAGCAAAACTTCGGCCGATGCCGCTATGGAATTTGTGCTGAAAGGTGAGGTCTTGCAGGGAGTCGCACTCTGTTTTGAAATCCGTCTTTTTGGTCGTGATGAACTTCAAATTAATGTCAATCCCTATACTGGCTGCAAATTATCGGCTGAAATAGATAGTGAGTTTAGCCGTAATGGGTATGAATCATTTAAGGATATTTCTGTTACATCGGCATTGGAGGTTGGGGCAGATGCATCCGCAAAGGCTGATTTATTTTTCGTTGAAGCAAAGTGGGAAGATACTCTATTTTCGAAAACTTTTTTAGAGCAGACTTACTACATCTTTCCTGAATTTAGTGAGGGAAAATATGAGGTAGATGATGACAATATTGCACAAACATCAGTCAAAGCAGCGCGAGATACATTTATGGAACTTACCATAGGTGTAGGCCAATATGATGGCGATGGCAATCTCATTAAGGTTGGCGGTGAATTACCTTACCACATTGAAGAAGTTTTCACTAACCCTTTATCGGCACAATTTCAACACGCCGATGATTACACCTATTGGTCTGTAATTAAATGGGGAAATGGTTATTTGAAATGTACAGAGATAGAGGAGGTTGCGTCAATAGTAGGAAAATGGAAATTATTATGGTGGACAAATGATAAAGGACAACACTTCCCAATGGATTCATCTGATGTTGTAGTATGGGTTTTCAATAAAGATGGGACTGGTTATGCGGTATTTGGT
>JAZOVT010000064.1:0-14551 GCA_045658845.1 Alistipes sp.
ACGAGTTCGTTATTGGCGAGAGCGGCACAATCAACTTCGAGGGCATCTTCAAGCAGTTCTACAAGAACGGTATGAAGGATTATGTCGTAGAGATTGAGACTCCCCGTTCATTGCGTCAGAAGACAAATGCCGACGGTAGCCGTTTGACACAGGACCAGATTATGGACGAGATGTTTGAGGCTGCTCGCAAGAGTGCTGAGTATTTGCAGAACGCAAAGTTCGTGAAGTAATATTCGACAGAATAAAATAGTTAGGGTGGCAACCGCAAAAGTTGCCACCCTAATTTTATTAATAGACTTATTCTATTCTTCGCCGACATACGGCATCCACTCCGCGGGAACGGCTATCGATTGGCCACGCTGCTTATCGTAGCACACCATAACCGTACGAGAGAGCGTACACAGACGCTCGCCCGACTTCAGTCGTTGCACAAGCGTCAGGCTTTTGTGGCCGACCTTCTCGATAAAAGTCTCGACCAGCAACTCCTCGCCATAGCGAATCTGCTCATAAAACTCCGTATTGAGCGATGCTATGATGGCAGGCACCTGCTCGACGGCTGCGGTCAGTCGCCACAACTCCTTGAACAGGTCGGTTTTGCCCAAATCGAAATACATCTGTTGCGCGACATTATTGACGTGGCCAAAAGAGTCCGCATCCGAGAATCGCATCTGAATCGGAGTCTTTATTAACAATGCCATAGGAGCGCTGAAACTTATTGACGGATAATCTTCACCTCACCACGCTCGCCAAAGGCAATGATAGCGCTGGGCTTACAGGTCGGCTTACCCTGGAAACGGGGATTTACGACAAAATCCACTCCCTCGATAATTTCGCGGCTCACCTCCTGCAGACCCTTCAATGGCGTAGGCTCACCCGAAATATTGGCCGATGTCGATACAATAGGCTTGCCGAAACGACGCAACAACTGACTGCAAAAATCGTGATTCGGAACTCGCACACCGAGCGTACCCTCCTCGGGAATCAAATTTTTGGCTACACCCACAGCACCCTCAAGGATGAGAGTCAATGGTTTCTCGCTCATCTCCATAACCTCAAAGGCGATACCTGGAGCCTTATTCACATAGCGCACAATCATATCGGCATCACGGCACAGCACGAGCATCGAGTGTTTGTCCTGACTCTGCTTGAGAGCATATATCTTTGCCACAGCCTCCTCGTTTGTCGCATCGCAACCGATGCCCCACACCGTATCGGTGGGATACAATATCAATCCACCCTGACGCAGCACTTCGATGGCCGCCAAAATCTCCTTTTCCATAATGAAATAATTTTTTCGACAACAAAAGTAGTGATTTTTCTTAAGAGTAAGGCTTTGCGATGTATAATTTTAATGGCAGAGTTGCTTTGTGTCAATTATTTTCGTATTTTTGCGACCAGCAAAAAATAACAACAAAAATATAACTCATTATGGGAAGAGCGTTTGAGTATCGCAAAGCAAGAAAAATGAAGCGCTGGGGACATATGGCCCGCGTATTTACTAAAATCGGTAAGGAGATTGAAATCGCAGTTAAGGCTGCAGGTTCTGACCCTAACTCTAACACACGTCTGCGTATCTTGATTCAGAACGCCAAGGCAGAGAATATGCCTAAGGAGAACATCGAGCGTGCTATCAAGCGTGCTACGGATAAGGATGCAGCAGATTACAAGGAGATGATTTACGAGGGATATGGCCCTCACGGTATTGCGTTCTTGGTAGAGACCGCTACTGATAATACAAACCGTACGGTTGCCAGCGTCAGAATGTACTTCAACAAGTGCGGTGGTACGTTGGGTAACTCTGGTAGCGTGGCATTTATGTTCGAGCACAAGTGCGTGTTCAAGTTCAAGCCTACTGCAGAGTTTGACCCCGAGGAGATGGAGTTGGAGATGATTGACTTGGGTGTTGATGAGTTCTTCGCTGAGGATGGTGAGGTTACAGTAAGTGCCCCCTACGAGTCATTCGGTGCCATCCAGAAGTGGATTGAGGACAACGGTCACGAGTTGGTATCAGGTGAGGGCGTACGCATCCCCACCGACACAAAGGAACTTACAGCCGAGGAGCGTGAGGCTGTCGAGAAGTTACAGGAGAAGTTGGAGGAGGACGAGGATGTGGTAAACGTATATACCACAATGGCCGAGGCCGACGACGAGGAGTAAACCTTTTCAGAGCAACGCAAAGAGTAAAAACGATATTTGGGGCTATCCCGAATATCGTTTTTTTCGTATATTTGTACATATAATTTTGGCAAAATATGAAAAGCAACCACCTCGATTTTCTCAATCACATAAAGTCGTTCATCCCCTCGCAGAGAATCTACACCGATTATCTACGTCGCTTGGCGTGGGGTACCGATGCCGGATTCTATCGTCTGACACCGCAAATCGTAGTGCGCTCCAACGAGGAGCAGGAGGTCGCAGAGATTATCCGCGCTGCGGCACGATTCGACGTTCCGCTTACGTTCCGAGCCGCAGGTACAAGTCTCTCGGGACAATCGGTGAGCGACTCGGTGCTGGTCGTGGCTGGCAAGAATTGGGAAGATTATGAAGTGTTGGATGGCGGCCGAGCCATACGACTGCAACCAGGTGTGATAGGAGCAAAAGTGAGTGAGGTACTCAAGCCCTACGGCTATCGTTTCTCGCCCGACCCCGCATCGGTCAAGAGTGCTATGGTGGGAGGAATAGTGATGAATGACGCCTCGGGAATGAACTGTGGCACACACGCCAACAGCGACCGTATGCTGCTCTCGATGCGAATAATATTCAGCGACGGCACACTGCTCGATACAGGCTCGGAGGAGAGCCGACGTGCATTTGCCACCACACACCCCGATTTTATTAGCACGCTGGAGGCTCTGCGTGACGAGGTCCGAGCAGACGAGGCTCTGACAGCCCGCATACGACAGAAGTATGCGATTAAGAATGTGGTGGGACTCAACCTGCTGCCGCTGGTCGTGTATGACGATGTATTCGACATCATAGCCCACTTGATGGTCGGCTCGGAGGGTACATTGGCCTTTATGTCGGAGGTTACGATGCTCTCGGAGCGCGATTTCGAACATAAGGCTTGCGCTATGCTCTACTTCGACTCAATTCGTGAGGCGTGCAAGGCGGTAGTGGCGATGCGACAGTTAACAGGCAGTGATGGCGAGCGCATAGTGCATAGTGCCGAGTTGTTGGATGCCAAATCACTCGCCTCGGTGCACGACACTACGGGCGTGGGGCTTACGGCGGTACTCACCGAGACCAAAGCGCACACCGCAGAGGAGTTGCAGGCAAACATAGCCACAATAGAGCACAAATTAAAGGAGTTCAAACTATACAAGGCGGCTCACTTCTCGACTGATGCGGCATTGCAGGCTAAATATTGGGCTATACGTTCGGGAATATTTCCCTCGGTGGGAGGCTCACGACGTGCTGGCACAACATCGCTTATTGAGGATATTGCCTTCCCCATTGAGCATTTGCCCGAGGCTACTGCCGAACTGGCCGAACTACTCAACAAATATGGATATGACGACGCCTGCATCTATGGCCACGCTTTGGAGGGCAACTACCACTTCATCATCAACCAATCGTTCTCCACGGAGTCCGAAGTGGCTCGCTATGAGCAACTAATGGAGCAGGTGGCAAACCTTGTACTCGACAAATACGACGGCTCGCTCAAGGCCGAGCACGGTACGGGCCGCAATATGGCACCCTACGTCAAGCGCGAATGGGGCGACAAGGCCTTCGACATTATGCGCCGAATAAAGAGGCTCTTCGACGAGAAGGGCATCCTCAACCCTGGTGTGATATTCAACGACGATGAGCGATGCCACCTCTCGAACTTCAAGCCATTGCCGCTGACTGGCACACTCGTAGACCGCTGTATTGAGTGCGGATTCTGCGAGGTGCAGTGCGTGAGTTGCGGACTCACTCTATCGTCTCGTCAGCGTATAGTTATCCGTCGTGAAATAGCACGTCTGAAGGCTACAGGCGAGAACCCCACCCTACTCAAAGAACTCGAAAAGGGTTACAAATATCTCGGCGAGGAGAGTTGCGCGGGCGACGGACTCTGCTCGACGAGTTGCCCATTGGGCATCAATATGGGCGAACTGACGCACCTGCTACGCGCAGAGAATCATCCGCAGGGTAGCGTCACACACCGCATAGGAGGCTTTGCCGCCGACCACTTTGCCGAGGTTAAATCCTCGTTGCGACCACTGCTTTGGTTGGCCGACACGGCGCACCGCACATTGGGCGAGAGGGCTATGTCGGGCATTGCATCGGCAATGCATAGTGCAGGACTACCCCGCTGGCAACCCTCGATGCCATTGGCCTACCACATCCCCCAAGCCATCGTAAAGGCCCACTCGGCAGAGAAAGCAAAGGGTGATGAGAAGCCAAAGGTGGTATATTACCCAAGTTGTATAAATCAGACTATGGGTACCGACCATAAGCACCGTCACGATGCGGCACAGGTCGAGGTAATGCTCTCGCTGCTGCACAAGGCGGGCTACGAGGTTATATTCCCCGAAGGTATGGAGAATCTCTGCTGTGGCACAATATGGGAGAGCAAGGGTATGAGCGACATAGCCGACCGTAAGATAACCGAATTGGAGGAGGCGTTGTGGCGTGCAAGCGACGAGGGGCGTTATCCCGTACTCTGCGACCAGAGCCCCTGCCTGCACCGTATGCGCGAAAAGATTTTACGCATCAAACTTTACGAGCCCGCAGAGTTCATATTGGAATATCTGTGCGACAGGCTTACGTTCGAGCCAATAGATACGACAGTTGCACTGCACATCACCTGCTCAATGCGCCGTATGGGGCTTGCTGAGAAGATTATCACTTTGGCCAAGATGTGTGCGCGTGAGGTGGTATTACCCGAGGGCGTAGGGTGTTGCGGATTTGCTGGCGACAAAGGATTTACCAACCCCGAACTCAACGCCTATGCACTCCGCAAGTTACGCTCTGCCGTCGAAAAGTCGGGCGCAACAGAGGGATACTCCAACAGTCGCACCTGCGAGATAGGCCTTACCACACACTCGGGTATTGAGTATCGTTCGATAGCCTATCTGGTCGATAGGTGTACCCGACAAAGAGATTTGTAGCAAAATAAAATTGGGCAAAATATAATAATTTTGTTACCTTTGTAACCATTAAGACGAAAAATATAAACTATATAAACTATGGCTTTATCGAAGTTTGAACGTGATATGGAGAGATTGGTGGCCGACGGTGTTATATCGCGAGCCCAATTTCTAAAGATAATGGCTGCGGCGGGCGTGGTCGTGGCAGCAGGTACCGACAAGGCTTACGCAGCAAAGAGTGCCGCCAAAGGTCGTATCGTCATCATCGGTGGCGGTGCTGCAGGTATCAGTATGGCAGCGCAACTCAAGCGTACGCTGCAGAATCCCGACATCACTATCATCGACCCCAGCGACCGTCAATACTATCAGCCCGGTTTCACACTCATCGCAAGCGGTGTATATCAGCCCGACGATGTATGGAAACCGCAAGCAGATTGTATGCCTTCGGGCGTAAAGTGGATTAAGGATTCGGCTACGCTCATCCACCCTACGCAGAACAAGGTCGATACGGCCAAGAACGGAACGATAGGTTACGACTTTTTGGTTTTGGTGCCGGGCGTAAAGTACGATTGGGGGCGCATCGAAGGTATCACCTATGAGACTATAGGTCAGGGTAATGCCTACACCATCTACGGCCCCGAGGGTGCGGCAAAAACGTGGCCCGCAATGAAGGAGTTTGGAGAAAAGGGTGGTAAGGGTATCTTCTGCGACACCTACACTAAGCATAAGTGCGGTGGTGCACCCAAGAAGGTTTGCCTCTTATCGTGGGATAACGCCCGCAAGAACAACAATCTCGACAAGATTGATATGCACTACTACACAGGCAGCAAGCAACTCTACAACGTGCCCTACTACACCCCTCGTCTGGAGGAGATTTACAAGGAGCGCAACATCCCCGTAGATATGAACTGCCGCTTGAAGGCTATCGACACATCGGCTAAAAAGGCATATTTCGAGCGCGTGGAGACCGATGCCGAGGGCAATAAGGTAGTTACGCCATTCTCTGATGACTACGATTTTATGCACTTTATGGTGCCGCAGTGCGCACCCGATTTCGTTCGTGAGTCGGGCTTGAGTTGGACCGAGGGTAGCCTTGCAGCAGATGGCTGGGCTATGGTTGATAAGCACTCGCTCATCCACCTTACATACAACAACATCATCAGTTTCGGCGACTGCGCTGGCATCCCGACAAGTAAGACTTCGGCCGCTATTCACAAGCAATTGCCTATCGCTGTCGAGAACCTCATCGCTTTGATGGAGGGACGCACGCCCGAGGCCAAGTATGACGGCTATGCTGCCTGCCCCATCGTTACGGAGTATGGCCGTGTATTGATGGCCGAGTTCGACTACGACAAGAAGGAGCAGATTACATTCCCTCTGTCGTTGTGGGATATGTCGAAGGAGCAATGGGTGGCGTGGTTGCTGAAGGTATATGCGCTGAAACCCATCTACTTTAATTTGATGTTAAAGGGTCTGTATTAAAAATACAAAAATAGTTTTTTCTTAATCGGTTATTTAACAATATTGTTAAGTAACCGATTTTTTCTTATATTTGCATAACATAACACGAAACTAACCTAAATCTATTCCTTATGGAAGAGAATAAACTTTTCAGCCAAAAGACTTCAAGACGCACATTCTTGAAGCAGTCGGCTGCTGCATTGGCTGCAGCAACTCTTCTGCCGACAAGCGCCACCTTTGCAAAGGAGAAAGTGAAGATAAAGACCAACCCCGCCTTGGATTCTAATTTTAGCGGAGTACAGGTCGGTAATTCGACTTATAGTTGGATTGGAAAGCCCGCGCAGACCGTTCAAGAACTGATTGACTGCTGCCATAAGGCTGGCGTAAGTTCGCTGGAGGTTATGTATGGCGAGTTTGCGAAGTATGCAGGCCAACCCGAAAATGTCCCTGGCGAGCAGGTTGTTGCGTGGCGTAAGAATATGGATTTGGAGAAAATCAAGGAGATTCGCAAGGTACTCGCTGCCGCTGGCATAGGCATCCACGTTCTGAACTGCGGCCCTGCAGGATGGTCTGACGAGGAGATTGACCGTCTATTTTTGGGCGTAAAGGCTTTGGGTGCGAAGGCTACCGTTCAGGAGTTGAGCCTCGATTCTGCCAAGCGATTGGCTCCCTTTGCCGAGAAGCACGGTGTATATGTAGCGATGCACAACCACTTCCAATATGCACAGGAGGGATTTAGTTGCGACCCTATTTTGGACGTTTCACCTATGATGATGCTTAACTTCGACTGCGGCCACTATCTCGGTTCTACGGGCAAAGACCCACGCGACTTTATCGAGAAGTATCACGACCGTATCTTCAGCCTTCACCTTAAGGATAAGACAGGCCCCAACGCCGACCCCGCAAACTTTAATCAGGTATGGGGTCAGGGCGAGACTCCGTTGCGCGAGATTCTGCGTATGATACGCGACAACAAGTGGCCTATCTACTGCGACATTGAGCTCGAGTACCCGATTAAGCCCTGGTCAAACGCATTGAAGGAGGTACATAACTGCGTATGTTTCGCACGCGAAGCCTTGACCAAGAAATAGGATAAAAAAGCAGAAGACCAACACAGAACAAACTACTAAAATTAAAACTAAAAACTTCATAATATTATGGTTACAAGACGTGACTTTTTGAAGAAGATGGGTGCGCTCGCAATGGCGGGTGCCGTAAGCCCTTCGCTCGTAAATGCAAAATCGCCCAAGGCGAGTGTTATGGGTGCGAATGACCGTATCAATATAGGTTTGATTGGCTGCCGCAGTATGGGTTGGACCGACCTGCTCAATGCCATCAATGTACCGGGCGTAGAGTGCGTAGCGCTTTGCGACATCGACAAAAATATACTTGATAGCCGTGCTGCAGAACTAACCAAAAACAAAGGCAAGAAGCCCGAAATATATGGCGACTACCGCAAATTGCTGGAGCGCAAGGATATCGACGCTGTGCTTATCGGCACACCCGACCATTGGCACTGCTTGCAATTGGTCGATGCGTGTGCAGCAGGCAAGGACGTTTACGTTCAGAAGCCCATCGCCAACTCTATCGCCGAGTGTGATATGATGGCACAGGCTGCGAAGCACTACAACCGAGTGGTATCGGTAGGTCAGCAGCAGCGTAGCGCCAAACTTTGGATTGAGATGAAGAAATTTGTCGATAGCGGTCAGTTGGGCCACATCTCACGAGTAAACGTATGGGCTAACTTCCGCTATGCGGCGATTCTCAACCCCGTAAAAGACTCTGAAGTACCCGCACACATCGACTTCGATATGTGGTTGGGCCCAGCGCCCGAGCGTACTTACAACGCCAGCCGTCACCACGGCTCGTGGCGTATGTTCTGGGACTACGGCGGTGGCTTGCTGACAGACTGGGGTGTACACCTGTTGGATATGGCATTGTGGGGAATGAAGGTTGACCATATGCCCAATCGTGTGATGGCTACGGGAGGTAATTGGGCTTATCCCGACAACTTCGCCGAGACATTCGACACGATGTCGGTTATCTATGAGTTCGACGACTTTGTGATGACTTGGAACAACACTACCATCGAGTCAGGCCCCTATGGCAAAAACTACGGTGTAGAGTTCGTCGGCACAAACGGCACATTGGTAGCCAACCGCGAGGGTTGGGAGGTATATCCCCTTCAGGGCAAGTGCGAGGCTACAAAATGTTCACCCGACTATCAAGACTTGACACTGCACCACACTGACTTCTACAACTGTATGCGTACACGCAATATGCAGACTGCCTGCACAATCGACAACGGTGCTATGTGTGCTAAATATGCACACTTGGGCAATATCTCGGCTCGCGTAGGCTCGGCATTGGTATACGACAACGAGAAGCAGCGCTTCGACAACAAGGAGGCCAACAAACTCATCAAGCCCACATACCGCAAGGGCTGGGAGTTCCCAAAATTGTAATCACAAAATAATTTAATACATAATTTGATATGAAAAGACTTATATTTTCAGCGTTGGCACTCGCAGTTGCTGTCAGCGTATCGGCTCAAGAGAAGAAAGAGTACCCCAAGCCAGAGGCTATGCGCCCCGCAATGACAGAGTTTTGGACTCCACAGCCCAAGGTTGTAACACCCGGTGACATCAAGACAAACTCTGCACCATCAGATGCTATCGTATTGTTCGACGGCACAAACCTCTCGGCGTGGAAGAGTTGCAAGACAGGTGGCGATGCCGACTGGAAGTTGCAGAATGGCGTGATGACCGTAGACAAGAGCAAGGGCGACATCGAGACCAAGCAGCACTTTGGTAGTTTCCAGCTCCACATTGAGTGGTGCGTACCCGAGAACATCACAGGTACAAGTCAGGCTCGTGGTAATAGCGGTATCTTCTTGCAGGGAATGTACGAGATTCAGGTTTTGGACTGCTACAAGAACGAGACTTATGCAAATGGTCAAACAGGTAGCGTCTACAAGCAGGTTATTCCTTTGGCAAATGCTATGCGTAAGCCCGGTGAGTGGAATGTTTACGACATTATTTACAGCGCGCCCGTATTCAACGAGGATGGCACTTACAAGGTAGCGCCTACGGTTACTGTTATCCACAACGGCATCGTATTGCTCAACCACTTTACTATCCGCGGTACTACCGAGTATATCGGTCACCCGCAGGTACGTCCTCACGGCGATGGTCCTATCCGTCTTCAGATGCACGGCGACCCCAGCGAGGCTATCAGTTTCCGCAACATCTGGATTCGCGAGATGTAATATTTAGATTGATTTGATATTTAGCCCTGACGCTCGACATTATTTTGTCGGGCGTCTTTTTTACCCCTAATAAACTCCTCCCACCAATGGCCTCCGATAAATAATGTACAGTTTTTGCAGAACAAGAGGATACATAACTCTTAAAAACGTACTATTATGAAAAAGTATCTATTCTTATGTTTAGCGGCTGTGGCATTTATGGCGTGCAGCAACGATGATGACAACATCTTTCCCACAAATCAAAAGGTGGCAGAATCCTTATTGACGCAGTATCCATCGGCCCAAAACATCTCGTGGGGTCGCGCGTGGGGCTATTGGGTGGCCGAATTCGACAGGGCCGAGGATGAAATTATGGTCGAATGCGAGGCTTGGTTTAGCAACGATGGAGTGTGGTACCTCGGCGTGAGCAACATCCCTTACACAATACTCCCCATCGCTATACGAAACGCTTTTGCGGTGAGTGATTATTCGCAATGGTTTATCGATGAGGTCGATATGGTCGAGCGATACAACAGCGAGGTAGTCTATGTATTGGAGGCTGAATCCGACGGGCCAGAGACGGCTGGCGAGGTGGATTTGTACTACACGGCAGACGGCATATTAATACGCTCAATCGTAAACGGTGCCGAGCCGAACTACAAACCTATAATTTTGGGCGAGGGCATCACGACCTATCTTACAGAGAACTACCCTGCGGCAGTCGTAATCGACATAGAATCATCAACAGGCATCACGGAGGTCGATGTTATGGACGACACAACTCTTCGCAAGATATACTTCGATGGTAAAGAGGCGTGGCTAATGACCGAGAGTAGAATCACCGTAGCCGAGTTGCCCGAGATAGTTATTGAGACCATTGCCGCAAGCCAATATGCCGCGTGGGAGATTACGCAAGCCGAGTACGTCGAGAATCCCAACGGAGCCTATTATCAGGTAACACTTGCAAGCGAGGGTGCTCAAGAGGTAATGAAGATAAATATCGAAGGTCGCATTTTGCAGTAAGGCGCACGATAACATCAGGCTTAATCTACTTCACAAGCATATAATATATGGGGTGTGGGTGAATCGCAGGTGAGTTTTAGACAAAAAAAATCGAGGTCTCGGAGGTATTCGACGTCAAGCGAGCACCGCCCATCGTCTTAGTAACCTGTGCGCCACAGAAACGCATCATTGTGGTTACAACCTTCCGATATCCTCTACCAACCTAAAACTACTAACCTAAATGAACCTTAAAACTTCACTGCAAAGATAAGGCTAAAAACAATACCGTGCAAGTGATTTATTAAGAAAAATGAATAATTTATTTAATAAAATTAATAATTACCACAAATGCACCTCGTATATTACTGATTATCAACGTATAATCACAATATTAAGAAAAGGTTAAATCTAACAGGCAACTATAAGATTTAGGCGCAAAAAGCCACTTCGGAGTCAAAATGTGATAAAATTGGGGGTACTTAAGGCGATGTATAAAGTATGAAAGTTACTCCTTTTCGCCAATAAAATTCTTCCAGAAACGCCACATTTTGGGCTTGGTCCAACTGTGACAACCCATTGGCAGATGCTTACCCATCAGACGATAGCAATAGGCGGGATTGGTATCAAACGCAAACTCCAACGCCTCGCGCCAATCGGGATAGCGGAAATCTTGAGGGATGGTTGCCCAAAATACATCCTCGTTATAGAGGTGCGACCCTCCCTTGAGATATTTTTCAATAGTCTCGGCATAACGCAAGCAACCCTCCTTGAACGATGCTACTCTGCGCAACGACAAGCCACCATTACCGATACGCCCATAGAGGTCTGCGCGGCACTTCAGCCCCTTACGGTGCCGCATCCACGCACGGATGGCCATATATTGCTTGATGATTGGCAAGTTATAGACCCTACGTCTAACCCACGGCGCAGCCACACAATCATAACCCTTGGCACACCACTCGGCCAATTCATCACGGAAAATCCAAGCATCGGTATGACAAATAAGTATATAATCCCACTCTTCAAACATTGCATAAAACTCTGCGCTCATCATCATACGATTATAGCCAGCAATGCCATTACGTGTACCAAGCCAGCAATCGCCCACTCGGATAATCTCCAGCGAAGGCATCTCACTCTCGAGTGATTCTAGGCCAAGGCCCTCGGGCGCAACAATGGCTATATTATGCGAAGAGAACACACGACAATTATTACGCAATGCGCGCATCTCGTCAGGAGTCGGAACTCGATATATGGGGACTAAAACTTTACAGGTCATAATACAACGATTATTTACCACTCCACGCTGTAACGTGGCGACAATGGCTCTTGTAATAACTCTCCTCCTCGGTGGGATTCTGTGAATCCTCATACCAGGGTAGATGCTTAATTTGATACGGCGCAGCCATACGATAGGCCTCCAACGAAGGACGACGGCTCAAACCTATGCGTGGGCGATACATAGCAAAAGTAGTATCGATAGGTGCGCGAAACAGGTCCTCGCCCTCGGTGCGAGTAAAGAAACGACTCTCCCACTCTATAACCTCCTGCTTACGCTCATAGCAATCGGGCAGGTCGTCGATGCGTATCGAGGGGCCAACCTTAAAGGCATAGGGATAACGCTCGTGCAACAGATAGAACATACGCTCCACAATGTCGTCGGGGCAAGCGTCATCCAACTCCAAGTCGGCATCGGTATAGATATAGTAATCGCCACAAAAGCGTTTGCGCGAAGGCTTATGCTTCCACAATGCCTTAAAGCCAAGATTATCGGGCAGATGAATCACCTCATAAGGCGAAGCCTTCAACCACTCGACCAATGGCGGATAGGTGCTGCAATTATCGAGTATATATATGTTTGTATAGCCACGCTTCTCAAGCGATGAAATCAAACGCTTGAGGGTGGTCAAACGGTTAAAACTATTTATAATGATAGGTATCTCGCGAGCAGACGAGATTTTAGAGGGACTCAATCGCTCACGCAAATAAAAATATCGTGAACGAATATAATCTTTAGTATCGCCAAATAGTTCCATAGTTATACTACCTTTTTACATACAGAGCGACAGCATCGGCTACACGCTCGCCATCCAAAGCCGCCGAGACAATTCCTCCGGCATATCCCGCTCCCTCGCCCGCAGGGAAAAGACCCTTAATTTCGGGATGCATCAATGTATCACCGTCACGAGGGATACGCACTGGGGTAGATGTGCGCGACTCCACACCCACAACTATCGCATCCGACGTAAGATAGCCGTGCATCTTCCTATCGAACGATGCGATACCTTTACGCAGTGCCGAAGCCATAAATGCGGGCATCCACTTATCCAAACGCGAAGATGTAATGCCAGGAATATATGATGTTGCAGGCAACGACGATGATGCTCGGCCCGCCACGAAATCAGAAACTCTCTGCGCGGGTGCTATCTGCCTATCACCTCCATTCTGACGTGCCGCCTGCTCCAACTGCTGCTGGAAAGCCAAGCCCGCCAAAGGACCATACTCAGCCTCAAGGTGTGCAAAATCCTCAACCCTGACCTCCGTAACCAATCCCGAATTGGCCCAACGTGAATTACGGCCGCTGGGCGACATACCATTCACCACCGACTGCGAAGAATCGGTCATCGCCGGCACGATGAATCCTCCAGGACACATACAGAACGAATAGACGCCACGTCCATCCACCTGATTAACCAAAGAATATGACGCCGCAGGCAGGTATTCGCCTCGCTGTGGCATACGATATTGTATGCTATCAACCAACTTTTGAGGATGCTCGATACGAACACCCATAGCGAAGGCTTTTGCCTCCAATCGCACACCGTCGCGGTGCAACGTGTGATATATATCTTTTGCCGAGTGTCCCGTAGCAAGCACCACGGCAGCCCCATCGACAAGGTGGTCACCAACCCATACTCCCTTCAACCGCTCGCGTTCGATTTTGAAACCCGTAACCTTGCTTGAGAAGTATATCTGGCCACCTGCCGTAGTAATCGTATTACATATATTACTTATGATGCGGGGTAACTTGTCCGTTCCGATATGCGGATGTGCCTCATAGAGAATCTCGGGCGTAGCACCGTGAAAAACCAAAGTCTGAAGAGCCTTATTATAATCGCCACGCTTCTTGCTTCGCGTAAAGAGTTTACCATCGGAGAATGTACCCGCACCACCAGCACCAAAGGCGTAGTTCGAGTCGGGGTCAATGTCAAGATTACGATTGATGAGCGCAATATCCTGCTTTCGTGGCAAGATATGCTTACCACGCTCCAAAAGTATCGGCTTAAATCCCAACTCAATAAGTCGCAAAGCCGCAAACAATCCCGCAGGGCCCGAACCCACAACAACGACCTCGGTCGCCTTGCTCACATCGGGATAATCAAAATGCAGAGGGGCTGGCTGTGGCTCGTTATCGACAAATACTTCAAGCGAAAGATTCACCTTTATCGGGCTGCGACGAGCATCAATCGAGCGTTTCACTACCCTAACCATAGCCACATCGCTACGGCGTATGCCCAATTGTCGTGCCGCCAATGCTGTATATATCTCGGCATCGGCAGATTGCTTGGGCGGAAGTTGTAGGGTAATCGATTTTGGCATAATAAAACACTCTTTATCCTACAAAAGTACGGAAAAAATACTATTTTCCTAAAAAAAATCGATTTTAGCATCGTAATCGACATATTTTTATTACCTTTGCACTGCAATTGAGGGTGTAAGCCCCCTAATGCACAAAGTTCAATGCGGATATGGTGTAATTGGTAGCCAC
>JAZOVT010000065.1:0-10011 GCA_045658845.1 Alistipes sp.
TGGTATACCATACCTATGAAAGTCCAATCTCTTTCTTCTTTTGAGAAGCAAAAAGAGTATGTTTTGACACTTCTCAGAAACTCGTATTAAAAGGTAGACAGATATAAAGAAACACATAAAATCTGCAAATGAGAGGAACAAAGTCCATTTTAAAAGAGTGTAAAGCCACTGCTGTAACAGACCTCTTAAATTTGGGGATGAAGGCAGTTTAGTTTACTTCTATTCTATATATACATCGGACTAAACTAAACCACTAAATTTAATAGCTATTGCAGGTGCAATTTCACCTCCAATTAAAGGCCATTTTACCATGCAACGAAATGCAAATATGCTAAAAATTCTAAAAAAGTGCGTTTTTGCAGATTTTATGGGTTTCTTTGCAAAAATGCAGTCCCCTGCCTGTCCCTCCGAACGAACTATTGCCCTTCGGTTAAACTTTGCAATACACTATGTGTTAAGTATTTATAAAGCTCTTAATAGGCATTAAAAAAATATTTTGCATCGGAAAGTAAAATTTCTATATCGGCAAATAGTTGATTAACAACAACCTACTGAACCAATCAACATCTAACTAACTCATACCTCGTTAGGGGTTCATAGGTTGATGTTTAACAATTGAATTCTATGCATCTCGAAACTGGTTTGCTGACTTTTACACCATATGTGTCCTCTTGCGGCACAAATGGTCCATTATACATCGACTTTATAGTTTAACCTATGAATGGTTAGAGCAACATTGGGTATCGTTGAACAACGATATTTGGCAGAAAGAGGTAATGATGCAAAAAGCGCCACTTTTGCATCATTACCTCTTTCTAATATTAGATGCTTATTTATCGTAACCAGCCATTGAACAAGAGGTACTCGCGGAGTGTTTGAAGGTTCTTAATTCCTCAATATATCTTCTATAAAATCTTCCAGCGATAGTTCGGTTGTCATTCCTATTTTTTGGCGGAAACGGTGACGAAGCATCAAGACGTTGCGTGGTGCAATCGCCAATAGTTCAGCAATGTTCTTATTATCCTGTTTTAGAACAATAAGCATAGAGAGTAACTCCTCACGACGTGAAATAGATGGCACTTTTTCGCGCAAGCAAGGTAGAAAAAGAGGGTAAAGCAACTCAAAGTGTTGACGGAACTTTATCTCACCGCTATCTTTAAGGACATAAGGAGTCAAGGTCTCCAACTCCTGTCGGTTATCTTTGTCAGTAAGGAATTCTTTGACCTCCTGTGTAATCCTCTCTTTCTCATCAATTACCAGATTAAGTTGCTCAAACAAAGAAGCAAGTTGGTCGTCTGTATGTTTTATTCGCTTAACATACTTTTTTCGTTGGAACACCAGCAAGATAACAACAATAGTTATAATAATGAGAGATATAACAACCCATATCAACATCCAAAGGCGATGATTAGACTGTTTTAACTGTATAATCTTTAACTCCTGGAGTCTATTTCCTGTCTGGAGATTAACTATGGACTCGACCAGATTGTAGTTAAGGCTTGTCTCCTTGAAGGCTTTCTGCTCCTGGAGCATCATTTCTATGTACTGCTCAACCTTTACCTGATTACCCGTTTTAAGATATAGGTCTAAAATAGGCTCGTAGTTTATATGTAGTATCTGGAATGGCAAGTCATTGCGATTGAGGATAAGTTGCAGACTATCCAGCATAATCTCAGCCTCTTTTGCGTCTCCACCTTTAAGATAGGTCTGTGCCAACTGGTGATATGCTTTGGCACGAGTGGCTGATGTTCCTTTAGTGGTGACCTGCTGAAGTTCTTCTATGCCTGCCGCTAAAGCATCGCCACCAATCTCGGTCTTACAGATGCCAGACAATAGGTTCACATCCACCATACCGCTGTTGTACGGCAGTTTCTCACAGAGCGCACGGGCTTGGTTCAAATAAAACGCGATTGAATCTCTCTCACCGAGTTGATGCAATGCACGTCCTTTGTTTATAAAGGTCTGCGCGGAGACCATCGGATTATTCTGAGTCATCTGCTTTTCAACAGCAACAGCCTCTGAAGCATACATATTGGCATACTCTGGGATGTCCCAATAAAGGAAAATATCAACCAATGAACTGAGGCTGTTAAGTACACCAAGAGCATCCTCTCTCAATCGCGCCTCTTCTATACTTTGTTGAAACAGTTCCAATGCTCCATTAAGATTTCCTTGTCGTTTATAAAGAGAGCCAAGCATAGACATCACCCATTGCTGACCAGAGGTGCTCTTGCAATACTGAGCTTGTGCCAATGCCTCCTGACACCAGTTGACAACCTCATTCTGATAAGCAGGATTACTATAGAATACGGCTGCTGCATATGCATAGTCTCGGAAGTATCGCTCTGGTGTCGCACGATGAAGCGGCAAGGTGAGAGCTTTCAGTATTGTCTCTTCGGCAAGGCTCATATCTTCCGTGCGAGAAAGGGCATAGCCCAAGACAGAATAGTAATCGCGGAGATATTCATCCTGCATTGTAGGGGATGCTGCGAAGACCTCTTGCAGTGCAGATATACACGCCTCAGGCTCACCTTTGCTTTGAAATGTGTTCATCAACTGTACCAATGCATCTGTATACATTGCAAGTTGCTCATCTGTCATAGCATCCTTTTCAATCGGTCTTGTGAGGTAACTTTTATAGGCGTTTATCGCTTCATCGAACTCCCCGTCACGTTGTAGTGCCCTGGCCTCCTTAAAGAGATTCTCATTTGCATAGCAAGGAAGAGTTACAGGTGATAAAATGCTAAAAATCAGCAATATTACGCCATATGTATAGGGTTTCATATCGTGTATATTTAATAAAATTTGCCAATAAATTTTGTAGACAGTATGTAAACATCACTCTCTACCGTTCACAATCGATGAACAAATTTATGTAAATTGTATATAAAGCCCAAAACGCTGCTGTTTACATTTTGGTTTACAAACGCCCATATTTGCGATTTTTTAACACATAAAGCGCGATGTAGAAATAAATGTAGAACGGCTCTCTTTGCCTATTTTGAGTAGAACGGATATTTTTGCAAAAAATGATAAACCAAATAAAAAGTTAATAAAATGAATGACAAAAAACAAACTTACATAGCCCCAGAAATGGAGGTTTTGGAAATTGAAGTAGAACGAGGGTTCGCGGATTCAACTGAGGATATCGGTTGGGAAGATACACTCCCGTGGTAAAAAACAAAAAAAACAGAAACGATATGAAAAAAATTTTATTCCTATTTTCGGCTATTCTCCTTCTTTGGGGATGCGAAAAAAATGAAGAGAGATATAATTCTCGTCAGGATGATGTCTTGACAGATGAGGTTCAGAATGCTGAACTGCCAGAAATTCTCTACGCCTCTGTTGTTATCGAGCAAGATTCAGTGACTCGTACATATATAGGTGGAGAGAATAGAACTAAAGTCCTGTGGCAAAATAACGATGCAATTTCATTCTTCTCGGGTAATACCCACAATGCCAAATATTATTATGAGGGAGAGGATGGCGCTACATCTGTAGAATTGGTTAAGGATGAAACAAAGCCTGGAATAGGAGGGAGTGTACTACTCACATCGCAGGCTGTGTACCCTTATAATGAGAATGTCACCGTTGTTTTTAATACAGATGCAGGTAGAGATGAGATTAATCTTACATACCCTACAACTCAGCAGTATGCCCTCAACTCATTCGGAAAGGATGCTAATATTATGGTTGCTGCGGGTGAGGACAATATGGATGATGAACTCTATTTCCGCAATGCGTGTGGTTATTTGCTAATCAAACTTTATGGCGCTGGAACTAAAGTTAAGAGTGTAACTCTTTCATCTGTAAGCGGTTTGGATAAGATTGTCGGTAATGCTGTTGTTGTGGCAAGCCACGATGCTGCTCCTGTTATCACTATGGCAGATGATGCTGCTACTGCTGTTACCCTGGATTGTAGCAACGGCGGTGAAGGCGTTGCGCTTGGTGCAAATGAGGAAAATGCTACCGAGTTCTGGTTCTGTTTGCCTCCGGTAACATTTACTAATGGTATTAAGATTACAGTGACCGATACGAATGGTGATGCTTATACCAAGCAGACCAGCAAGACTGTCAATATCACGCGTAACAATGTTCTGCCAATGGCGGCTCTTGAGTTTGAGACAAATGCTCCTGCTGCTACAAAACTTTGGTACACCAGGTCGGATGACAAAACAGGCGATGAAAATATTGTTAAATTCTATAAAAATGAGCCAAATCCTTTTAATGCTTCAATCAAAAGTCATAAATGGGATGGCTCGAAGTTTGTAATTGAGTTCAATGGACCTTTGACTACAATTAATGCTTACGCATTCCGTGATACCGAGATTGCGACTATTACTCTGCCAGAGGGTGTTACAACCATTGGAGAGAGTGCATTTAGAAATACTCCGCTTACCGAAATCACAATTCCTGGAAGTGTGAACAATATTGGAATAGATGTATTTGCTGATTGCGATTATTTGTCTTCAGTTACATTCCTTCCAAGTGCAACAAAGACTACGCTTCAAATAGGATGTCAGGATTTTACTGAAGATTATGGTCCATTCTATGACTCACCATTGACCTATATTGAACTTAACCGTGAACTTAAATGTGTATATGGTGGTGGCGCTATTTTCACGCATTCCGATTGGAATGACGGAATATTTGCTAGTGAAGAATATGAAACTATAGAGTCTGTCACAGTTACACTCGGTCCTCAGGTAGAGACTATTTCGAACTATATGTTCAACTGGCTTCCTATTGAGGAGATTACTATCCCAGGTACAGTTAAGACAATTGGTGACTGCGTATTTGATGGATGTAATAAACTTAAGAAGATTACCTATGAGCCAAGCCCTACAAACGAGTCGCTTACTCACGGCTTTAATGACGATGATGATGACGATGGCCCATTCTATTACTCACCATTGGAGGAAGTTGTGCTTAATCGCGAGATTGATTATACCTATTCTTCTTCTGCTGCAAATGCAAATGAGGGTCTGTTTGGTAACAGAACAACACTTACCAGCGTTACTCTTGGCGAGCAGGTGAAGACTTTGCATAAGTGGATGTTTGCAGGTTCTTCTATTACCGAACTTACCATCCCAGGAACAGTGAATACAATCGCAAATGACGTGTTCTATAACTGTAAAAGCCTTGCTACACTTACATTCTCGCCAAGCCCTACGGGAGAGTCTCTTACAATCGGCTATGATACTGATGGCGAGGATGAGAACCTTTTCCAGGATAATAACAAACTGGCTACCCTTAACCTCAATCGTGAACTTAACTACACTTTTGGCGATAGTTATATTGACACTAATAGCGAGGGTCTGTTTGGTGGTATGCCTACACTTACCAATGTAACTTTGGGCAAGCAGGTGGAGACTTTGTCACCTTATATGTTTGCAGGAACAGGCATCACCGAGATTGAGATTCCTGCTACCATTACCTCTATTGCTCAGAATGTGTTTGATGGATGTTCTGCATTGAGCAGCGTTACTTTTGTAGAGAGCACAATACCGCTTCAACTCAAGAGTCAGGGTGATAGTTACGGTCCATTCTACGACTCACCTTTGGCAACCATTGTTTTCAATCGTCCTATTGTTTACACGAAACTTAACGACACTGTATTTACTCCAACCGCTGACGAGTTGGGCGTTTTTGCCATCAATCCATCTTTGAAGGACCAGATAACTGAAGGTACAAACTTGACTATTGGTCAGAATATTTTAACCATCACTAACCATATGTTCTGCAATCTTCCTATCAAGGCTCTCACCATCCCAGGAACAGTGAATACTATTGGTAACGATGTATTTAATGGTTGTACCAGCCTTGCTTCTCTTACATTCGAGTCAAGTCCTGCGTTAACGCCAACGCCTCTTACAATCGGTTATGAAGAGCAAGACGGCGAGGATGAGAACCTCTTCCAGGAGTGTTGTCCGCTGGCAACCCTTAACCTCAACCGAGAGCTTATCTATACCTATAGTGATAGTAACATCAACTCTAATAGCGAGGGCTTGTTTGGTTCGCTCGAAACTCTTACCAGCGTAACTTTGGGTAAGCAGGTGAAGACTTTGCAGAAGTGGATGTTTGCAGGAACAGGCATCACTGCGATTGAGATTCCTGCTACCGTTACCTCTATTGCTCAGAATGTGTTTGATGAATGTTCTGCATTGAGCAGCGTTACTTTTGTAGAGAGCGAAACTCCGCTTCAACTCAAGGGTCAGGGTGGTGTAGAAGGTCCATTCTACGACTCACCTTTGGCAAAAATTGTTTTCAAACGTCCTGTTGATTACAAGACGCTTAACGGAGATGCATTTAATCCATACGATGAGGCCCAGGGAGTCTTTGCTATAAGTTCAACTGCGAAGGGTATGGTTCCAGCAGAGGCAGAAACGAACTTGACTATTGGTCAGAATATTACAAACATCGCTAACTATATGTTCTGTAATCTTCCTATCAAGACTCTCACTATCCCTGGAAAAGTGACTACTATTGGTAAGGGCGCATTTATGGGTTCAGGAATTACCAATATTAGTATTCCTGCAAATGTAGAATCGATAGGCAACAATGCTTTTAAGAATTGTAGACAATTGGTAAATGTAGCATTTGAAGATAGTGCAACCTCTATTACTGTGGGATACCAGCCAGGTGCTTCTGATGGCTATGGGTATGGTCCTTTCTATCAGTCGCCGCTTGAGAATATTGAGCTTATGCGTGAAGTGAAGCTAACTACTGGCTATAATTATGTTTTTGAAAAACAAAAAGATGCTGATGCTGGATTCTTTGCTTATGAGGATAGAGAAAATTCTTCAGCAACTGCAGACTTGCAGATTGGTGGTAATGTAAAGACTATCCATCCTTATATGTTTAGCGAGTTGCCTATTACTGAGATAACAATCCCAGCAAGCGTTACAGAGATTAAGAACGATGCTTTCTATGGATGTAAGCAACTTGCTAACATTACATTTACAGGAGGCACAGAGCCTCTTACTATCGGTTATGATACTAATGGTGAGGATGAGAACCTTTTCCAGGATAATGAATGCCTGACTACCCTTAATCTCAATCGTGAACTTATCTATACTTTTGGCGATAGTGATATTGACACTCCTAGCGAGGGTCTGTTTGGTGGTATGCCAACTCTTACCAGCGTAACTCTTGGTGAGAATGTGAAGACTTTGCATAAGCATATGTTCGCTGGCTCAGGCATCACCGCGCTTGTGATTCCGGGCACTGTAAATGAGATTAAGGATTTTGCCTTCTATAATTGTACGGCTCTTGAGGATTTGCGTTTCGAGGATAATAGCGCTACACCTCTTACTCTTGGTTTCCAGGATTGGTCTGACGAACTTGGTCCTTTCTACCAGTCGCCTTTGAAGTATATCAAACTTGAACGTGATATTGCGTATAACGATAATTATGCGAATTCGTGCGACGGTTGGGATGAGGGTGCTTTCTCTAATCAGTATTACAATAGCGATGACTATAACTGGACTGCTAAGGTAATTATTGGCGGGCAGGTTACAACCCTTCCAAGGTATATGTTTGCGACTATGCGTATGCAGCAACTTCATATCCCTGAAAGTGTAGAGAATATCGGTACAGGCTTAGTGGAGAAATGTGAAGTTCTTAATGCAATTGTATTATATGATACGGTCAAACGTCCTCAAAATGTAGAGGATGGCGCATTTGGCGAAGGCAAAGATTATGACGATATTCCTGGCAATAATCAGTACTATATCTTTGTTCCATATTATACAGAACTCGGAGCAGACGGCATATACCATTGGACCTATGATGACACTTATTGGAAATATCTTTATCGGATTATGGTTGATGATAATAGTGACGCAGAGCAACACAAAACGAATGGTCACGAATCAAGGTATTACGACACTTCAAAAACAGGAGAGGCTGGAATTATACCAGGATACGAATGGTATTACAAGAGATATTATCTAAGCCAAGAACCCACTCCTCCAACAGAGTAACAATTTACCCCCGAATTTCTTCGGGGGTAAATAAATTTTTATAGGTAGATGATTTAGGGGCGCTATGCGTATTGTATCTAATAGTATATTGAAACAATGAACAACAACCATATTGAAGTATTTAAGGATTGCTACATTATGCAGCCTGCTGATATAGGGCGCTTCGCCGAGACGCTTGCAGATGGGTTTAGCCAATATGACCTATTCAGGTCTATCTGTGGCGATGAGTACGACCACCAAAAGATGCAACTATTTTGGGCTGTATCGCTCGCCATTTTGCCCGAAAATGCAATCTGTATTGCCGACAGCAAGGAGGTAAATTCGGTGCTGATATATCTTCCGCCCAAGAGCAAAGAGGCTAATCCTATGTCCTACATCAAAGCGGGAGGACTGAAGATGCTTGTGAGGCTTGGTGTTGGAAGTATTATAAGGTTGTTGCGTTTTGATGCTGTGGCGCAACGTGTGGCGCAACGACACAAAACGGAGAACGATGGTTATCTGATGGCATTTGCTACTCGCATTGACAAGCAGGGGCGAGGTTATGGCAAACCGCTTATAGAGGCGTTGCTGAATTATCTCGATGCATCAGGAGAGGGATGCTATCTCGAAACACTGAAAGCCACAAATGTCGATTTGTACGAACATTTTTCGTTCCAACTGAAGGAGACGACAGCGCTCCAGTTTGGCAATCTTAGGCTATATGCGCTGCACCGCGCAGCGGGGGAATAAACAACAAGCAGGACAAAACCTTGCTACAGGTGCGTGGGGAGTGGATTTTACTACATATTTGAACAATAAAAAAGCAGTCGCATTTCTGTAACTGCTTGATTTTCAGAGCGGAAAACGAGACTCGAGCCCACGCTTCGCATAGGCATTTTTTCGCGAACTATATCTACACCCCCTAACCCCCTGACAGGGGCAATTTGGGGTCGCTCGTTCGAGTCTAAAGACAAACAAAAAAGCAGTCACATTTCTGTAACTGCTTGATTTTTAGAGCGGAAAACGAGACTCGAACTCGCTCCTTTAAGCAACTGTATATCAGTATTCTATTAATCAAATCCCATGATTCGTCTCGCAAATTTAGAGCTATTATTCTAAATATCCAAACGAAAATCCCTAAGAGTTCTTAGGAGTTTTACAAATAGTGATTTTAGCATTTGCCAATACATATAACAACTATGCCCGATGGCTATTTACACGTGACATCCAACTGTTAAGAAGCACATCAAATTGAAATTCACCCTTCCAACCATCCTTCTCAACTTTCCTCGTATAGAATGCTACAAACTTTTGTAGTTCAGGTCTATTAACACCATCCTTACACCACTCTTTATTTGCGGCATCTTTAATGGATTGGATTACTACCTGTCGATTATCGCAAGATTGAATAGGTTTGCTTATTGGTTTTGCCTCTTGAACCATATTGTCTGGATTCATTCGGTAAACCTCTTTGCCAAAACGATTGACAATTACCAGATGGCAAATCTCTCGATGTTCGTTATACTCAACCTCTGAAACTTTGTAACCTGAATTGCCATATCCGTCATCTTCGACTTGGATTCTGGGGCTTGTGTATAGTTCATCTACACCCCAACGAGACAATGCTCGCTTATATACATCGCTGATAAGCCCCTTACTTGCTTCAATGTTACTCTCTGAACCAGTATCACCTTTCCACACCCAGAGCTCTCTATCGCTATCATAGATACCAATCTCACCAATCATCTGTCCATGCGCTTCGTAGAACTTTGACTGCCAATTTAAGTTGCCTACCGTTTCGTTGAGCAGTGAAACCACTGCTCTTGAATCGATATAAAGAAGGAGGTTTGCTTTACCATCCTTTACGTGCGATGGACGAACCTCAATCTCATCCGCACGAAGTGTTCTAAAATCAATATTCTTCATATCCCTAAAACATTTTATGAAGAATGATTAGTTTGGAATACCCAATCATACATCATCCAGAACTCACCACTGCTACTCATAATGTCTTTGAAAATATCTATTTTTACTAAATCAACTACAT
>JAZOVT010000066.1:0-9465 GCA_045658845.1 Alistipes sp.
GATAATTTGGTTTTCTCCTTAAATGCTTCTTCGCCAATTATAGTTATATCACCATCAAATGTAATAACACCCTTGCCATTTTCATAAATATTACTTTTGATTGTTGCGCCAAAAACATTTGTTTTATTTGGCGTTACAATATTACCATCAGTGGACGTGTACCAAATCTGATTATTGGGAATATTTGTTTCAACTTCAAATGCGTTAAGCGGTTGTACTGTACTACGTTCGATGGTAATTGATTTTGAGGTAGATTTTGTCATTTTCTTGCCTTCGGTGTCAGCAATAGTGATGGTAATACCCTCTGCGTAAGTTGTTGCTGGCACAACAAACCAAAACTTTGTTGCATTTGCGGCATCTGCACCCAACTCAACGCCGTCACCACAGTCAAGTGTGATAGTCTCAGTTGCACCATCGGCAAAAACAAATGTGGGGTCATCTTGATTAGTCGCAGTGATTGTTACTGCACCTGCCAACTTCTCGTTGTTGTTGCCCTTAAATTCGATACTTTTAACAGTAATATCACCAAATAATGAAAATTCAAAATATCCACATAGATTTTTGAATGCCAAAAAGTTATCTGTTGTATTTTTTGTTACTGCCACCATCGGGTTTGCACCAAGACCAAACGAATCCTTTGCGTAAGACTGTACGGCGGGAATGGTATAAGATATTTGACCCTGATTTGATATAGTGGTATTTGCAGCATAGGGGTAGATGGCATAGTTGGCCTCTAATGGAGTGGCTGAAATAACACCAGAGGGTGGATTGATTTCTTCAAACTCTCCGTAGTTTTTACCTGTTTCGCCCATAAATCGGAATTGACGAGGGTAGGCATTACCCTGAAATAGAGTGATTTCATCGTTCGCATTCCACAGCAACTTGCCATCCTTATCAGCATAAGTACGTGTCGCAGGGGCTTCAATCGAAGCGTAGAACTTATTTGATTGTTCTGTTGGGGCAACTTCTAATTCTGTATCCGTTGCGCAACTCGTCATCAAAAGCATTGATGCAAGTATAGTTTTGAAAATGTTTTTCATAATTAAGAATGTTTTTAGATTAAATTAACTACCAATCAAATGCAGGATTTCTTTCTATATCCTCAAGTGATTGGGCAAACCCCTGTTCTACTGCGACTTCGATTACTTCGATGTCGGGCGCAATGTAATTTTGTTTCTCCATAGTAAAATGACATTAAAAATTTAACAATAATTCATCTTACTATCCGACTCCTTGATAGTTTGGGTAAATGGTTATAAAAAACAGAAAGTGTGGAGTCGTTCGTTTATCTGCCAAGAGGCTCTGGAATGCCCGAATACAAATAAACAATACCCCACACTTGTACAGTATGAGGGAGGCACAGAGCGTGCCGACTACGCATACAAATACAAGATATGAGCGTTGCGTTTATCCTTGTATTCGATGAAATTTTCCAGATTTCTTGGCAAGGATTAGCGAAACACTTTCACTAATAATATGTCTGTTGATTGCTCAACATCACAAAATTAGTAAACTTTTCGCAAAGTACAACACTCTGATGGGGTATTGTAATTATTTTTCGGAAACAAAGTTCGGGAAATATATTGTTTTGCACAAGAGAGAATGAAATTGAAAATAAATTTTGTTCTATTAGTTTGGCGAAATAATCGAAATGGCACAAGATGTGATATCAAGTAGTAAAAAACGATTATGAAACATACGCTAAAAATTCGTGCTTTGCTACTGTTGCTTACTATTTTGTTTGTACTGTGTGCTGTGACAGGCCGATGTGCAATGAGAGGAGAGATTGACCGAAGTGTCATTAAGTCGTTGGACCTTAATAATTATATGGGCCGTTGGTATGAGGTGGCTCGCTTCGACCACAGTTTCGAGCGAGGGATGAGCAACGTGACCGCTGAATACACGCTGCAGCCCGACGGAACGGTGCGCGTCATCAATCGCGGTGTGCGTGACGGCAAGCCGCAGGAGGCTATAGGCAAGGCAAAGACCACCGCCGAGGCGGGACGATTGCGGGTATCTTTCTTTATGTTCTTCTACTCGGATTACAACATTTTGGCAATGGGAGACAATGGCGAGTGGGCGCTCGTCGGAAGTCGCTCACCAAAATATTTGTGGATTCTATCACGCAAGCCCAAGATGAGCCAGGAGGTCATAAACCACATCCTGCAATTAGCCCGCGAGAGGGGTTACGACACATCGGAACTGATTTTCGATGCTAATTACGTCGAGTAATCTTTGCACGATATATTATGTTGTCGCGATTCTTGCGGGGCGTGTGGAACGAGATATAGAGATAACCACGGCGGGTGGCTACCCCCTCGGGCTCCAAGCCCATAGACGACAAATCGAGATTCAGTAGTTTCGTGCCGTTTACGACATTTGAGGCGTGAAGGCGAAGAACGCCGCGCGAAGGCACTCCGTCGGGCAGGAAGATTACGTCCTTATAGATATGGCTACCTTGCGGAATCTTAATATCGCCCGCAGGGATACTGCCTAATGCATCCATTGACTGCAGATGCACCTCGCCTTTAGCATCAGAATCAGCCAGGCGCGGCAGAGGGAACCACTTAAGCCAGCGTAACGTACCAATTGTACAATACAGATATATACGTTTACGGGCGGCATCAACCGCCCAATCGCAAGGACCTGTAATCTCCTCGCCATCATAAAATATCTTCTGGACAAGGCGGGCACCCTCCGTAGTAATATCGTTTACATAGCAGGCTCTCTCGCCACGGCACTCGGTAACGTAAAAGAGCGGGAATTGGGATTTTTTAGAATAACGCTCTACGCCAAACGAGGCATTATTGCAATGGCCCGTATTGCCTTCGATGATAAATGTATTGACAAAACGATTTCGCTTGAGGTCGATAATGACACATTGTCCCTTGTCGTGCATCGAGAAGGCGTAGCGACCATAGATGGCAAAACCTTGTGTCGTGCCATTAATCTCTATCTCTTGTGGCAAAAGTTCATTGACATTCAGCACCCGTTCCAACTCTCCCAGCAAGTCGTTACTTGGCTGTGCAACGGCTATGGCAGAGGTAAAAAGCAGGGAAATAAGAATGATTGCTTGTCTCATTACAACATCGACTTGATTTGTTGCTCTATGCCGACCGCATCATAGCCACATAAGGCATATAGTTGAGCAGGGGTACCGTGCTCGATGAATCTATCATCTATACCCAACGTCTTGATGGCAATGTCGTAGCCGTTGTCGTTAAAGAATTTCACGACGGCTTCACCTACGCCACCACGCAGGACACCATCCTCGACGGTTATAACCTTACCGAATGTACGACCTACCTCGTGGAGCAACTCCTCATCGAGAGGTTTTGCAAAGCGCAGGTCGTAATGCGCAACAGAGGTCTTATACTCTGACTCGACTCGCTCGATTGCCTCCTTGGCGAAATGTGCAACGGGACCAATGGTCAATACGGCAACCTCGTTACCATCCTTCAACTTGCGGCCCTTACCTATGGGGATTTCCTTAAATGGCTCACCCTCCCACTTGACACCGACACCACAACCACGCGGATAGCGTATTGAATAGGGCGACGGGGTATTGACAGCCGAATAGAGCAGATTACGCAACTCTAACTCATCCATCGGTGAGGCCACAATCATATTGGGGATACAACTGAAATAGGCCAAGTCGAAGACACCGTGATGTGTCGCGCCATCCTCGCCTACCAAACCGCCTCGGTCGAGGCAGAATGTAACGGGCAGATTCTGCAATGCAACATCGTGGATGACATTATCATAGGCTCGTTGCATAAACGAAGAGTAGATATTACATACGGGGTGCATACCTCCCGCAGCCAAACCAGCCGAGAAGGTTACGGCGTGGCCCTCGGCAATACCCACATCGAAACAACGGTCGGGCATCTCCTGCATCATAATATTCATCGAGCAACCTGATGGCATAGCAGGCGTGATGCCGACAATAGCAGGATTCTGTCGTGCCAACTCCAGCAGAGTCTTGCCAAATACATCCTGATAACGAGCCGCAGAGTCCTTAGACGGGATACGCTCACCCGTTTCGGGATTGAATCGGCCTGGCGCGTGCCATACCGATTGATTATCTTCGGCAGGGGTATAGCCCTTACCCTTAATGGTCCTGACGTGGAGCAACTTGGGCTCGTCAATATCCTTTAGAGCCATCAGCATACGCACCAACTCCTCGACATTATGGCCATCCAACTGACCAAAATAGCGGAAGTTAAGGCTCTCGAAAAGGTTACTATTCTTCAAAAGGCCCTGCTTGATGGCATTACCAACTCGTTGGCAGAAACGCAACACAGGCGGAACGTGCGAAAGCATTCGCCAAAGGCTACGTTTGAAAGAGTTATAGAAACGAGATGTGGACATACGGGCAAGATAGTTATCCAAAGCGCCCGTTGCGCGGTCGATGGCCATCTCATTGTCGTTGAAAATCACCAACAACTTACCCTTTTTCTTCTCGCCGGCATTATTCAAGCCCTCGAAAGCCAAACCGCCCGTCATAGCGCCGTCACCGATGATGGCTACAACGTGATTATCAACGCCCTGCAACTCGGCAGCCTTTGCCAAACCGTAAGCCGCAGAAATCGAAGTCGAAGAGTGGCCTGCTCCGAATGAATCATATTTGCTCTCGGCCATACGCGGGAAACCGCTTATACCGCCCATCTTGCGATTCGTGGGGAAGAGGTCACGGCGTTCGGTGATAATTTTGTGCGCATAAGCCTGATGGCCTACATCCCAAACGAGTTTATCAAACGGTGTATCATACACATAATGTAGGGCTACGGTAAGTTCAACCGTACCCAGGCTCGAGGCCAAGTGTCCAGGATTTTTCGAACACTCCTCGATGATATATTGACGCAACTCGTTACAATATTGGGGCAGTTGCGATACTGCAAGCCGTTTGAGGTCGGCTGGCGAATTGACTTTATATAATAGGTCGTAATCGATATGTTGCATAGTCTCCATTAGATACAAATATACGGAATTTGTAACAAATATGCAAAAATTGGTTCTATGTTTATGCTACCGAGCAGGGAATACCCAATGCCTCCACTTGTTGGGCTATTAGGGTAAGTTCCTCGCGGCTAACCTTTTCCAGCGTTTTGCAAGGTGTATCGCGGTCGAGCGAATAGACCATAACCTGTCGAGGCGAAGTCTGCTTGACGCACTCCAACCACGCCGCAACCTCTTCGGGCGAGGTGTTATCGATATGCTGATTCTGATACTCTCCACGCAGGAACATTGTCTGCAGAGTAAACTGCCCGCTAAATTGTTTCATCCGCTCAACCGTAGTGGCAACAGAGTAATTTGCAGCAGGGTTATTCATCAATCGCACCGTAGCATTAAAGGCGGAGTCCAACTTTAGGATATTGTTATCCACACGGCGCAACGCACGACATACATCCTCGCGGTGAATTTGTGTAGCATTGCTCAATACAGATACCTTCGCCGATGGACAAAGTTGGTCACGTAGCGAGATGGTATCATCGATAATCTGCTCAAAATCGGGATGCATCGTAGGCTCGCCATTACCTGCAAATGTTATCACGTCGGGCAAACGACCCTCATCGCGCATCTTGTTAAGTGTCTCGGCAAGCATCGCCTTTACATCCTCGCGGCTATTGAAACGACGTGGCCCAATGTGGTCGCCATTCCATCCACACTCGCAATATATACAGTCAAAACTACACAATTTTGACTCTATGGGCAATAGATTTACGCCTAACGAAAGGCCCAAGCGGCGTGATTGAACAGGGCCGAAAATTATATTATTATATAGTGCAGTCATATTACTACTCTTTTTACGTTTACATCTTTGAACGGCGGTACTCCTTGGGAGTCATTCCTGTGTGGCGCAAGAAATATTGGCCAAAGAACGACGGATTGGGGAAATTGAGTTCATCGGCAATCTGCTGGACAGAACAATTTGTCGTTGCAAGTTTTGCCTTGGCATTGAGGATAGCCGAGCGTGTAATCCAATCCGAAGCACTTCGCGAGGACATCTGGCGCGTTACGATAGTCAAATATTTGGGCGAAATACACAACTTATCGGCATAATACTTCACCTCACGCGAAGTGGTTATATCGGTCGCCAACAGAGTCATAAATCGACGGAAAATCATATCTTGGCGGGTACAAGGTTGGCGTTTGACGGGTATATCTCGGAGATATATGCCCGCCAACTCGTAACACAACAAGGTCAGCGTAAGCGCATTTATCTGCTGATGATAAGGGTGTTGAGTGCGCGAATCCTTACGATGCATCATCTTGCATATCTCCATAATGCTTTGCAACTCCTCGTCCGTAAGCACAACACACGGATTCTCACGCATTGATATATGGATGGAGTTTGCTGACGGAATGTTGAGTTCGCGCAAGAAATCGATATCTATAGCAAGTGTATAACTCTCAAAGCCATCCTGAGTGTCAAATGCTTGTATGATTGTTCCTGGGAATGCCACACACATCGTATTGCGGCTCAAATGATATTTGTTCTCATTAATAATCACATCGCCCTCGCCGCCTAAACAGATAAATATACCACCTCGACGCAAAGCGTGAGGCAGATTACCTGGATTTATCAGAGAGTCGTATTCCGTACTATCTATATATGTAAAGAGGGTATTCTCCGCAATGACAGAACTTCTACCCCCTCTGTGTGGTGACAACTTTTTGCGTGATGGCATAATATTGGTTTTAATTGCAAGACAAATATAAATAAAATTTGCGACAATGAACGTTTTTTGATGATTTCAGGAGAATAAATTAGCCATTTTGAGGCGAGATTGAACATTTTAGAGAATTATACACCCTTCGAGGAAATAATTACATACAAAATTACTCAACCGTAGGTTGTACTTCATTCGGAGCCTTGCAGAGGCGACCAAAGCCCCTGCCTGAGGCGGGGGTTGGGGGTGGGTCAGATTTGCAAATGTGGCTAAAAACCGCAACGTAGGCCTAAAAAAGCAAGAAGCCTTAATGGTAATGTAAAAATGCATATCAGTACCCACTTGAAAAACTATTTCGGCTTGCTATTTGCACACCAATGCGTAAAAGAGCAGTTAATATGATAAACCTAAAGACAAACTTTGCGACATTAGAGTTACGCAACCCAATAATCATAAGCAGTTGCGTACTGACGTACAAGCCCGAAAACAACTTCGCTTTTGAGCAAGCGGGAGCCGCAGCCATAGTGCTTAAATCGCTATTCGAAGAGAGCATAATCCGCGAAGCAGACCATCTGCAAGAGGCGGGCGAACACGTCGAGGCCGCAGACTATATGCAAGGTTACCTACGAGCCGAACACTTACACGAATATATAGAGGTCATTCACCGCTCCAAGCAGTTATGTAGTATCCCTATCATCGCCAGCATCTGTTGTCGCAGTGCGGGCGAGTGGGTGGCATTTGCCGAAGCCATAGAGCAAGCAGGAGCCGATGCGCTGGAGTTGAATGTGATGGGACTCGCAACCTCGCGCAACTATCGTGATGGAGATTACGAACAACGACATATCGCCATTGTGGAGTCCGTAAGAAAAAGGGTAAAAATTCCTATAATTGTGAAATTAGGTGCCAACATAACCAATCCCGTAAGCGTGGCAGAACGCGTGAAGGCCTATGGAGCAAAGGGAGTGGTATTTTTTAATCGGCCTTACCAGATAGATATCGACATCGAGCAGATGGAATACTCTTCGGCGAAAGTCGTTAGCCAACCCTCGGATTTGGTCAATCCGCTACGCTGGGTGGGCATTGCATCGGCTGCCGTAAAGGGTATATCTTTTGCACTATCGGGCGGAGTACACAGCGGAGCCGCTATCGTAAAATCACTGCTTGCAGGTGCTACGGCAGTAGAGGTATGCAGTGCGATATATCGCAACGGAAACGGTTGGATAGCCTCGGCGTTAGAGTTCATCGAGGCGTGGTGTCGCCGCCACAACTATCATAGCATAGAGGAGTTTCGCGCAATGATGAGTGCCAACGACGCAGAGAATGCAGACTCTTTGGAGAGAATACAGTTTATGAGATACTTTGGCGGATGGAAGTAATCTTCCACCCGCCAAAATAGTACAACTAAATTACTTGATATTTAATACATCCTTATTTTGGAATACAGTCTCTTGGGCTGTGCGCTGGATGTATTCGGCCTTTTCGCTTGCAAAACCTGCGGTGTAAGAGGTTTGATAAGGCTCACCGAAAAGCACTGTATAGATAACATTTGCGACAAGGTATGTACCTAATTTCGATGGGTGAGAACAATCCTGAATATAGAGTTGATAATCGGGACGTTCCTGACGTACACGTTGCCACGCCATACCTACGGGAGCACATACGGCATTATTCTGATAGGTCATTTCCAGATAGGTAGTTTTGATTCGCTCCTGCATACCTTCGTAGGTGTAGGCCAACGGATAGTTCTCAATCTTGTGAGTTGTACCATATTTATGGCCCCACGTCATATAGAATATAGTCTTTGCGTCGGGCGAGCCAACGTGTATAAGGCTATCCAATGATTTGGCCGCTGGATATATATCGGCAATGACCGTTTCGGTCTGCTTGGCGGGAGCGCTACTCTGCTCCTGCAAGATGACAAAATCCCACTTCTCGGATGTGAGCATCTCGCGCAACTTTTCATTATTGAGATGGCCCTTCAGGCGCTCGCCACCCTTTGTAACGCTCCTTACGGATAGTTTCTTCTTTTTGGTTTTGGCTATCTCATAGACCATTTGCGGCAGGTCGTTATAATAGGTGTAACTATTACCCACAAACAACAATCGTAACGAGTCTTGTTTTGCCTCTTGCGCCATCACGGCACAAGGCATCAACATTAAAAGAATAGCGATAATACGTTTCATAAGGCATTTTGTTTTAGTCCAATAACAAAGATACGAAAATTTTGCGGGAATATTAGCAAGAGGTGTTGTATATGCACAAAAAAAGCGCCCCGTAAGGCGCTTTCACTTATATAGAAGTAATAGATTACTCTACTGTACCTGCTGAGCCAAGAACGTTAACGCACTTGTGCATATACAACTTCTTCAACTCGTCGCGAGCGGGACCCAAATACTTGCGGGGGTCGAACTCTGCAGGATTGTCAACGAATACCTTGCGTACCATAGCAGTCATAGCAAGACGGCCGTCAGAGTCGATGTTAATCTTGCAAACTGCAGACTTAGCAGCCTTACGCAACTCCTCCTCGGGAATTCCTACTGCATCCTTCAATGCACCACCGTGAGTGTTGATAATCTTAACATACTCCTGGGGAACTGATGAAGAACCGTGCAATACGATGGGGAAACCAGGCAACTGCTTCTCAATCTCAGCCAAGATGTCGAAACGCAAGGGGGGAGGTACAAGGATACCATCCTCGTTGCGAGTACACTGCTCGGGCTTGAACTTGTTAGCACCGTGTGAAGTACCGATTGAGATAGCCAATGAATCTACGCCAGTCTTTGATACGAAG
>JAZOVT010000067.1:0-20179 GCA_045658845.1 Alistipes sp.
CTCAAAAACCTCTATCTGACTCTATCTTTGCAGTGGATATCCAAAGTTTAATTTTTGTTTAATCTAATGCAAGAAAATTATGTTGTCGAATTTTTTAAGTGCCGATGTGGTAATGCAACCCATCGTGGCAGAAGGAGTAACTACGGCTCCGATTATTATGGAGGCTCCTGCTAATACATTCAGTATCGTTGATGCGTTTATGGCTGGAGGCTGGTGGGGTATGGCTGCAATAACACTCACGTTGGTGTGTGCATTATTTGCGGCGTGGAAAGCCCCCGCGTGGGTTCAGAGTCTGGGGAAGGTTGCTATTGCAATTGGTGTTATAAGTTTTCTTCTTGGAATTAGCGACATCGCAAAAGTGATACAGGAGAATGGCGACCAGTTCCCTTTCTCGGTATATATGGGTGGCTTGAAGGTCGCGCTAATTGCACCTATATATAGTATCATAGTATATGTTATCATTACACTTGTTGATTTGGTCAGAAGACCGAGAATAAGTGAAATTGTATAGCAGACTTTCGTTGTGGCAATTTCTATATGTTGTTCTATTTACGACGCCTCTCTCTGTAATACAATTATCTAATAGCAAATGGGCTGCTCAACAAACGTGTTGGACAGCCCATCTCTATATTTCTTTATTCTCTTTTACACTCTTCGGCATCACGGAGTAATTGCTCTTTCAAGGCCTCGATAGATTCGAATCGGTGTTCGTCGCGAATCTTCTTTAGTAGATTGATTTTAACGTATCGGCCATAGAGTGAGCCACTATAATTAAATATATGTATCTCCAAAAGTCTTGTTTGACCATCAACCGAAGGGCGTGTGCCGATGTTAGCCATCGCCTTGTAGTTACGCCCTGCAATCTTTATGCGAGCGGCATATACACCATTTGCTATATCTGTCAGCCTGCTTGCATCGAGATTGGCCGTAGGGAAACCTATTTGTCGTCCTAACTTCGCTCCGTGAATGACTTTACCCTTTATGATTTTGTTCATAATCCTCAACTTCGTAGTTCGTTCTATTTGCTCGGCCCATAGGTTAGATGTTCTGTGTCAGTTTCTGCACGAGTGAGAACTCCGAGAAGAACTCTTTGGCCAACACGCGCAATACGGTATATGAAGGTATGGCGAATAACATACCCAAGATTCCTGCCATATAACCTGCGATGAGAATTACCAAAAATATCTCCAGAGGATGAGCCTTTACTCGTTCGGAGTAGATGGTCGGCTGCAACACAAAATCATCAAAGCCTTTGATGCAGAATAGTGTGATGCAGATAATCATCGCTGTATGTGTCGCCGTATAGCCGGCAATAGGTGTTACGATGCCGATAAATGCCGACAGAATACCTCCCATCAAAGGCCCTGCATACGGAATCACATTCATTACACCCATCACCAAACCTATCAATAGCGCGTTGTCGGTCTTCATACCGAAGAGAATCATTATGGTTGATATTATAACCATAAGTATAAGGCTCTCGGTGAAAATACCCGTAAAGTAGCGAGCAAGCAACACCGATATTGAGTCCAGCGCTCGTGTTACATTCACCTGCAGGCGGTCAGGGAACATTGCTGTAACCATTGAATAGAAAAGTCCATCCTCCTTAAGGAAGAAGAAGGTGATAAACGCTATGGAAAATACGCTTATAAGGGTTGATAACGCGATGTTTATAATCGATGTAAATGTGCTATTCAGGGTGTTGTAATTGATAAACTCCTTGAGTGACGATATGAGTGTATCGCTCAACGAAAATTGTGTTTCGGGTAGGGCAAATGTACGCTGTAGATAGGTTTGAGCGTGAGAGATAGGCTCTTCTACCGATGCCAACACTTGCTTGAAATCCAATTGTGCAAACTCGTTAATCTTATTGAAAATCAATGGGATGAAGAGCGAGAATACAGAAATGAAGATTATAGCGATGACTATTAGTGTTATCGTTGCCGCCACCCAGCGAGGCATCAAGAACTTGCCAATATGACGTCGTGATAGCCAATTCACCAACGGACGGCCCATAATAGCCAATACGGCAGCCACAAGTATATAGATAACAACAGCGCTAAAGTACCATACCAAAAAGAGTATAGCCGCCGTGAGCAACGCTCCGACCGTAAAACGCATTATTCCCTGTGGTGTGATAGCCATATCGTTCAGTTATTAACTACTTATGCAATCTAACTAAAGGTGTCTGTGAGCCAACTACGGGGTCGCCAATCTCAACGAGCAACTCACTATTCTTTGGCACCAATACATCAATTCTTGAACCGAACTTGATAAATCCGAATACATCGTTCTGGTTTACTTTGTCGCCGACCTTAATGTATGACACAATACGACGTGCGATAAGTCCAGCGACTTGACGGAACAATACTTTTCGTCCGTCATCCATCTTGACAACAGTGGTAGTGCGCTCATTTTCTGTCGAAGATTTGGGATGCCAAGCGATGAGGAAACGGCCAGGATGATACTTGTAGTAATCAATCACTCCGCCTACGGGTAACCAATTCATATGGATGTTGGTAACCGACATAAAGATAGAAATCTGTAACATTTCCTCCTTCATATACTCATCCTCGTACACGACTTCGGTAACAACCACACGTCCGTCGCAGGGCGAAAATACCAATTCGGAGTCGTGAATCTTCACACGGCGAGGCTCGCGGAAGAAGGCCACGATGAAGAACCAAAAGGCAACGAGTATAACACCTGACGTGATATGCAGACCTATACCCGAATGGTGGCTCTGGAAATAGTAGATGAGTGACCACAATATCAAGCAGATGATACCCGATGTGGTGATGATTTTATAACCCTCCTTATTGATTTTCATATCGTTGAGTTTTTAGTTTAGGTTTCTATTGTTAAATCATAAAACTATATATGCAAGCATAAACAAATACAAATGGTGCCGATACGATTAGTGCATCGAAGCGGTCCAACCATCCACCGTGTCCCGGTATGATATTACCAGAATCCTTTATATCTATCGAGCGCTTGAACATCGACTCAATCAAATCTCCAAATACGCCTGATATGGCTGCTACTAATGCCAATCCAACCCAAACAATTGCATTAGCCTCTACCACGATTGACGCTACATAGCCCATAGCCATCGCGCCCAGCAATCCTCCGAAGAATCCTTCCCACGACTTCTTGGGTGATATGCGTTCAAACAAGCGATGCTTGCCGAGTGTAATACCAAACAGGTAAGCAAATACGTCGTTAGCCCAAATGATGAAAACGTAGAAAATTATAATCCACGGATTCCACTCTCCATTTCCGAGCAATAGCGGAATAATCAGCATAAGCGACATTGGCAGAGCAACGTACAATGTGCCTAAAATCGATGTTGCGATGTTGGCTATCGGTGTAGCGCTCTTGCGATATAGTTCGCATATAGCCATAATAGGCATTGCGAGTACTATGATAGGCAGTGTCACCATCAGCGTTATAGCGCCTACACCATCCACCTCTGTGTCAAAAAACATTGAAACCGCAAAATTGGTAACGAAGATGGTTATACCTAAAAATACTCCTAACCATTTCATTGGTTGATAACCCGCTTTTTCGCAAAAGCGGTAAAATTCCCACATACCACCAATAGCGATTATTGCCATAAGTGCCGTAAAACTCCATTTCGATGCCAAAATAGCGCCTAACAACACAATGAGCATAACGGCTCCACTGGCGGTGCGTATAATAAGGTTCTTCATCTTGCTACCCATAAGCCTTCTTGGGTTAAATGTTATCTGTACAATCTTTTGTAGCCGTGCTTATTGCAGGTTCGGGCTCTATCGTTACGCCGTTATTGTCAACATTCTCTGTCGTCTTTTCGGCAGTGGTGTTATCGCTACTCTGCTGCTTATCCTTGTTTTTAAGCGACTGTGCCGAGGGGCCCAATATAGGCTCGATGTCTTCGGCGTAGATAGTCTCCTTTTCCAACAAGAGGTCAGCCATTGCGTTTATCTTATCGTTATTCGTCTCAATGATGTTGCGAGCACGAGCGTAGGCCTCTTCCAAAATACGACGAACTTCGTTGTCAATCTCAAGGGCTGTATGTTCGCTGTATGGCTTTGTGAAGGTGTCGCGTGAGCCTGTAGAGTCATAAAAACTCATAGGGCCAATTTTCTTGCTCATACCATAATATGCTACCATTGCATAGGTCATCTTTGTTGCGCGCTCCAGGTCGCTCAATGCGCCTGCGCCAAGTGTGCCGTAATTAACCTCCTCGGCAATACGACCACCAAGCATACCCGCCAACTGCTCCGAGAGTGTAGCATCGGTGACGTGTACTCGCTCCTCGTCGGGTACCGACCACGTTGCTCCGAGGCTCTTGCCACGCGGGATGATAGTGACCTTCAATACGGGGTCACATTCGGGCAATAGCCACATAACTGTAGCGTGTCCCGCCTCGTGGATAGCTGTAGCACGTCGCTCGGCCTGCGACATTGACTTGTTGCGTTTCTCTAAACCACCGACGATACGGTCAATAGCCGCGATAAAGTCCTCGCGTGTTACGCTCTTCTTATTGTTGCGTGCCGCAATCAATGCTGCCTCGTTACAAACATTGGCAATATCTGCACCCGAAAAACCAGGAGTCTGCTTTGCCAAGAATGTGCGGTCGATGTCGCCATCGAGTTTAATGTTGCGGAGATGTACGTTGAATATCGCCTCACGCTCCTTTACATCGGGCAGACCGACATCTATCTGTCGGTCGAAACGACCTGCTCGCATCAACGCCTTATCCAAAATATCTACACGGTTTGTGGCAGCCAATACGATTACGCCTGCATTGGTTTGGAAACCATCCATCTCGGTAAGGAGTTGGTTGAGTGTATTTTCACGCTCATCATTGCCAGAGAATCCTGCATTCTTGCCACGAGCACGGCCAATGGCATCAATCTCATCAATAAAGACAATGCACGGAGCCTTCTCTTTTGCTTGTTCAAATAGGTCGCGTACGCGCGATGCTCCTACACCAACGAACATCTCGACAAAATCGGAACCCGAAATCGACAAGAAAGGTACATTTGCCTCACCTGCTACGGCTTTAGCCAAAAGTGTCTTACCTGTTCCCGGAGGGCCTACGAGCAAAGCACCCTTGGGTATCTTGGCTCCCAATTCACGATACTTATCGGCCTTGCGCAAGAAATCGACAATCTCCATAATCTCGACTTTGGCCTCCTCCAAACCTGCTACATCCTTGAATGTAACACGTTTTTTGGTCTGGTCATCCTTGTCGAATACCTGTGCGCGGGCCTTGCCTACGTTCATAATATTGCCAGCACCGCCTGCGCCACCACGAGCCATACTGCGGATGAAGAAGAACCACACTCCGATAAGGAATAACCACGGCAAGAGGTTCAGAGCGATGTCGCTCCAACTATGGTTCTCGTTCTGATATTTTATGCTGACGGGATTATTCTCGCCCAATGCAGAGTCCTCGACTGCTTGCTTAACATCGCGGTCCAGGATGTCGACAGAGCCGATAGTAAAGTACAACTGCTCACCTTGCTCGGGTATGCCCTTGAAGCGACTATTCTCGTCTGCGCGGTATTTCGAAATAGCATCCTCGGTGAGATATACCTTGGCGGTGTTCTTGTTCAACACCTCTATTCGCTCCACTTCGCCATCACGAATCATCTTCTCCACGGTGTTCCAATCTCCAGCAACGGGTTGTGATGGCCCGTTTGAGAAGAACGAATATCCGATGATGATGGCTATTACGGCACCCCAAATCCACATTCCGTTGATTCGGATAACCTTTATATTGCCTTTGTTTTTGTTGTTTTTGTTCTTATTTGGTGTCATACTAAATTTGTGAGGTAGTTAAACTTCTCCTCACTTAATTTTAGATTAAAACCGAAATCGTGCCGTTTTGCATTAACCGAACAAAAAAATAATTTTGCGGCCCAATTTCAGTCCTTGTATTACAGTTCGTATTCGTATTTTTTGATTGGAGCATCGGCCCACAACTCCTCGATTTTGTAAAATTCGCGCAACTCGCTCTGGAAGATGTGTACCACTACATCGAGGTAGTCCATAGCAATCCAAAATGAGTTCTGCTGGCCTTCGATACGCCAAACCTTCTCTCCCAACTTCTCCAATACGTCGCGCTCGATACCGTCGGCAATGGCACTAACTTGTGATGTTGAATTGGCGTTGCAAATTACAAAGTGAGAACAGATGGCGCCATCAAATCCCGAAAGGTCCAATGATACGATGTTTTCACCCTTTTTGTCTTGAATAGCAGTAACTATAGTTTCAATTAATTTTTCCATATTTAGCATATATACATATTACGTTGCAAATATACATTTTTTTTATGATAGTTGGAAATAAAACCTACTGAATAAATCGTGTTTGCATAATCTTTGTCAATAAACGCAAAGATGCGAGGCAATATTATGTCGGCCTCGCATCTTTTTATTGTGTCGATAATTCTTTTTTTTGGCGTTGTAGCCTTTTTAGTGCATAAACTTTTGTAATGCTCCCGCGCGTTCGATAATGGTCTTTTCCAATGCGTTGATAATGGAACTTTTGACGTAAGTGCGACGTACGGCAATAGCGATTCTTCGTGATGTAGCCCCTTTGGCCAATGTCTTGATTTGTGATTTGCGGTCCGAGGGGATATATTCCAAAGCCATTTCGGGAATTATAGTCATACACGATGTGCAGTTTACGATGCGCATCAGTGTGTCGAGCGAGCCCGATTCGAAATAGTAATGCGTCGGCAGGTCGCGGCGTGCTTGGCATAACTCGATGATTTGGTCGCGCATACAATTACCTCGGCTCAAGAGTATAAGGTCTTTGAGGTCGATATCTTCGATGCGTATGTTCGAGCGCTCGTAAAGCGGGTTTGATGGCGAAACATAAGCGTAGAAGCGGTCGCTGAATAGGTCTATCTCCAAAATTCCCTCTCCGCACGTTCCGCTGGCCACCAATGCGGCATCGATTTTGTCGCGACGCAAAGCCTCGACGATGTCGGCTGTTACCATCTCACGAATCTCCAATTCCACGCGTGGATAACTCTTTACAAAGTCGGGGATAAACTTGTGTAGCAGATATGGTGCAATTGTCGGAATTACGCCCAGGCGTAATTTTCCAGCAGTCTCGCCCTTTAATTCTGCAACTGATTCACGGATAGTATTATACGCTTTTAGAGTCTCTTGCGCTTGCGCTATTACGACTGCTCCTGCTTCGGTGGGAATAACGGGCTTTTTTGAACGGTCCAAAAGCACTACGCCCAACTCCTCTTCGAGCGATTTTATCTGCATCGAGAGCGATGGTTGAGTGACGAAACAATGCTCTGCTGCGGCTGAAAAACTGCCACAATTAGCCACCTCGATAAGGTATTGTAATTGAATGATTGTCATATTCCGAAAATTTGGATTAGGGCTTATTTTCTTTTACAAAAGTATAAAAAAAAATTATAGCGGCAAACTTTTTTTGATGCTCATCAATAAATTAGTATTTTTGTAGTTAATTTTAATGTTTATGTATGTTTTATACATAAACGAACATCAATGAATAATTGAAAAAATAGATAAAAACAATGGGAAAAATCATTCTTACGGGCGACCGCCCCACAGGTAAACTTCATTTGGGCCACTATGTAGGCTCGTTGCGTCAACGTGTTGAATTGCAGAATTCTGGAGAGTTCGAGAAGATATTTATTATGATTGCCGATGCGCAGGCTCTGACCGACAATGCCGACAATCCCGAAAAGGTGCGCCAGAATATTATCGAGGTGGCTTTGGATTATCTTTCGTGCGGTATTGACCCCACAAAATCGACAATCTTTATTCAGAGTATGGTCCCCGAACTCACCGAGTTGGCATTCTATTATATGAATTTGGTTACGGTGGCACGCTTGGAGCGTAACCCGACGGTTAAGACCGAGATTGTGATGCGCGAATTTGGTAAATCTATCCCCGTAGGATTCTATACCTACCCAATCTCGCAGGCATCGGATATCACTGCTTTCCGTGCAACTACCGTTCCCGCAGGTGTGGACCAGGAGCCTATGATTGAGCAGACACGTGAGATTGTTCACAAGTTTAATTCTATCTATGGCCCGACGTTGGTTGAGCCCGAAATCTTGTTGCCATCGAATGCCGCTTGCTTGCGTCTGCCGGGTACTGATGGTAAGGCCAAGATGTCGAAGTCGCTCGGTAACTGTATCTATCTCTCGGATACAGCCGAAGATTTGCGCAAGAAGGTGATGAGTATGTACACCGACCCGAATCATATCCGTATCGAGGACCCAGGTTCAATCGAGGGTAACTGCGTGTTTACATATCTCGACGCATTCTCTCGCCCTGAACATTTCGAGCAGTATCTGCCCGATTATGCATCGCTCGATGAGTTGAAGGCGCATTATCAGCGTGGTGGTTTGGGCGACGTGAAGGTTAAGAAGTTCTTGTATGCCGTTTTGCAGGAGATGTTGGAGCCTATCCGCGCACGCCGTAAGGAGTATGAGCAGGATATTGAGGGCGTTTACGAGACATTGAAGAAGGGTTGCGAGGTGGCTCGCGCCGAGGCTGCCGAGACTTTGGATATGGTACGCCGTTCGATGAAGATTAACTACTTCGAGGATACAGAACTTATCCGCAAGCAGGCCGAGATGTATAAGGCTGTAAAGTAATAACAGAAAACAATAAAGACTTTTTTCGTTAAGAAACGATAATGGTTACGCGAGAGCAGATAGTAGATTGGGTTGTTGGCCATCTCAAACGATTGACCAATGCGCAACTGATGGGCGTGTTGGCAGTTGTTGTGGGTGTGTGTGCAGGTGCAGGAACGTGTCTGTTTGAGGTATTGTTGTATGGTGTGCGTTCGGCATTGGTAACGTGGTTTCCTGCCGATAGGGCTCAATTTCTCTATCTGATTTATCCCGCTATCGGTATCATCTTGGCGACGTTGTTTGTCAAGTATATCGTTAAGGCGGAGATATCGGAAGGTGTTACCCGTGTGCTGTATGCTATGTCGCGTCGCGACTCGCGAATAGATTCACACAATTGCTGGACCTCTATTGTCGGAGGTGCTACCACCATCGGTTTTGGTGGCTCGGTAGGTCCCGAGGCCCCGATTGTTTTGACGGGAGCCGCCATAGGCTCTAATGTGGGACGATTGGCAAAACTCAATTATAAGGAACTTACCTTGATGCTCTGTTGCGGTGCGGGTGCTGCCGTTGCCGCTATCTTCAAAGCCCCGATTACGGGAGTGGTATTTGTGTTGGAGATTTTGATGCTGGATATTACGGCCACATCGGTCATCCCGTTGCTAATATCCTCTATTACAGCGACTACCGTAGCGCTGATGTTTCGAGGCTTTGACCCGATAATATCGGTTACGTTGAGTGCCGCCGATGCATTCGTTTTGCAGCAGATTCCATTGTATATATTGCTTGGAGTCTGTTGTGGCGCAATGTCGTACTATTTTACGTCGGTAAACTCTATCGTTGGAACATACGTCAAGCGCATCAAGACGCAGTATCATCGCTGGGCTTTCGCGGGTGTTGTGTTGGGTGTGCTGATTTTCATCTTTCCGCCACTCTATGGTGAGGGTTATGAGGGGATGATGGCGTTGATGCACGGTAGGGTAGCATCGTTGTTCGATAACTCGTTGTTCTTTAAGTTTAGCGAAATAGAGTGGGTGGCTATCATCTACGTTATAGCCATAATGTTCTTCAAGGTTATAGCGATGGCGACGACCAACGCCGCAGGTGGTGTGGGAGGAACGTTCGCCCCGTCGTTGTTTGTTGGAGCATTTGTCGGAGCGGCCCTGGCGTTGATATGCAATGCTTGTTTTGATTGGGATATTTCGGTTGTGTCGTTTACGCTGGTAGGTATGGCAGGCGTTATGGCGGGCGTTATGAAGGCGCCGCTAACGTCGATATTCCTTATCGCCGAGTTGTCTAACGGCTATGGCTTGTTTATTCCGCTTATGATTGTGGCTTGTATATCGTTTGCCGTAGGTTATCGTTTGGATAAAGACTCTATCTATACCAAGCAGCTGCGTATGCGTGGCGAATTGCTGACTCACGATAAGGACCAATCGGCCTTTGTGTTTATGCGCCTGGAGGAGTTGATGGAGACCGATTTCGTGCGTCTGAAAGAGACCTTTACTTTGGGTGATGTGGTGAATATAATCTCATCGGCCCGCCGTAATATATTCCCCGTGATTGATAATTTCGGCCATCTGTTGGGAGTAGTTCAGTTGGATGATTTGCGTGAGGATATGTTTAAGCGCGAGCGTTGGGGGCGTTCCATTACGCATTATATGGTGCAGCCGCCTTACAGAATCTTGCAGCACGAATTGGTGCAGAGCGTGTTGCCTCATTTCGAGAAGAATCATACTTGGATGTTGCCCGTTGTTGATAAGAATAATCGTTATCTGGGATTTATATCAAAGTCTCGTATCCTAAACGCCTATCGTGAGGCGCTTGTAAAGATTTCTCAATAAAATTTTGCAGAAATGAAAAATATTGTTTTTGATTTTGGTAGGGTGCTGGTTGATTGGAATCCTCACCATCTCTATGACAAGTATTTCGGTAGTAGGGAGAAAGCCGAGTGGTTCTTGAATAATATATGCCTCTATTCGTGGAATCTGCAAATGGATGGCGGAAAGCCTTTTGCCGAGGGTGTGGCCGAGTTGCAGGCCGAGCATTCTGAGTGGAGTGAGGCTATTGCTATATACCATACACGCTGGATTGAGATGATGGGCGGTGAGATTGAGGGTATGTCCGATATTTTGCGACGCTTGAAGGAGGCTGGCTATGGAGTCTATGGCCTTACTAATTGGTCATCGGAGACTTTCCCGCTTGTTAAAGATAAATATCCTATCTTCGGATTGTTGGATGGTATGGTTGTATCGGGAGAGGAGCATCTGTTGAAACCCGATGCGGCGATATATAAGTGTCTGCTTGAGCGTTATAATTTGCAAGCCGAGGAGTCGTTGTTCGTAGATGATAATGCTGACAATGTCGCTGGGGCGCGTAACGTAGGTATGAAGGCTGTGCAGTTTACCTCGGCCGAGGAGTTGGAACGAGAGTTGAAAGAGGTGTACGGTTTACAATTTTAGTCGCTATCCTAATACAAAAATAGTCCGCTTGAAAACCAACTTCAAGCGGACTATTTTGTGTATATTTACAATTATCACAACTCTTTAATGAGCATTATGACATCGGCCCAAATGTAGTACATCATAAATCCTCCTGCGATAAGTTTTAGGCCCGTGCCGACGAAAAATGATAACAATGAGCCAGCACCTACGACAATAGCCTTGTCAAGCGGTTGCTTTTGATTGAGCATCTCACCTGCAACGGCACCGATGAATGGGCCAAGAATAATGCCGAGTGGTCCCATCGTGAACATTCCGACTACCACCCCAATAGTTGCTCCCCAAATGCCCGCCTTTGAGCCTCCAAATAGTTTGCTAAAGTATGCAGGCAGGATATAGTCCAGAATGATGATTACGGCCGAAATGGCTCCCCAAAGCCATAATTTTGCCTCGCTTATTGTCGATGACGATGTGAAGTAGGCGCACAACATACCGATGTACGATAGTACCGTGCCTGGTAAAATTGGCAGAATAGCCCCCAGGATACCTATTATGCCGCACAGAACGGCACATATAGCCAAAAGGGTCTCCATCTCTTATGCGATTACTTTACTACGCGATTTGTTGCAGAGTCTGGGAAGATTACCGATGGGCGGAACTGCTTTGCCTCCTCGAAATCCATCAGCGCATACGATACGATGATTACCAAGTCATCAACGGCTACCTTGCGTGCTGCTGCTCCATTCAGGCAGATGCAACCGCTACCACGCTCTCCCTTGATGATGTAGGTCTCGAAACGCTCGCCATTGTTGATGTCGAGTATCTGCACCTTTTCGCCCTCAATCATATTTGCTGCATCCATCAAATCTTCGTCAATGGTGATGCTGCCGACGTAGTTGAGGTTTGCCTGCGTGACTCTCACGCGGTGAATCTTTGATTTGAGTACCTCTATTAACATAACGATTACTTTATTCTTACGTTATCAATGAGTCTTATATCTCCTGCTTGTACGGCTATGCAACCCTGCACACGCTCGCTCTCACTCCACGCCGAAATCTGTTGCATCGAGAGAGAATCAACGGCCTGGAAGTAGATAACTTTCAACAATGGATTGCTCTCAACCTCTGCTGTCACCCAAGCGCTCAACTCGGCGGGTGTCATTGTTTGCATCTTCTCGGCGCATTGCTTGATTGTAGCATATATGTGTGGTGCTGCGGCACGATGGTCAGCAGTAAGAAGTGTGTTGCGAGATGAGAGAGCCAAGCCATCCTCATCACGGATGATAGGACACTCTACAATATCCAACTTGAGTCCCAATTGCGCAACCATTGCCTTTATAACGGCAATCTGCTGAAAATCCTTCTCGCCAAAGTATGCTTTTGCGGGATTGACCATATCGAACAGACGGCTTACAACCTGCGCTACGCCATTGAAGTGGCCGGGGCGAGTTGCACCCTCCATAACCTTATCTATCTGACCGAAGTCGAATATGCGTGTATCGGGCTCGGGGTAAATCTCTTCTACCGAGGGCATAAACACTATGTCGGCACCCGCTGCTTCCAATAAAGCCTCATCGGCCTCGGGTGTGCGGGGGTAGTGCTTAAGGTCGTTCTTGTCGTTAAACTGCGTAGGATTAACGAATACACTTACGACAACCGTTTCGCACTCTTTGCGAGCCTTCTCTACCAATGAGCGGTGGCCTGCGTGCAATGCACCCATCGTAGGAACGAATCCTACTCCACTCATATCTACCGAAGCAAGTTCTTGCTTAAGTTCGTTTACTGTATAAACTGTTTTCATTTGTTATTCTATACTCTGAAAAACTGCGGCAAAGTTATATAATAATATCGGAATAATAAATTCAATATAGCAATAAAAAACATTTATGGTCGAAAAAGTCGCTATTCCATATACAAAATATGCTCGGACAAGAGATAATAGCCGAGCATATTCTACTATTTTGTTATGAAGATTTAGTTTATCGAGGGAAGGAAAGAGTATTTTGTAGAGTACTCCATCATCTGCTCGATGAAATTGTATTTGCCGACAAATTTAACATCTACAATCTTGCCATCCTGCTCAACGAGTTCGTAATCGGGATTCACGAAGCCGCTGTAAGGCTCGATGCCCAACTTGTTGTAGCGCTCCAATACCTCCTTGTGAATTTCGGGGTCAATCTTTACAGCATAGTCCTCAACCAACTTGCGGCCAGCCTCATAGTCGCCCGTAGACTTGATGCGCTGCACCTCAAAGAGCAACTCTCCGAACAAGCGGCGCAAAGCGTCGAAGTCGTTTACAACGATGTATGATTTGCCATCCTGCTTAACCCACTCGATGACGTTATCCTTCTTGCCCTTCTCGTAACACCACTCTGCAATGAGTTTGCGGTTACGCATATGTGACTCCTCGACATTCTTGCCCAACTCGATGCGAGACAACTGTGTCATCATACCGTTCATAATATAGTCGGCATATTGAGCCTTAGCAACATCGAGTGAAGGAATAAGGCCAATCTCTACCATCTTCTCGTCGCCCAAATAATACAATCCGAAGAGGTCGGCGCGAGTCTCCTCCAAAGTCGAGGTGTAACTCTTCAATTCGCCACCCTTTACACCAGGTGCCAACTGACCAGAGCCGTGGCCCAAGCACTCGTGCAGGTCGGTATGAAGGTCGTCGCCCAACTTGCCGTACTTTTTGATACGCTCTCTATCCTCCTCGCGCAACATAAACTCCTCGTTGAAGCCGTTGCCCTGTGCAGCCTTGTCGTAAGCGTATGTGATGTTATCGATGGTTACCGACTTTGAGCCATACTCCTTGCGAATCCAATCGGCGTTGGGGAGGTTGATACCGATAGGTGTTGCGGGGTAGCAGTCGCCACCCAACATAGCAACAGTAATAACCTTTGCAGATACGCCCTTAACCTCCTTCTTGCGGAAAGCGGGGTTGATAGGCGCATTATCCTCAAACCACTGAGCATTGGCTGTAATAATCTGTGTACGGCGACAAGCGGTGCTGTCGATAAAGTTTACGATGCCCTCCCACGAAGCCTTGCGACCGAGCGGGTCACCATAGTCCTCGATAAAGCCGTTTACAAAGTCGATATTCGATGTGTTGTCGCCAACCCACAAGATGTTGTAACGGTCAAACTCGCGCAAATCGCCCGTGCGGTAGTAGTTTACCAATGCGTCGATGATGCTCTTCTGTGAGCCTTCGGCAACCGAAGAAGCCTTCTCTAACCAGAAGATAATCTGCTCTATAGCCTCAGAGTACATTCCGCCTAACTTCCAAACCTTTTCAACGATGTTGCCCTTCTCGTCCTTGATGAGTTTTGAGTTAAGTCCGTAAGAGATAGGCTTGGGGTCGTTGGGGTCTGCCATATCGGCATAGAACTTCTCAACCTCGGCCATTGTCACACCCTCATAGTAGTTGCAAGCCGACTCTGTAACCATATCTACACCGTCGGTCTGGTTGAGGCGTGAAGCGTAGAGTGTCTCATCGAAGATAATGTCGCACAACAACTTTTCATCTATTGTAAGGCGCTCCTTGGCATATTTTGCAACCAATGGCTCAAACCACTCGCGAGGAAACTCGGGGCGGAACTTGTCGTTAGAGTAGTGGTGGTGAATACCATTTGCAAACCAAATCTTCTTGAGGTATTTCTCCAAAGCAACAAACTCTGCGGCCTTGCGGTCACCCTCATATTTGGTGTAGATGTCCTCTACGGCGCGACGTACTGTCAAGTTGTACTTAAAGTTTTGGTCGAACAAAATGTCGCGGCCACACTTTGCAGCCTCGGCCAAATAGTAAACTAGCAACTTCTGCTGCAAGGGCAGATTCTCAAATCCTGGAACTTCGTAACGCAGAACCTTGATGTCGTCAAAACGGTCAACAACCCAAGGCATATCTTCTGTCGAAGTCTCTACCTGCGGAGCCTCCTGTTGGCAACCGCATAGCGTAAATAGCGTAAATGTCATAATACTCGCAATTAACGTAAAGCGAAATGTCTTCATAATAAGTCGGTTTATGAGTTGAATATTTTGTGCCAAAGTTATATACTTTTTTTGAAAACGACAAAGAAGTTGCCTAACAAGGTGATTTCTGCGTTATACTCCTACTCGAAATGTTCATTCGCGTATAACTTCTGATAAAATAGGCTGTCGCAATATTATCGATTGGACAGCCTCATCTTAAATCGGTTATGATGTTTATAAGTTGTGTGCGGGACTACAAGCCTCAAACCACGGGTTGCGCAAATCCTCCTTATTGTATAGCAGGGCTTTGCCTTCGGGATAAGATTTTGTTGTGCCACCCGCCTCGGCCAGGATTAGTTCGCCCGCCGCAGTGTCCCATTCGTAGGTGTTGGTTGTGCGGATGTAGTAATCGATAGCACCCTCGGCAAGCAAGCAGAACTTGTAAGAACTACCTTGCTCAACAATCTCCAAATCGGGGTGCGATACTCGCAACTCCTCTATGCGACTAAACGTCTCGGGTGTTTGGTGAGAGCGTGAAACTGCAACACGGAATCCGTCGTGGCGATTGCCAGCCAGCGGCAGGCGCTCCATCAACTGCTCGATTTGCTCGGGCTTGTATGTCGGCTCGGGCTGGGGAACAATATCTCTAATAAGATATGCACCTTGCCCCTTGACCGCTACATACATCTTGCAGTGGTAGGGTACATAGAGAATCGACGCTACGCACTCGTTGTTGTATAGCAACGCGATATTTACCGTAAATTCGTTGTTGCCCTTGATAAACTCTTTAGTGCCGTCGAGTGGGTCCACCAGCAGGAATAAATCCCAATTACGGCGTTCGTTATATAGCATCTCACGCCCCTCCTCGCTCAAAACGGGAATGCGGGTTGTACCCAAATGCTCTTTGATTGTGTTGTGAGCCAAACGGTCAGCGATGGTAATAGGGGTATGGTCGCTCTTGAGCGAAATATCGTAATCGTGATTTTTGTAGATGCTCATTATTGCCGCACCAGCCTTTACGGCGGCGTTGAAGCATTGCGGCAAGATGTGCTCGTTGATATGTTTGTTAATCTGATTGTCAGACATCCTTATTAGTAGTTTTATGTTTCTTTCGTAAAGTTACGTATAATTTTATCATAAAAGAAATTTTCTACCATAAAAAAATCGCCTTATGCGTCGAAAGTAACATAACATTGCCCATTCAGGACAAAATCGCTCATCAGCCACTACATTATAATATTTTACGATGAGGTATATTAGCACGATAGATAGCAGTGTGGCCACAATCGTTAAACCATCGGCCCATATCATCTCAAACAGTAAAACGACAAGTATTACGGTGTAGGCATTGTATCGGAATTTGCGTAACGACTCCTCGTCGTCGTTGATTGTGTAAACCAGGGGAGTCGGAGTTGATAATATCTGCGTTGATGGAACGTCGTGGAATAATGTAGAGGAAAATCCATCACTCGATATTATGTGTTCTCGCTTGATTATATAGCACTCGTCATCGGCAGAGGAGTGTATTGCGACAATCTCCTGCTCGCGACACTCCGAAATTAGTATGGCGGCATATTCAATGGCGCGCTCTCGTAATCGCATTGAGGCGTTGAGAGGTATGATGTATTCGTACGAGGCAACAAGTGTGGCGCAGTCGAGTGAGTTGTATGGCGAGGTGTATGCTTCGTCGATTAACACCAAACGTCTAAAACGGCGTTGGCGTGAGCGGTATAGTGCCCGAATGTGGGTGTCGGGGAGTTCGTTGCTGACGATGGGATTTACTTGAATTAGACCATACTGCTTTACTATGGAGTAGAAGATGTCGGGATAGAGGCGAGAATCTATTACAGCCAATATTTCGTAACGGTCATACTCTGTATGTAGCAGGTTCTCTATCTGTTCGATGTCGTTTACTGCATAACACACAACCGAACATCCCGTAAATCCCAAAGATTCGCAACAACCTGTCGCGCTGTCGATGAAAAAGTTGTATGTAGATAATGCCTTTGTTGTCTTTATGGCTCGGATTACGGTGTAACCAATCGCTAACAAGAGTAGCGATAATATTATTATGTGTATTGTCTGCATACCAAATCGCGTTTGTATGATTTTATTAACGTTTCGGCATCGTGCATCTCTTTTTCGGAAAAGAGAGTGCGTAAAGCCTGTACCGAGTAGCCTTCTGTGGCCAGATGGCGACAAAACAATTTTCGTTCTGCAATACTCATACGGCTCATTCGATGACGTATTTTTGCTCTTCCTAAAGGCCGCCCAAGTGATGAAAGCGTGAGAATTGCTTCGCGTACGATGGCCTTGTCGTTGCAGGATGATATGATGTCGTGAAGCCGTTTGTCGGCTATATCTATCCCAAAATTGCGTACTATGGCTATCCCCAGCATCTGTAAATTGTAGTTGTTGCTTTGGAGCAGAGGCTCGTATGCTATGGGTATTATACCACGTCGTAGGAGCGATATTATGCGCGATATGTCGAGCGGCGAGAGCCTATGTCGCAGGCCCGAAATGCGTTGTATGGTCATTTGGGGGGCAGATGCTATGAGTGAAATGATGGCCGCTAAACGTATGGCGTGATTGCGGGAGTTGGATAATCGCTCCAATTTGCGGATGCTCTTCTCGCTTAATGTTATGCTGCTTGCAAGTGTTAGCCAATGGGCGCGGTGAAGCCCTGTCGAATAACGTATGCGCCTAAATAGCAGCCTCTCTAAACCATTGTCGTGGATGGTCTGACTTAAGGGTGAGGCATCCGTGCCGTATGTGTGGCTACGAACTATGTGTATAGCCTCGCATAAAGCAATGCGCTCAGCGAGAGTCTTTGCGGTGATATGCATTGGTATATGACTCTCGTCCTGCAAGAGATTGACAACCTGCCTTATGTAAAAAATCTTTAGGCGAGTGGCTCGGTCGCTTGTCGCGTGGCGAGAATTCTGGATGCGTTGCATCATAATGACCATAGCGAGTATTGTCACCAATATAATAGATATATATGTATATAATAATAGCATATCTTACGACTCTCGTGTCAAGTTGTTGCTTGATGTTGCTTTGGCTTTCAGGCGTCCCATACATATTGGGAAAGTCATATATTGGTCTATGCCGCACTCCATAAGGCTCAATACAGCCTGCTCGGAGTGTCGCCACGAGATGACATAAATCTCGGGCCGATGCCCGTTTCCGCGCAACTGTTTTATAATATTTCGGCCGCCGAGCAGAGGCGAACTTGTTAGTATGATGACCAAGTCGGCATCTATCTTGCGACACAACGCTTCGGTCTGCTCTATGCTGCTACATTGTATAATATCCTCGTTGGCGTATCCGATAATCGCCGCTACCAATTCTGCAGACAACAGATGTTGTGAATATATTATAATCTTTCGTCGGTGCATTTTTAGTAAAAGTTTGCCGCTTGAATCAATCTAAAAATGTGCCAAACCTCAAAAAGTGAAAAAAATATAGTCCGAAGTGTTGCATAGCGAAAAATTTTCGTATATTTGCAGGCCGAATTACGGCAAAACTTATATTTTATTAAAGAAATGTACGTTATAGTAGAAATCGCAGGTCAGCAGTTCAAGGCTGAGAAGGGTCGCAAACTCTATGTTCACCGTCTTCAGAACGACGTAGAGTCGTCAGTGAGTTTCGACAAAGTCCTGCTTGTAGACAACGACGGTCAGGTTAAGGTAGGTGCACCTGTAGTAGAAGGCGCCTCAGTTAAGTGTAAGGTCTTGAAGCACCTCAAGGACGAGAAAGTCTTGGTCTTCAAGAAGAAGCGTAGAACCGGTTATCAGAAGTGCAACGGTCACCGTCAGTACTTGACTCAGGTTCTCGTGGAGGATATTGTTGCATAACCTAAAAATTAGTAGAAAATGGCACACAAAAAAGGAGTAGGTAGTTCAAAGAACGGCCGTGAGTCAGAGAGTAAGCGACTCGGTGTAAAGCTTTTCGGTGGTCAGTTCGCTAAGGCTGGCAACATCATCGTTCGTCAGAGAGGTACAGTACACAACCCCGGTAACAACGTGGGTATGGGTAAGGACCACACTCTTTTTGCATTGGTTGACGGTACTGTCGAGTTCTGCAAGAAGTCGTCTGGCAAGTCATACGTTAGCGTAACTCCTCTTGCAGAGTAGTTCCTGACGTGGTGATTATAACCGAAAAAATGAGCGAGACTTTTTAGTCTCGCTTTTTTTGTTTGAAATTTGGATAATTGTAAGAAAAATAATAATTTTGAGTACAGGGAATGGTATATTTAATTGACTAAATTTCAAAAAGATGTTGCGCCATAACAATAATTCAGATTTTCTTTGCGGCCTTGCTGCAACTCCCTCTTTGGATGGGCGGTTGCAGGTTGTGCGCGTTGAGTATGGCGTAATCTTACCCCCCCCCTATATATCTTAATTATCAGATAATCAGTAAATTATATAAAAATATCTTGAAGCGCTCTCGGCGTGGGCATTGTTGTGCCCTGCTGTGAGCGTTTTTTTGTGAATATATATAATTCATTATTAATACATAAACAACTAAAAAATTATGAAAAACGAAGAGAAGAAAATTTATTCTGCACCCGAAATCGAGGTTATCGAGGTTGCAGTGGAGCAAGGTTTTGCACAGTCAGGAGGCGAGTACCCCAACAAGTTCGGTGGTGATGAGATTCCGTGGTAAAATGGGTGTTTAATAATTAAAACAGTGAAAAGATGATTAAGAGATTATTTTCATTTGCTTTGTTGGCAATGACTGTAGTGGGTTTTGTTTCTTGTTCGAAGGATGATACTGTTGCCAATAGCGAGGTTAAAATCAAGTTTGATGTGGCAGATATGCCAGCAGTAGGCGGTGATACCCGTAGTGTTAAGACTGGTTGGGTTGAGGGTGATGAAATCCTTGTTCTGCTAAAGGCTACAGGACAGATTAATAGCGCAATAATGAGAAGCCAGACCATCACTTTGAGAAAGACTGCAGAGGGTTGGAGCGCAACAAAGAACTTTGATAGTTCTTGGGGTTCAGACGGTGTTTTCTATGCTATTTACCATCGTGGTAACGTAATTGTGGATGCTGAGGGAAAGTTGCCCAACTACAAGGGTGGTGAAATATTTGTTTATGGACAGAAAAACTATACAGCATCAAGTAGCGAAATAGAT
>JAZOVT010000068.1:0-6358 GCA_045658845.1 Alistipes sp.
TATATTTTTAAGTTTATTTTAGACAACCTACTTACCTTTTCTGCCACAAAACGACTATCGAGTCATATAATTGACAGGGTTACGCGAGCACACACTCTTGCGAACGGCAAAGATACACAAATTTTTTGATAAAATATCAAATAATATCTGAATTGCACAATATTCGCTCTCAAAATGGCCCATATCTGCCAAAATTATGCGATTTTCGTGGCGCATAAAGTCATTATACTTCAAATCTGCTGTCAAATAGAGGTCGGCACCCAACTCTCGGGCCGCATCAATGAGCGATGCACCAGCACCCGTACATACCGCAACACGGCTCACCTCGGGCTTAATAATATCGCTATGGCGTAAAGCCTTAACTCCAAAGCACTCCATAACTCGTTGCATATATTCTTCGCTCGGAACGGTGTGAGTCAAATCGCCCACAACACCAAAGCCCGCACCCGAATCATTTGTTGCCTGCAAAACCTCAAGATTCTCAAGTCCCAGCATCTCGGCCACACGCCAACTCATCCCCTGCGGTGCGCTATCCAAATTAGTATGCGCTGCATAGAGGACAATTCCTCGCCTGATAGCCTCCTCGACACATCGCTCGGTAACCGATGCCGAATTGAATCGTTTCATCGGATGAAACACTATCGGATGATGAGTAATTACCATATCACACCCTTCGGCCACAGCCTCGGCCAGCACCTCTTCGGTCACGTCCACAGCCAAAAGTGCTTTATGCACCTCATCATCTGGGCGACCTACTATAAGTCCCGAATTATCATAAGACTCCTGCAACGAGAGCGGAGCAAACGCCTCGATTACAGCCGTCACCTCTCTTACTTTCATAGGCTAAAAAAGTGATTGCTCATAGAATGGGAACAACTCCTTATTGTCATCGTCGCTCTTCTTACGACGACGCACACGCTTCTTGGCAGGTTGCTCGGCAACAGGCGTAGCGTCATCTGCGACGACTGATTCATTTGGCTCATTTGAGGGCTCTGCATCCTCCGCAACATTCTGTTCTGACGCAGAGGGCAACTCTTCAACTACGGGTTGAGTTTCCGCTATCTTATCTTCCTGATTTTCAATCATCATATTCTCCTTTTTCTTCTCCGATTGCTCCTGCACCAAAGTTGCCGCATCAGCCACATCATCCTCATCGCGCGACTCGGCTCCGACAGAGCCCACAATCTGCTCATCATCGCCCGCCTTCAACTCCTCACGCACCTCAACCAACGCCGCACGAATACGCTGCAAACGCTCTAACAGTTGAGTATCACGAGACAACTCCTTACCCGCGGCTCCTCGCATCACCTTACGAGCGCCTTCAAGTGTCATACCTTGCTCTTTTACAAGATGATATATCTGCTTGAGTTTCTCGATATCTTCCGCAGAAAACATACGGTTTCCGCGCTTGTTCTTATGTGGTCGCAAGCAATCAAACTTCGACTCCCAGTGACGGATTAGCGATTGATTAACATCAAACATCTCGGCCACCTCACCCATCGAATAATAGATTTTCTCTGCCATAATATATAGTTTTATTTCAATATCCTTAACGAATTGGGGTACAGGTTATTAACTCGGCCACCTATGCGTTTTACAAATCCCAACGCCTGTCCTCGACATATAACCAAATTCACCCCCTCCTCAAACAACTCTGCCGCGACATCCTGCTTACGCAGAAACTGCAACGCTACATCCTCCGACACCTCGCTACAAGCCACCGCATCACGACGCAAATACACCGACAAAGCCAAAGCGGCATCAGGCTTCAATTTTCCCTTAAATATCTGGCCCATAGCCACACCCGAATAGATAACAGACAAGCGGCTCGACAGAGCCTCAATCTCATCATAATGCGTTTTTCGGCATCCATACAAGGTATCTCCTGCCTCAAAAAACGACATTTTATCAGCCTGAACAACCCATCGTTTCAACTCCTCCGCAGAGCGTTTATCCACCATATTTATCGCCTTGCGACGCGCCTTGGGCAAACGGCCACCAGCACTTGCATCGGCACTCTTACGCGCAACGGCCATAAACATACCCTCACCCGTAATCCTATGCGGGAAGAATCTAAAAGTCTGAAATACACCCTCTTGCCCTACAACAACGCCCCAAGCGGCATCTACCGTAACATCATCAGCCCGCTCCAACTCTTCGCCAAACTCCTCGCAGGCACGACGAACAATATCTTCATCCTCCGAACGGTTGAACGTACAAGTACTATACAACAACACACCACCCGCTCGTAAAGCCTTAAATGCATTTTGCAAAATCTCCCATTGACGCTCGGCACACATAGCCACATTGGCCTCGCTCCACTGCTCACAGGCATCTTCCGACTTACGGAAAATACCCTCGCCCGAACACGGCGCATCGACAGCAACGACATCAAACACGCCCTCAAACTCGGCCAACCTCGCCGAGTCATTGCACGTCACGACCATATTACCCAAGCCCCATTTACGAGCATTATCAGCCAACACAGCCGCTCGAGAACGATTAATTTCATTGGCCACGACCAAACCCTCCTCGCCAACAAGCGTAGCATAATGGGTACTCTTACCTCCTGGCGCGGCACACATATCCAACACTCGCAGACCTCGACAAGCCTCGCGGCCGCCCATCACCTTCGACAGGATATAACCCGCAAACTGCGAACTCGCCTCCTGCACATAATAGGCTCCTGCGTGAAAATCGCTATCAAGCGTAAAACTCGGGCGCTCATCCAGCAAATAGCCATCCTCAGACCACGCAACACGCCTCGCCTCCCATTGCGGAGAAGCCATCTTGCGAGGGTTGAGCCTTATGGCTGTCGAGGGCTCCTCCCCGAGAGCAGCACACAACGCCTTGGCCTCCTCGGCGCCCAACTCCCGCTCCATACGGGCTACAAACTTTTCAGGCAGTTGCATAATCCTCTATTTATTATCAGGCTCTTGCGACATCATCTCATCCAGACGTTGGCAGATACGCTCCACCACGCTCTCGTCGGCCACAAAATCATCGACATCCTTATCAATAATCAGCACCTTGCCTTTATAGATATTGTTAATCCAATACTCATACTTCTCATTCAGGCGCGAAAGATATGCCTCATCAATATTCATCTCATAGGCTCTGCCGCGACGCTTGATTTGCGCCACCAGAGTAGGAATGCTCGCACGAAGATATATCAACACATCGGGCTGCGGAATAAGATTTGTCGTAAGACTAAAAATCTTCATATATGTAGCAAAATCGCGCGAAGGGATAAGCCCCATCTGATGGAGGTTATCAGCAAAGATATGCGCATCCTCATAGATTGTGCGGTCCTGAAAAATATCTTTCTCACCCGACGACAACATATCAAGAGTCTGCTCGATACGACTACCCAAGAAGGATATTTGCAATTGGAAAGCCCAACGGCTCATATCGTTGTAGAAATCCCCTATATAGGGATTATCACTCTCCTCGTAGTAGGCTTTTGCCCCATATCGTTTTGTCAGAATCTCGGTCAGCGTCGTCTTACCGCTACCTATATTTCCCGCTATGGCAACATACATAATTATTACGGCTTTCTGTTAATTAAAATATTCTCCGACTTTAGCAATTGATTCGGGCATAGAGAAGACCACCACCCTATCATACGCCTTCATTGTTGTATCTCCAACGGCTATAAATGCCTTATCGCCACGCACTACACCGCCAATAATAACATCTTGCGGCAGGCGCAAATCCTTAACCATCGCTTTGGTGGCAGGCGAATTTGGCTTAACAATAAACTCCAATACCTCGGCCTCGCTACCCATCAAGCAACGTATAGCCTGCACATCGGTGGACATCGTAAAACTAAATATATTCGATGCCGTCACTCGTTTCTTATTGATGATAGTATCAATACCTACACTCTCGGCAAGGCTTATATAATTAAGATTCTCGACCTCGGCAATAACCTTCTTTACACCCATACGTTTAGCCTGCATTGCCGCCAAGATATTCGTCTCACTACGGCCCGTAACGGCCAAGAAAGTATCCATATTCGAGAGACCCTCCTCCTGCATAGCCTCCAGATTACGGCCATCGGCGTGGATAATCAGCGTCTTTTCCAACTGCTCGGCCAAACGGAATGCCTTTTCACCGTTATACTCGACAATCTTCACATCCATTATATCCTGCAACTCTGACGCTACACGGACACCGATACGCGAGCCGCCCAATATCATAAGGCTCTTTACCTCTACACTCGCCTGACCCGACAACTCGGCCACCTGCTTTGCAACATCCTTGCGCGTAATGGCATAAACCACATCGCCCTCGAAGAACTCATCCGAGCCACGCGGAATGATAGTCTGACTACCTCGCGTAACGGCTACGGCACGGAACTCCGAAATAGAAGCATCAGTTGCAAGGTCTGCCAATTTGCGCCCCAACAATGGAGAGGTTGGCTCCAGGCGGAACACCACAAGCGAGAGCAAGCCGCTCGAAAAATCGACATAATCGGTTGTCGAGGTGTGGCCCAAAAGATTTACGACCTCCGTAGCGGCCACCTGCTCGGGATAGAACAGATAGTCGATACCCATATCGATAAACATCTCCTTGTTATTCGGCTCAAGGTATTCATTGTTATCGATTCGGGCAATTGCCTTCTTCGCACCCAACTGCTTGGCCATAATAGCGGCCAAAATATTCTGATTTTCATCGTGATTGACAGCGATAAAGAGGTCACAACGACGCACTCCCGCCCTGCGCAAAACGGCAAACGCGGTAGTATCGCCCTCGACGGTTATCAAATCGGCAATGTTACTCACGTTACTCAAACGCTTTGCATCGCTCTCGATAACAGTAATCTCGTGACCATTACCACTCAACATACGCGCCAAGTGGCTACCCATCTCTCCTACTCCTGAAACAACTATTTTCATAGCATCACTTTTTTTGCTCCACAATGGCCATATAACGGCAGTTTCCACCACCCAAAAGCGCCACTCATCACAGAGTTCGGCCTTCAAAAGCACACTTTCTTGCAAATTATCACACAAATATATAAATTTGTTGTCGGATTTTCAACTAATTGAAAAATTTTAATACATAACTTATTATGGGAGCGACTTTTTCGACATTATTAATAGTCATCGGAATATCAATTTTAGGTGTCGGCTTATTCTTTTTAGGAATGTCGTTGACTCAGATTTTCAAAGGCCACGACATCGACTCCGAGATTGCAACAAACAAAAATATGCAACGTCTTGGCATTAAGTGTGCCGTACAAGAGTCTCGCGAGGATACAGGCACAGATTGTGCCGATATAGGCTGCCACGGCAACTGCTCGTCGTGCGATATCGACCACAGCCAAGAGTAGTAATAAGCAGAAAAACCGTCAAAAGATGCGAGAGATAATAGATTTTTTGGATGAGTTGTCAGCCAACAACGACCGAGTGTGGTTTGAGGCTAACCGTGAGCGTTACAAGAGCGTAAAACAGCGTATGGACTCGGTGGCCGAAGAGTTTATTGAGGCCATAGCGGCCTTCGATAGTTCCGTAGAGGGACTTCGTGCCAAAGATTGTACTTATCGCATCTACCGTGACACCCGTTTTTCAAAGGATAAATCACCCTACAAAACGTGGTTTGGCGTTTATGTCTGCCCGCGTGGCAAGAAGTCGGGATTTTCAGGTTACTATATGCACGTCGAGCCCGACCAAAACCACTATATGCTCTGCACGGGAGCCTATTGCCCCACTCCAGGCGAGATAAAGAGTGTGCGCGAGGAGATTATGACCGAAGGAGAGGACTTCGAGAAGTGTATTCAAGCGGCCACAGGCTTTGAGGTTGATTGGTCATCGGCTCTGAAGCGTATGCCGCAAGGGTGGTCGGCCGAGGATGAGCATTCTGATTACTACCGTCTGCGCAACTACATATTGGTAAAGATGGTTGATAAAGATTATTTTCTTCGTCCCGATGCCATACAGCGCGCCGCCCACGATATGCAGTGTACTAAACCATTCAACGACACGCTCAACCGCGCTATAGAGTACGCCCGCGAGATGGGTTGCCACAGCAACTGCTCATCGTGCGATATAGACCACACCGCCGAAAAGAAAGAGGAGTAAAGAAGCAGAGAGATTGCCCGATTGGACAATCTCTCTGCTTCTTTATAATTTATATTACAAGTGGTGGCTATTTAGCCGTCCATTTTCCGCTATCGAGCGCGGGCAAAGTGTATGCTTTACCATCCTCCAGATTCCCCTTATCAGTAACTTGATATGTATAGGCATTTGTTCCGTCAGTCAGATAGAATTCAAAAGTACTATAGATGCTACTATCCATAGTATACCAGAAAACGTGATCAGTACCTGTATAGACACCTGTAGAGCCTACGTCT
>JAZOVT010000069.1:0-93337 GCA_045658845.1 Alistipes sp.
AGTTGGTTAGAGCACATGACTGTTAATCATGGGGTCCTAGGTTCAAGTCCTTGTTCAGGCGCTTCGGGAGTTTAGCTCAGCTGGTTCAGAGCATCTGCCTTACAAGCAGAGGGTCGGCGGTTCGAATCCGTCAACTCCCACAGACCAAGTTTGCAAAAAGATGTTGAGTAATCAACATCTTTTTTGTTTTATATTGCTTTACCCAAATAAATTTGGTCAAAGCAATATAAAACAAAAGTTGACGATTATCGTCTTTTGCATACGCAGGTCTGTATAGCCCCGCGGCGAGCGCAACGGAAAGAGCGTGCGGTATGAAGTGGTTAGCGAATATAGCACGGTCAATCCGTCAACTCCCACACGAAAGGGTTTCAATTTTGAAACCCTTTTATTTTTTTTGTGAATATAGGTCGGTCAATCCTTTTTTAGGACGTATAGCATACTTTTTTAGAGCGATAGTTTTATTTTAAGAAATTTTATCATATCTTTGCACTCGCAAAATATGTAGTTATACATTGTTTTGAGCGGACCCATAGCTCAGTTGGTTAGAGCAGCGGACTCATAATCCGAAGGTCGTGGGATCATGCCCCTCTGGGTCCACGAGGTAAAGGCTTGTTTGACAGATGTCAAGCGAGCCTAATTTTTTTGCATATCATAAATTATTCCGTATATTTGTTATGACTAAAACTATATAATTATGGCAAGGAATTTTATTATTGTGGGAATCGCAGCCGTTGCGCTGATGTCGTGTGGTGGAGCCAAGGAGCCTGCCATAGTAGAGAATGTTGTGGCATACACCAAAGTGGGTGATGTGGGAAGTCCGATGGTTAATGCTATCGAGATTACTGTAAGCAATGCCAAATCACTCAAAGGATTGAAGGCAGAAGATTTTGATTTTACGAACAACGTGGCCGATGGCTTTGTCGATGCGGCTACGGGCGGTGCGCTTACCCCCTATGCCGATGATGGTATAGTCTTGACAAGAAAAAAGAATAAACTCTTGATTGAGGCCAAGCCGTTTAACGCTAATGGCGTGCGAGGCCGTAATTGGAAGAGTGAGCCGTGGCAGCTAATATGCAATGTAGATTCCAATCTCAATGTTTCGCTTGCCGATGTAAAGGATAGGCGTACGCAAATCATTGATGATTGTATTAAGGGCTCGTTTACTTATGCAGGTATTACGCGCGAGTATATTCTTCATCTTCCGAAGGATGCCGAGGGTAATGTAATTAATAATGTGCCACTACTGGTATGGCAAATTGGCGGCGGTGAGTACAATCGTGATTTGATGACGGCTGTTATGGCTAATCGTTGCGTTGTTTCGCTTCCCGAGGCGGGAGTGCCTTGTGCTACGCTTATGTTTGCTATTGCTAATCCCAACTATTCGTATAGCGCTTCGTTAGACCCCGAACGTATTAAACTTGTGGACCGTAATAATGCACTTCAGATGGCATTTATCGATACATTGATTAAGGAGGGTAAGGTAGATGGTAGCAAACTATTCTGTGCAGGAGCATCAAGTGGTGGTGGCTGCACTATGCGATTTATGATGCAGTTCCCTGAGCGTTTCAAGGCTGCTATACCGTGTTGTGCTATGGACCCGATTGTCCCCATACATAAGGCAACGGAGAAGTATGACGGGCAATTTGCCGATGACCTTGTTAAGGCATTTCAAGATAAGGTTTATAAGTGGAATGGTGAGGATATGGTACTCGAGGATATGAATACCAAAGCCTTCTGCGACCTGCCGATGTTCTTTGTTCACGCCGAGTCTGACAGAACTTGCAAGGTCGTAAGTTCTCACGCATATTTCAATGCTCGTCAGCGTTTGGGCGCAAAGAACGACAAGATTGAGATTTATGACGATGCGTATATGCAGAAGTTTGGTATTCCTACAATGATGAGCCACTTCTCGTGGGTACCGTTGTTGAACGATTATTCTGAAGGCAAGGCTATGGATTGGCTTGTGAAACAGATGTAATAATTCTGCAAGCAGGTAAAATAATCCCCGACAATTCATTGGAATTGTCGGGGATTATTTCGTTTCACGAGTTGTCTTCATTAACGATGACCGCCAGGGCCTCCAGGACCGCCCATCGGGGGACCCATACGGCGTCCGCCCTTGTTGCCGCCCTCCATAATGCCATAATCCGCGAGGTTGCGAGAGCCCTTCTTGCCGAATACTCGCAAGTTGTAGTTGAACTGTACGGTAAAGTAACGGCCAATTACGCTATTCCAAGAGTTCTGCGTATAACCAGAGCCTGTCGAGCGGGCGAATGATGTATTCTGGTTGAATATGTCGTTTACGCCGACCATAATCTCACCCAACTGACTCTTGAAGAGTTTCTTGCCGAGGAATGCGTTACACAATGTGTAAGAGTCGTTATAGTCGTTGGTGTAACCAATATTCTGTATGTAACTTGCGCTGGCTGTAAATGTAAAGCCCTTCCAGAATACGGTCTTTATTGAGCCCGATGCCGAGTGGTTGAAATACTCGTTCTTGCCACCGCGTGATGCCAATGAGTTCTCGGCTACGTTGTAACGTCCGTCCCACGAAAGTGTAAAGTCGATATTCTCAGAGATGTTACTACCCAATACCACGCCTGCATTGTAGCCCATATTGCTTGCAATATTCTTCTGCTCGTTAACCAACGAGGGATTCTTTGAGTAGTTTACGCCGCCTCGCAAGTTAAGGTTACACTTCATAAAGTTTAGTGGCAGACCATAGTTCAAGAATGTATGCAGACTCATCTGACCATCTACGTTGTCGTAAGTGGTGTATTGAATAGGTTGTGAGCCAACCTCATCAACAATCTCCTGCGGGATGTTGCCTCCTGTGTAGATGCTCTGCGCAATAGAGTTCTGCGATGTGTTGAATCCGAACATCCACATAAACGTGCGGCCCTTCTCCAAGTTGGTGAAGTTGTAATGGAAATTAATTCTGTGGCTATATGCAGGGTTCAAGTTCTCGTTACCGTTTGATACATACTGCGAATCAGAGATGTCGAGGATGCTGTTGAGTTGGTTGATACGAGGATTGTTTGTATTCGACATCACGAACAAGCGCAACGAGTGCTGTTGCTTGATGTTCAAATTACCCATCATAAAGTAAGTAAAGTCGTTGTAAGAACGCTTTACGGGCTGTGTCTGCAATGCCTGTACTTGACCATCGAGTGTAGAGTACTGATAACTCAAATTCACCACAAACGTATTACGCTCCTTCGAGTAGTTGAAACCTGGGCCTACACGGTGAGTCGTATAGTCGCTCGTATAGCGGTTTGACAACGCAGGGTCGAGAATACCATTTGTGTAGTCGCTATTGTTACCATAGTTGAATGTGTTGCGGTCGCTATTCTGTCCTGTGTAGTTGAAGTCATAGCGCATTGTGATTTGCGAGAACTCTGCGATAGGCTCTGAATAGTTTACAGCAGCACCAACACCCAAGTTATCAGATGAAGAGTCGTTGCTCAAATAGCGCAGGTATGGCGAGTAAGTGCCGTCAGGATTCTTGATAGTCTCCTGATTCGAGAATGAACGAGATTCGTTGTTGTTATCACGATAGTTAACGCGACCATCAACGGTAATCATACGTCCCTTCTCGCTCAATTTCAGACGATACTGCAAGAACTCCGAGAAGTTGTAACCGCCATTGTCTCCCTCACGTCCATTCGAGATAATGTTATAGAGGTTATCGCCAATCTGCAAACCATCAGTACGGCTGAATGGGTCGTATGACTGAAGGCTGAAGTTTGTACGCGACATAATAGATTGGTTCTCCGATATACGCCAATCCAAGCGTGCGTTTACACGGTGGTTGTAATTTCGGTTATCAGAGTTGCTGCTCTGCTCCAATGTACCCAAATCCTCCAGCGGAGCCTCATACCAACGTGTCATCTCCGAGAGGTTGCGTGTTCGTGTGCGGTTGAAGAAGTAACTTGCCTGCAACTTTACCTCGCCAGGCTTGCCCTCTTCACCCCACGATGCTGTATAGTTAAGACCTACAGCACCTACCTTTGCAACACCATTCTGTGGGCGCATCATAAAGCCATTTGAGCCGCCGCCACCGCCTTCTCCCGTTACACTCAAAATATCCTCGAACGAGAAGTGTTGCTGGTTAATGTTGTTCAATAGCGCAATACCCGAAATGCGGTGTGCACCTGTGAAGTAGTTTACGTTACCACCCAAGATATATTTGTTGGAGTTAGTAATATCGTCCGTGTCGGGCTGGTAGCCGTAACCTGCATATAGTTTACCAAACGCTCCTTGACGCATAGCCTCGTGTGTTACGATGTTCAGCGCCTTGTAACTATTACCATCGTCGCGACCCGAAAACTCGGCGTTATCACTCAACTTATTATATACCTCGATGCTCTTTACTGCCTGTGCAGGAAGTGAGTTAAGCGCCGTAGATACGTCATCGCCAAAGAACTCCTTGCCATCAACAAATATCTTCTGCACGGCCTCACCTTGCGCCTCTACCGAGCCGTTGCTGATTGTAATACCTGGCATCTTCTTTAAGAGTCCCTCGACATCGGCATCGTTGGCTACTTTGTATGCGCCAGCGTTGTAACTTACCGTATCACCCTTTTGTGATGCGCGAATTGCCTGCACCTCCTTGATAACAGTATTGATTTGTGTCGCACTCTCCTTAAGAGCGATTGTGCCTAAATTCTTTTTGGCAGCGTTAATCTGCACCTCCATCTTGTGGTCTTCGTAACCCAAGAATGAGATTACAGCATTGTACTTGCCATAGGGTTTTGCGGGAGTCGTCACCTTACCGTCGATGTCGGTAGTGTAGTGCTTCTTGTTATCGGCATCTGATGTAGGGGCCATCTCAAGTACTGCGCCAATTACGGGCTCCTTGGTCTTCTCGTCAACTACCGTCAACGATACCTGACCTGCTCGTTGAGCAAAGAGGGCCGTACTTAGTAGTGCAAAGATTGCGGTAAAAAATAATCTTTTCATCTTGTCTGTAATATCTATTATTAATTTTCTGCGTGCTATAATATTAGTCGTTTTTGTAGTATAAAAAACTACACAAGTTTCAAACTTTTTTTGAAGTTTGTTTTACACCTGCATAAAAACGCGCAAATATAGAAAAATATTTTATGAGATATAGGTATTATAAGGTGAAACGACAAAATTGGGGTGTCAATAGATATTGACACCCCACCGAAAAACAACCTAATTTCCATTACTGCCCTTGAATGGATTTATGGGATTCTCGAAAGATAGGACTGATTTAGAATCCCATATCGTTACCTCCACCGAAACCGCCGCCGGGGCCACCTTGACCACCAGGACCTCCGAAGCCGCCTTCACCGCCTCCCATACGCTGTTGCATCATCTGGCGTTGGCGCATCTCCTGCTGTTTCTTAAGTTTCTGCCACTTCTTATATTGTGCTTCGGTGAGTATCTCTTTATATGCTTTCTCTTCTGCAGCCTCTTGAGCCTTGCGCTGCTCCTGCATTTGCTTGAAGAAAGCCTCACGGTCAGCCTCGCTCATATTGCGGAAGTCGGGTCTTTGACCTTGTCCCTGCTGACCTTGTTCACGTTGAGCGCGCATCTTCTCGCGCTCCTCCTGTTGCTTCTTGATATTATTCAGGTTGTAGTCGTACAACTTCTTCTGCTGCTCTTCAGAGAGGTCCAGACTCTTTGCAAAACGCTCTGTCTGCATCTTTGCCATCTGCTCGGGATTCATTCTCTGACGAGGGCCGCGCTGACCCTGCTGCTGACCTTGTGGGCCTTGAGGACGCTGTGGACCTTGAGGACCTTGTGCCAAGGCTGTACCACCAATGCATAAAGCAAATGCTAATGCGATAATTCTTAATCCTTTCATAATTATGAATATTTTTTGTTTAACTATTTTTCTCTTCTCTCACACTTCGCTCTTTCCTCTTTCCTCTCTGCTATAAATCCCTCAAAAAAGGTTTATAGCCCACTTTCACTATTGCAAATATAGTGACTAAATAAAAAACCGATGCCGCGGCATCGGTTAAACGTCTCTAATTGCAGGGCGAATCGCCTAATTCGAGGGGTGAACTGACGTGAGCCATTGCTTAAATTCGGGAACTCGTGCTTTGCTGATGATTATCTTCTCGGGTGTTTCGACTGATAGATTCAGCGATAGACGACTACCAAACCAAACGGCAATATCCTTAACGGCCTTGCGGGCAATTATAAATTGTCGGTTTGCGCGGAAAAACTCATCCTCGGGCAGTGTTGCCTGCAACGATTCCAATGTGCGGTCGATGTTGTAACGCTCCGACGAGAGTGTTACAGCAGTCACGCGCTCGTTAGAGATGTAGAAGTATGCAACGTCGTCGATGTTCAGTGGTATAATCTTATCTTTGTAATGTACGAGGAATACACGCTGATTACTCTGCTTTGTCGATTCAATCATCGTATCTATACGGCTCTTGTAGTTCGTGCGCTCATTGCCGCTTAAACGCGTGAACTTCTCGATGGCGTGACGTACATCATCAACCTTGATAGGCTTTAGCAGATAGTCAATGCTATTAACCTTGAAGGCACGCAGAGCGTATTCATCGTAAGCCGTAGTGAATATTATGGGCGATGTGATATCCACCGAATCAAAAATGCGGAACGACTCACCGTCGGCCAAGTGTATATCCATAAATACAAGGTCGGGCGTAGGCTGCGTCTTGTCCTCAAAGTATTCAACGGCCTCCTCGATACTCTCCAATACGGTAATTATCTTAAACTCTGGGTTAATAGAGCGTAATATGGCTTGTAGATTAACGGCCGCAGCCGTTTCATCTTCTACGATTAGGATATTCATAATTAAATCTGTTTTATATTTATTGGGTTGATAAATAGAGGTTAACTTTATTGTCCATCAGGTCTTTGCAAGGGGAGTCGTACAATAAACTCCGTCTCGGTATCCCTGATTTCAATATCGTGTCCCGTGATTAGTTGCCAGCGGCTACACAGATTCTTCAGTCCGATGCCTGTTGAAGGTTCAGGCTCCAACTTCGGGGCCTTGTGATTCGATACGATAAGCGTAGAGCCTTCGGTGCGAATCGATATATGGAAAGGCTGTTTGCGAGTGATGGTGTTATGCTTTACGGCATTACCTATCAACGGTTGCATAGTGAGTGCCGGCAGAGTCCACTCATTATATTTAGGGTCAATGTCTATGTCGAAGAATAGTTTGTCGGCATAACGCACCTTAAACAACTCGCCATAGGCCTGTGTAAACTCCATCTCATCGGCCAGCGTAGTGTTCGTGTTTTGGCCGTTCTGAATGATGTAACGGAATGTGTAGGATAGTTGGTCGATGTATGCCAACGCCTTCTCCTCGTTCTGTTCGCGCACCAACATCGAGAGCGAATTGAGCGAATTAAAGAAGAAGTGCGGACTGATTTGTCCCATCAACAGATTGTATTGAGTCTGGAGATTTTCGCTACGCAGACGCTCGTTTTCCAATTGTATCTTCTGCTGCTCGAACAACATACCATAGATACGACCATAAAGAATGGCTACGATAACGGCTACCAAACACTTCATAATGACCATATAGTCAACCATTATGTTGGGCTCGTGCTGGAAAATCATCATCACCTTACCGCCTGCCTGCCAATTAATAAAGGGTGCAAAGAAGTAAAATGCAAAGGCCGTAAGAATAGCTCCGGTACAACGTATCAAATAACGGCGAGTCGTAAAATTGTTTACGTCGAAACGTACCGTCATAATTGTTAACAATAGAAGTGTCAACGTAAAGTAATAGAGCATCTGCCATACCATATCTTGTGAACGTCGTGGGCGGTCATAAACTGGTGGAGCAGGTATCTCGTTGCCATTATGTATAAGCACTTCGTTCAGGCTCGGATTGGAGTTTCCGCGCGGAGGATAGAGCGTGCAACGTATCGTGTCACCATCCTGCAAGCGATATTGCCATACTCGGCGGTTGCTGACAAAGATGCTGTCGACCTCTCCTTCGTCGGGAGACTCTTGCGAAATATTATGCTTTACGATAATATATCCATAGCCATCACGGGAAAGATGCAATACACCCTCTGCCTCGGGCTGCTGTGGTGGTTGCTGTTGTTGTGGTTGATTGTTTGTCGCGTTGCTAGAGTTTTCGCGCTGCTCGGCAATCATTACCAATATGTACGAAAAGTTCACTGCCAACGTAATCACGATGGCAATCATAACGTTCACGACTGTCGTTGAACGCTTCTTGCGTCTTAACATATTCATATTCGCCACGTTTTTCATAGGTCTTATAATCGTTGTGTTAAGTAAAACTCTTATTCATTAGGGCAGTAATGGCGAATAGTGTCTATTCGTGCGTCGCCGACTACTCCTCCTCGGTGTACCACGATGCGTACAATTGGTAGTCGCGTGCTGTGCGCTTTACGATGTGCTCGCGCTGCTCGGGTGTAATCTCCTTTACCTTCTTGGCAGGCACGCCAGCATATACCGAGTTGGGCTCCAACTGCGCATTCGACAATACAAGTGCATTGGCTGCAATGATACAGCCCTCGGGAACTACGGCATTGTCCAAAACCGTTGCACCCATACCAATCAGTACACTGTCGCCAATCGTTGCGCCGTGAATCGTAGCGTTGTGGCCTACCGATACGTCGTTTCCGATGTGAGTCTGCGACGGCTTGGGCGATTTGTCGTAAAGGGTGTGGATGACGGCGCCGTCCTGGATGTTGGTGCGGTCGCCTATAGTGATAGTATTTACGTCTCCGCGCAACACTGCGCCATACCAAATTGAACAATCCTTACCGATTGTCACATTGCCAATAATAGTTGCCGTCTCGGCCAAAAATGTATTCTCTCCAATCTCGGGAACGTGTCCACGAACTTTTCTAATTAGTGCCATATTTTTTAAATTCAAAATTCAAAATTTTTGTTAATATTTTTCCTTCTTAAACGTAACTTCGTTGGTGGTGTCGTTACGTTTTACCACGACTTTCCAATCTTCATCCGAGCGATTCATCTTCTTTAACTCTTTAAGGTTAATCTGCTCTCGCGAAAGACCATTTATCGAGATGATTATATCACCTCGCCTTACGCCTGCTTTGTGGGCATTGCCTCCTTCGACCAATCCATTAACAACCCAACAGTCTTCTTGTGGCGTTAAAGTCATACCCGAATCGTAGCGTTTCGTGATGCCAAAATTGCGGTTGGGGCGAAGCCATATCTCGCACTTTGCAAAATCGAAGATAACATCAAATCGCTCAAAAAACGCATTGCCGACAAGTCCATCGAATTTGTCGTTCGCCATCATCCCCTGCGTGTTGCCCGAAAAATCAGTCACCACATCCTCAATCTCGTAACCCGCAACCGAAATTCCCTTCGCTGTGAAAATATAATCGGTGCGAGAGCCTCCAACACCGCCTGTGTCGTATATCTTCTTTTTTACATCGGTAAGAACGCGGTTTAACTTTAGTTTTGCAACCAAACTGCTGTTGAGGCTTACGCCACCGCTCGAGCCTATATCAACGAGAAAGTTGCCGTCAAACGAAACCTCGTCGTTAATCTTCAGGCTTATAGGTATAACCATTCTCGCCTCTCTATTGTCCAACCATTTGCACTTTACGCAGGTGTATCCTTCATCGGGTTGCGTCTCTGAGGTCAGGATACGCATATACTCGTCTGCGTAGTTGAACTCCACCTTACGGCCACGCATAAACTCCATTCCAAACATACCGTCAGCCTCGTTGCCGATAATCTTCTGCAAGTCCATTACGGTGGCTCCTTGCTCGGTTTGGCTGTATTCTCCTATACTATATTTCCAATCGCTTGTGTCGCGATAAGCGGCCTCCAAACTATTGCCTGTACCTTGAATCACAACTCTTTGCAAAGTCGGCGAAGGCGCAAAGTATTCCTTGAATAATTTGTTGTCAATTAATATGTTGGTGTTGCCCGTGTCAAAAATCATTCTCGCAGGCACAGAGTCGCGCAGTACCACATTAAAATATAGATGGTTTGAGTAGTCAAACGCAATCGCTCCTTCGGGTAGAGTTTTTGGCTGTTCTACCTCCTCGGATACCACATATTCGATGCGAGCCTCTCTGTTCCTGTTTGAACAAGCGCAACCTAATGCGGCAATAATTGCCAATGTAACGATTGTATAACTTCTCATTCTAAATGCGCGGGCTGAATCACCCCCCCCCATAAATTTTATGGCGTAAAATGGTAGTTTTCATATCTTTACTCTTTTATCTTTTATCTCTCATCTCGTTTTGCATTTCGCCACAAGGTGTCCAACTCTTCGGCTGTCATCTCCGTAAAAAGTTTTCCGTCTGCCTCGGCTTCCATATGCTGAAAACGTGAGATAAATTTCTTGTTGCAACGCTCCAAAGCCATCTCGGGGTCAATGCCATAGAGTCGGCACATATTTATCAGCGCAAAGAACAAATCGCCAATCTCCTCCTCTGTACGGGCGTGGTCCTCGCGAGCCATCTCTACCTCAATCTCGGCAATCTCCTCCTTGACCTTTGCCCAAATATCCTCTTTCTGCTCCCAATCGAAACCGGCACTTGCAGCCTTCTCGCCTATACGGAAAGCCTTAACCATTGCAGGCAGTGAACGGGGTACGCCACCCAATATGCCACCTTGACGTTTCTTCTTGCGAAGTTTTAACTCCTCCCAATTCTTCATCACCTCATCGGGAGTGTCGGCGTGGATGTCGCTATAAACGTGCGGATGGCGGTAGATTAGTTTGTCGCACTCGGCATCGGCCACATCGCCAAAGTCGAAACAGCCCTCCTCTTCGCCAAGTTTTGAGTAGAATATAACGTGCAGGAGCAGGTCACCCAACTCCTCCTTTATACCCTCCATATTGCCATCGGCTATGGCGTCAACCAATTCGTAGGTCTCCTCTATAGTGTTGTTGCGCAACGACTCAAAGGTCTGCTCTCTATCCCACGGACACTTCTCGCGCAGAGTATCCATAACCTCCAAAAGTCGTGCGGCGGCTTTAAGTTTTTTCTCGTAATTCATAATTCGTAAAAAATATTATCTCGACAAAGTTAAGATTTTCAGCCGAAAATTAATAACTTTGTTGTCAAAATAATTTTGAAACGTATGAAAATTTTTAGATTTTTTGCGGCCATTGCTGCTTTATTTGCTTTTATGCCTGCTTTTGCGGGCGATATAATTCCTCAGCCCAAGAAGTTGGAAAAGAGGAGCGGAGCATTTACCATACTCGCAACAACTAAGATTACCCACTCTACGGAACTGCGTTCTTCGGCAAATTACTTGGCGGAGTACCTTCCTCTTGATGTTCAAGAGTCAAACGTGGCGGGAGAGGGCAATATTGTGTTGCGAATGAATGAAAATCTTGCAGATGAGGCCTATACGCTCGACGTTAGCGACAAAGGAATCGTTATCGAAGGAGGTACATCGGCGGGTGTGGTTTATGGTATAGAGACCCTGTTGCAGATGTTGCCCGTTAAGGTCTATACCAAGCAGGCAGAGTTGCCTCTGTCGGTGGCGGCTTGTCGTGTGGAGGATGAGCCCTATTTCTCATATCGAGGTTTTATGCTCGACGTATCGCGTACTTGGGTTGATGCCGAGGGTGTAAAGAAATTTATAGAAAATCTTGCTCACCATAAAATCAATAAGTTGCATCTTCATTTGACAGATGACGAGGGTTGGCGTATCGAGATTAAGTCGCATCCTGAACTTACCGAGATTGGCGGTTTTCGAGGTGCAGATTCACCCGTTGCAGGTCGTTATGGCCGTTGGCAGGAGCACTATGGCGGCTATTATACGCAGGAGCAGATGCGCGAGATTATAGAGTTCGCGGCAGTGCGTAATATCGAGATTATTCCCGAAATAGATTTGCCAGGCCATAGCCACAATCTGGCAAGAGTTCGTCCCGAGGTGTTGTGTAACTTTACACCCAATATGGATGCCTCGCTCGGATATGATACCCGCAGCGCATTGTGTGTATCGAAGGAGGATAACTATAAATTGTTGGAGGATATTTTCTCGGAGTTGGCCGAGTTGTTCCCCTCAAAGTATGTTCATATCGGAGGTGATGAGGTGGTTACAGCACAGTGGAAGAGTTGCCCCGATTGTCAGGCTTTGTCGAAGGCTCATAATATGCAGAGCGGAGCCGAGTTGCAGGAGTATTTTATGAATCGCTTGTCGAAATATATCGTGTCATTGGGTAAGCATCCTTGTGTATGGAATGAGGCTATAAACGCTGGTACACTGACCAAAGAGGCTGTAGTATATGGTTGGGAGAGCGTTGATGCCTGTCGTAAGGCTACGCGAGAGGGCTACTCTACTATCGTAATGCCAGGCCACTACTTTTATTTCGATATGCGTCAGTCGCAGCGTGAGCCAGGCCATAATTGGGCGGCAATATTCGATGCGAGCAAGGTGCTTGCGTTTGACTTCGAAAAGGAGGGATTTACAAAGGAAGAGATGAAGAATGTAGCAGGTATTCAGGCATCGTTCTTCAGCGAACTCTATATCTCGCATCTTGAGGATGAGAGCGACTATCTGCAGTACCAGACCTATCCCCGCATCTGCTCGTTGAGCGAGGTGGCCTGGTGTGGTAAAGGTGGCGAGTGGAAGGAGTTCTATTCTCGCCTGACAAATGCTCATTACGGCCGTATGTTGGCTATGGGTATCGATTTCCGTTTGACACCCCCGACAGTAAAGTATGCGGATGGTGTGTTGTCGGTATTGACTACTGACCGTTCTAATATATATTATACGGTAGTAGGTGAGAAGGATGCTCATTTGTACGTTGAGCCAATCAAGACCGATAAGCCCGAACGTTACGTTTTCCATAGCGAGCAGGGTGGTGCGCGAAGTGGCAATGTGGCCGTTGAGGCTCATTATGCTATGTTGCAACCCAAGGTTAAGATTACATCGTCAATCGAGGAGTCTGAACGAAATCCGTATAGCAATGCTGAGGGTTATAACAAGCAGGCTCGTACGGCTCGCACCTGCAAGGATGGCGATTGGATTCTCTATACATTTGACGAGCCTGTCGCTTGTCGCAAGATAGAGGTGCCGACGGGTTATAGCCACCTGCCTCGATTGTTGTTTAATGCTGGTTATATTGAGGTAAGTTACGATGGCGAGAAGTTTGAACGCGTTGGTGACTTGCATCTTGGTGCAGGTGTTGTTGAATCACCCAAGAAGGCGGTTAAGGCCGTAAGAATTGTATGCACCGAGAGCGGTAATGGTGCTGACGAGGTTATTGTTCGCGCTCCGAATGTTTACCCCATATTCTAAATAGGGAGGTATAATCCAATAATAAAGGCTGGTTGCGTTGGTCGCAACCAGCCTTTATGTTTATCCCCAAGATGTTACTTCTTATCTCGTAACTTTTTTGGCTCAATAGCATTCAATATAAACTTCACGATAGGCTCGGGGTCGTTTAACGAATGTGGATGATGACCAACATTCGGCTTGTGGATGACCTCCAATTTGTAGCCATACTTTGCCAATCGCTCCTCGAAGATAGCAGTATTCTCGGCTACGGGAACTCCCGTATCGGCATCACCTACGACGTGCAGAATCGGAATGTTTGCTTTGGCAATCTTGCGGGCGTGGTCAATCGGATTTTTCTTCCACGCGTATGCCGCCACGGTGTCGGCAAAGTCGTATGATGCCATCAATCTCTTCAAACGGCCATCAGTATCGCGGAACTCGCCCCAATCAAACGGCCAACTCTTTATATCCATAACGGGTGCATCGGCATAGATGCAGGCCACCTTCTTTGTATTCTTAACGGCCCAATTATAGACTATCAATCCGCCTCGGCTCATACCCTCCAATACGGCCTTCTTGTTCAGGCCTGCATCGGTTGCCAACTCGTAGAATCTATCCCAACGGGCAACAGCCTTATAAGAGCCGAATAAATCTGCCACATCGCAATATGTCAAATGGAATCCCTGCTCCAAAAGGTCAATATCGACCTGTGGCTCGTGACCCCAGAAACGTGCGCGCCAAATCCAGGGATTACCCTCTGCAACTTGATTTGGCTTGACGATATAGTATGTCACACCGTTATCATTGTATTGATAGCCCTTGTAGCCATAGAAATTAAACTCTTTTGTTGGCTTTAGTGCAAACGAAGATATTATATCGACCTCATTGGTCGTGTTAACCGTCAAATACTGATGCAATTTTGCCGCTATCTCGCCAGCACCTACTGCCGAAGGGTGTAGTTTGTCGGGCATCAGCGACTGCTGCCATTTATCTCCGTAGATGTTGTGTAGATTGATGATGTCGAGGTTGCGCTCGTAAGCCACCTGATTGATTATCGGAATCATCTCCTTTACGATAACATCATCGGGATGGTGTTCGGGCATAAAACTGCGTATCGGGGTGAGCAATATCACGCGAGGTTTTGATGGCAGGTTACGATATGTATCTACCACTTTACGGTAGTCCTCGCCAAATGCAGGGCGGAACTTATTGTTTCTCACTCCTGCGTCGTTTGTTCCGAACTTTATGAACACGATGTCGGGATTAAACTCCAACGACTCGCGGTACTGCGAGGTCTGTACATAAGGCGTAATGCCGTTGTACAAGGCGGTAGTTCCCGATACACCGAAGTTGCGCACCTCATACTCGTCGCCTAATAACTTTTGCAGTTGAGCGGGATAACTATCCTTGGCTCGGTTGCTAATGCCTGCGCCAAAGGTAATACTGTTACCGACGCACGCTACCTTAATTTTCTGGGCATAAGACTCTGCTCCAATAATAAGGCATAGAAGTAAAATCAAATACTTTTTCATATTTTTATTATGTTTTAATTATATTCCTCGGTTATAGTTATAATACTTTCGATAGTTTGTCGTTTTCCCCGATGTATCACAAATATACCATAGCCTAAAGCCTCCAAAAGGCTATAATATTATAATTTACAAAAGTAAGCAAATTTATATATTAATCGATATGTTGGTTGCGAATAATAACATAGCCTATCTATTTTTTTTCTGCGTTTTATTGAATTTTGAACGAATAAATCGGTATATTTGTGTATTGATATTTAGACCTATGAATAGAAAACAGTTTATGCAGGTGGCTGCAACATCGCTTTTGGCTGTAGGAGCCGAAGGTGTTCACGCCAAAGTGTTTGACTCTCAATCGGAGTCTGTTGGTGGGCCCGCAGATGAAGGTATCGCAGTGCGTTTCCTCGGTACGGGTGCTGCCGATTGGAATGGCAAGGATGAGCGAGGCGAGCATCGCCGTCTGTCGAGCATCCTTATCGATGGCCATATCTTGATGGATTTTACGCGAACCAATCTTGAGATGCTTCCCGAGGGTTGTAGTCCCGATACGATATTCTATACCCATTCGCACGGCGACCATTATCATCCCGCAACAGCACTCAAAGCGGGTGTAAAGCGTGTATATTTGAGTCAAACGTGGTACGATATTGCCAAGAATGATTTTCTGCGTGCCGCCAGTGAGTTGCAGGCGCCAATGCCCGAAATTATTCCACTATATGTTGGACAAGCGGTCCATATCGGTGATTTGGCTATCACACCTCTGCCCGCAAGTCACGCTACGGGTTATGCTTTCGAGCAGGCGCTTATCTATCTGTTGGAGAAGGGTGGGGCGCGATTGATTTATGCTACCGATACAGGCGGCATTCCTGCTGTTGCTGCTCGTTTGGCAGGAATAGATGCTCACGATAGAGCAGGTAAACCTATTACAGCGCTTATTATGGAGGCTACGATGGGTATGGGCCACGATGATGATTATCGCGTTTTTACACATACGAGCGTAGGTGGCGTGGAGCGTATTGTGCGAGTATTGGAGAAGACGAAGCGTTATACACCACCCGCTGGTCAGCCTGTCTATCTGACGCATATGGCCCGCACATTGCACCCTACGCAAAAGGAGTTGGATGCGACTCTACCAGCACCTTTGGCGGCGGCGTATGATGGTTTAGAAGTAGTCTTTAAGGCTTAAATGAAAGAATTATAAATAATTAGCGGCTTGCCATTACGCAAGCCGCTAATTTCATCTAATGCTCTTACTCCTTTATCAATTCAAACTCTGCACCCGAACCAAAGTCCTGTCCATTCTGTGAACTCAATCCCGTGAATCTCACATAACGAGCCTTGACGGGCGACTTGAACATTACAGTCTGTGGCTTTGAGTTGTTTGCAAACTCACCTTGCGCTACAGGCTCCGACCAATCCTTGCCATCGTTGCTAACCTGAATCTTATAGGCTTTGATGTTACCGTTGGGGCTACCATCTTGGCGTGGCATATATTTGAATCCCTTTATGTTCACTTCGTGGTTAGCATCAAAATCGATGTAATGCGGGAAGTTGGCAACCGTTACAGAGTACATCGTATGCCAGAATGTCGTTGGGTCGCCATCCACGATGTATGTGGCCTCGTTGCCTGTCTCCTGACTCGAAGCAAAGGCTATGCTTACGGGGATAGATGTAATCTCGGCGTAAGAGTATGTTGCCGCCAATGCTGGCGCACTCTTCTCCCAAACAATTATATCGCCACCCTTGCTCATATCAATAGGCTCGGTGTAGAGCGTAGCATTGCCCTTTTCTCCTAACTTGTAGTATATCTCGGCATCAGCCTTTGCACAACTCATAGTTACTACTCCGCGTACGTTGCGTGACAACATAATAGGTGTTGCTCCCGAAGGCAAAACATTTGCTTTTTGAGAGTAGTCGTCTCCGCTCTTTATCGGGCGCAAGATGAATCCTACAGAATTCTCTGCTGACTTAACCACATCGGGCGCAAGTGGGCCACCCTGGCCACAACTATTACCTCCCAGACCATTCACCTTCTTGTCGATGTTAAGCCAAGTGCCCGACGATGTGGGTAATTGGTAGGGGTGTGCAGCCTCGGTGAGTTCAACGGAATTCCACTCCAAAGCCGATGTTGACATACCTTCGGTCGAAACTATCATTAAACCATTGCCCGCTTTGTTTGTAAGCGTAGCCCAGCGCACATCCTCGCGGTTGGCCATATCCTGCGGTTTGGGGAAATGAACGAACTGCTCCTTTACGGTGCTACGATGTTGCTCTATGAATGCGCCTGTCGAGCGGTCGTTGTAGTTGTTCTGCGGGCCACGGCCATAATAAGTATATTCGGTCAGGCCTTTGTTGAGTTGCATCTCGTAACCCATACGAGCCAAATTTACAGAGCCCTCGCTGCCTGTAACTACACTGTTGAGTTCGATAGAGCCATCGGGATAGATAGTCCAAATACGATTCGAAATAAAGTGGAAATCGTCATCGGTCATCTCCTTCTCCTCGTTTGCGAGAGTGAAACTATTATCCTCGTTCTTTACTCTCTTGCCTGCGTATTTGGCCTGTGTGCGGACAACATATTGCATAACAATACTTCCATCTTCGTTTATGCCTGTTGTCTTGCTCGAGAGCACCTTGTCTTCTGTGTCGAACAAGCCCAATGCAAACCAACGGCTAAATGCCCAGTTGTCGTTATCGACAGGCGCACGATAGGTGTAGAGTCGCATTGTGTTACCCTCATCGAGAATCTGCGTACCGTTGTATGTTAGGCTGTGCAATGCTCCGCTTTCGTTGTTGAATGCGATAGTGAAGGGCTCTTTGCCGCCAGTGATTGTCGTAATCGAGCCATTTGTTGCAACCTTTAACTCTGTATCGCACTTTGCAATGTCGGCTATGTATTGATTCTTTATAGCAGTCTTCAGCGGTAACTGCTCCTCCATCTGTACATAACCCCTCTTTGCCCAGGGCATATCCTTATCGAGTAGGAGTTGTACCTTAATGAAATACTCCTTTTCGGCCTTTAGCGCCGAGAGGTCTAATAGCGGCTTGAAACTCTTGCTTTGGCGTGCGGCAATCTCCATCTTGGGATGGATATACTCGCTCACCTGCTTGCCATCTTCCCATAACGAAACCTTTATTTGCAGGTCGTTCAGCGGCAGGAAGTAACGTTTGTTGAAAATCTCAATCTCGCCATTCTCGGTAAGCGTGATACCCGCATTCTGATAAACCTTCTTTACCTCATAATATTGTGGCTTGGGGCTATGGTCGGGGAATACTATTCCGTTCATACAGAATGTGTGGTCGTTGGGACGGTCGCCGAAGTCACCACCATAACCCATATATTTTACACCACTCTGCTTGTCGTAGTTCCAGAATGATTGGTCGGCCCAATCCCATATAGCACCTCCCATAAAGAAATTGGTGCTCTCGATTGCATCCCAGTAATCTTGCAGATTACCCACGGCATTACCCATCGAGTGAGCATACTCCGAGATGTGGAACGGATACTTAATAGGAGCCTTACCCGTTACGGCGTATTGTGTCCAGCCGATTGAGGGATACTGATTTGAACCCATATCGACAATGTCGTTATTACGCTCATATTGCACAGGTCGAGTAGCGTCAAATGCCTTAAGAGAGTTGTATGCCTTCACGAAATTCTCGCCAGGGCCAGCCTCGTTACCGAGTGACCAGATGACAATCGAGGGGTGGTTGATTGTGGCGTGAGCCATCTCCATCACGCGAGCAATGTGAGCATCCAAAAACTCGGGAACGTGCGAAAGCGATGCCGCTCCGTAGTAGTATTGGTGGCTCTCGATATTAGCCTCATTCTCCAACATAATGCCGTACTTGTCGCACAAATAATACCAATATGGTGCATCGGGGTAGTGGGCGCAACGTACGTGGTTGATGTTACCTTTCAACATCAACATAACCTCTTTCTCCATCTGCTCGCGTGTGATGGCGTGGCCACGCTCAAGATTACTCTCGTGGCGGTTTACACCCTTCATCTTGATGGGCTTACCGTTGAGGTAGTAGTAACGGCCTGCCAATCCGAACTCATCATCTTCGGCTTTTGTGTCGCGAATCTCTACCTCGCGGAAGCCAAAGTGAGTAGATACGCGCTCCACAATATTGCCCTTCTTATTCAAGAGGCTTACGACTAGCGTATAGCGGTTAGGCTCCTCGGCGCTCCACTTGGCGGGATTCTTAACATTTATAGCCAATGATGCGGTAGTCATAGCCATTGGCTCGGTAATTTCAATAGGTGTTATCGCCCTTGCCTCATCTATCGGAGTATTCTCATCGCTATAGAGTTCGTTCTTGTAGATTGCGGCCAGCACTCTGTATCCTTTTGCAGCTTTATTCGTTAGGTTGCGTATATCGACGCTGATATTTGCTTTCGCATCACGATATGACTCGTCGAGGTCGGTTGTAACTCGTAAATCGCGTATTTCGACGGGATTGGTTGCTGTAAGTGATACCGTGCGGAATATACCCGGCAGACGGAACATATCTTGTGATTCGAGGAACGAAGCGTCGGAACTGCGGTAAACCTCTACTGCTACCATATTCTCGCCTTTGACCAAATACTTCGTAATGTTGAATGCCGCCAAGTTGCGTGAGTTCTTCGAGAAACCTACATATTGGCCATTTATCCAAAGATAGAAGAATGAATCGACACCATCAAAGTTGATGTAAATCTGTCGGCCATCCCACTCTTCGGGAATGGTAAATTGACGGCGATATGAACCAACCTCATTACGGTGCTTGTAAGTGGTGTGGTGTGGAGCGGGCTCACGCATAACGCCACCCTTCCAGTCGCCTACGGCTACCGAGTGCTTGAAGATTACGGGCTGATTTACATAGATTGGTGTGCCGTATTTCTGGCTGCCATCCTTCTGCAATCCATAAACATTCCAGTTCATCGGCACCTCCACATCATCCCACGCCGAAACATCAAACGTAGGCTTGTAAAACTCCTGTGGACGCTCTTCGGGATGACTTACCCAATGGAATTTCCAAGTGCCGTCGAGCGAAAGGTAATATTCGCTATTCTCGGGCAATACCTTGCGGGCACTCTCCTCGCTGCCGAAGTGGAAAAACCACGCTTTGGGCTGCTCTTTGTTGAGCGATAACTCTTCGGGAGACTCCCATTCGGGATTCTTTGATTCGTAGCCTCGCGGCGCATCCTGCTCGCCATAGGCAAACCCTTTCAGCGGCGAAAAATCCTGCGCTGTTGCGGTAGTAGCTATTATACCCAAGGCCGCTACAGCAGAAATAAATAATTTTCTCATATCGTATCTGTTATAATTTTAATGCGTTATATGTATTAAAGTACGAAAATACGCCTTTATATTCAAAAAAACAAATTTCAGGCACCTGTTTATAATAATAGTAGGGTTGAACGTAATTTTTTTCGATGTTATAATTTGTTCTTCCACTTAATTTTTTTAATTTTGTAAAACGAAAAATAGAAAATCTATGAAACGGTTAACATCTATTCTATTATTTACATTCTGCATCGTTTCGGCTTTCGCTCAAGGACAAGTAGCCCTGCCAGGTGAGGAGGGGCGTAAGGCTGCTTTGGAACTCGATTATTTCCCTCATCGTCAGTATGCTTTTGTGTGGCGAAATTGGAGTGTTGTCGATAAAACGCGATTGGCCGAGGTGCTCTCTACTTCGGTTGAGAATGTTGAGCAGTTGGCTGTGTCGATGGGTCTGCCTCGTCAGCAGGTTATCGAGCCAGAGTGGGCCACGACGCGCGGTTATATCACAATTGCGCGACGAAATTGGCATCTTTTGCCTTATGAGCAATTAATGCAACTTTTGGATATGAGTCGAGAGGAGTTGCGTTTCCGTTTAATCGAGGACGATTTTCTGTATATAAAATTAGGTAATCTAAAACCTTGGTGTGAGCCTTTGCGTTATGTGGAGCCAACTTCGGAGATGCGTCAGCGTGCGGCCCAGATTGCGGCTGATGTGCGCACATTGGGCAAAAAGGCTTTGCGTGTTGAGGAGCCTCGTTTCGGGTTTATGCGCGAGTTCGATAAGGTGCAGACTATAAAATCTGACCAACCCGCAAATTTAGATTCCAACGGATTTGAGTTAAGGATGATATTCCCCTATTTTACCGATTATGGTGACCCTTTGCTGGACAAGGAGTTGAGTTCATACCCCGAGGAGTTGTTCCGCCGATTGCAGGAGGTGGGTGTAAACGGAATATGGCTACACTCTGTATTAAGAACTTTGGTTGAACCTGATGAAAAGGGATTTCCTGGTGATGAACGTGCCGCAGAGCGTATTGCAGGAATGAATCGTTTGGTAGAGCGTGCCGCCAAATATGGAATCAAAATATATCTCTATCTAAACGAGCCGCGTGCTATGGGTGAAGAGTATTTCGATGGCTCGCCCCAGCGTATGTCATACGCTGGCTCAAAATTGGGTGATTTGTATTCGTTCTGTTCTTCAAATCCCGAAGTGTTGGCGTGGCTGAGCCGCTCGATGGAGAGCCTCTTTAGTCAGGTCAATGGCTTGGGTGGAGTCTTTACCATCACTGCATCGGAGAATCACACCACTTGTGTGTCGCGTAACTATCACGAATGTCCACTATGTAAAGAGCGTGATTATGCCGATATGATAGCCGAGATAAATTGTGCCATTGAGCAAGGCGTTCATAAAGCGGCACCCGATGCAAAAGTTATTGTGTGGGATTGGGGATGGCCCGATGATAAGTGTGAAAAGATTATCAACCAACTACCCAAGGAGTGTTGGTTTATGTCGGTTAGCGAATGGTCGCAGCCTATTGAGCGAGGCGGTGTAGCCTCATCTGTAGGCGAATACTCTCTGTCAGCGGTAGGTCCTGGCCCTCGTGCACAGCGTAATTGGGAGATGGCGCGTCGTGCAGGACTTAAAACCGTAGCCAAGGTGCAGGTTAATGCGACTTGGGAGATGGCTATCGTACCTTCAATTCCGGTGTTGGATTTGGTTGCCCGTCACGCGACAAATCTATCGCAACAGAATGTAAATGGTGTGATGTTGAGTTGGAGTTTGGGTGGTTATCCATCGGAAAACCTTAAATTGTTCCAATCAATCAAACCGGGAGATGCTGCTGAATATGTCGTTTCGGAGTTCGCTCGCAGTGAATATGGCGCGAAGGTAGGAGAGTTAGTGCGCGAGGCTTGGCGTAAATGCTCTGAAGGATTTGAGAATTATCCGTATCATATTAGTACTGTATATACAGGCCCGCAGCACGCTGGTCCATCCAATCCGTTCTATATGAATGTTACGCAGTATGCGGCTACTATGGTTGGTATGCCGTACGACAATTACGATGCTTGGCGCTCGGTTTATCCGTTGAATGTATGGATTGCTTTGCACGAGAAGTGCGCCGATGGCTTCGAGCAGGGTGTAAATCTGCTTCGTCAGGCTCATAAAGTAGCCAAAGGCGATGTTCGAGACAAGGTCTTGACGCAGTTGCATCGTGCCGAGGCGGTGCGTATTCATCATAAATCGTCGGCTGTTCAGGCCCGTTTCTTTGAGGCCCGTAACAAGTATAGAACGAGCGAAAGTGCCGAGGAGCGTGAGCAGTATAAGAAAATAATGTGCGAGCAATGTTTGCAGGAGCAGGAGTTGATACGCCAGATGTTGCCTATCTTGTCTGCTGATTCTTCTATTGCTTTCGAGTCATCGAATCAATATTTTTATTTGCCCGCCGACTTGGTTGAGGCTTATATAAGCATCTGTTCTGCGCTTCGCCAAATTGAGAGTATGTAGCGATAGGGGCAATGATGTAAAAATCAAGAGGCTACAGCCGTAATGGTTGTAGCCTCTTGATTTAATATATGCTGCTGATTATCCGCAGTGGAAATAGCGGTTTACCAATTTGAGCATCTCCTCCTGGTTGCCATCAATCTCTTGGCGCAGAGTCTTATCTCCGTAAGAGCGCAGACGCTTGATGATGCCGTCAATCATTGCAGGGCTGAAGACATTGTGCTGCTCAAATACCTCACGCTGACGCTCCAAGCAGTCGGCCGAAGCCTCGCAACTGTCGGGCAGTTGAGCCAAATCCTTCAACTTATCCTCGTTCTCCTTTTGGTGGATGTTTACATTCACATAGGTCTTCTCGGCTACCTCCAATGCATTATCCATCTCAAAGCCGTGACGACACGCCACTGCCAAGCCTGCAATCAACTGATATACATCGGCCGAGCCATCGGGTGAACGCATCTCAACGGTCTGCTTCTGTGATGTGTCGTAGTTGCTTTCAGCCTCCAAAGGATTAGCAATCTTACACATATCGCTCTTTGCGGCCCAACCCAGCGGAACACGCACCAAAACCGAACGGTTTCTGTCGCCCCAGCAGATGTTTGTTGGTGCCTCCTGATGAGGTACAAGGCGGAAGTATGAAGTAGGGTTGGTGTTGCCGAATGCTGTAATTGAGGGCGCCAACTCCATCATACCTGCAATAGCCTTGCGAGCCGTTGCTGACAACACACCTCCGTCGAGCATCTGATTTTGACCATCCTTTACGATGCGCATATGAACGTGCAGGCCAGAGCCAGCCTTACCTGTGGTAATCTTTGGAGCAAATGTAATATCGTAACCATATTGATAAGCCAGGTTGCGGATAATCCACTTCGCAATCATCAATTGGTCGGCTGCATCCTCTGCCTTGACGGGCAAGAACTCAATCTCGTTCTGTTCGTATGTAACATCGTTGATTGTAAAGTTACCCACCTCCGAGTGTCCATATTTGATTTGGCCTCCTGCCTGTGCTATGTAGGCCATACATTGCTGGCGGAATTCGTTGAATTTGGCGTATGGAGCCGATTCGTGATACCCCTTTTGGTCGGTAGCGGGGAAGAGTCGGCAGTCGGGAGCGATTACATAATACTCCAACTCGCCCATAGCCTGAAACTCCATTCCAGTGACGTCGTTAAACGCTTTGCAAGCCTTACGAAGTGTGTTATCGGGAGAACTCTCCAGCGGCTCACCATCTTTGTTGAAGTACGAGCAGAGCATTGCCAGCGTAGGAATCTCTGCAAACGGGTCCAGGAATGCAGTCGAGAATCGTGGCAATACATAGAGGTCGCTACTACCCGCTTCGATGAATGGGAATAGACTTGAGCCATCTACTCTCTCTCCACAAGTGAGAATGGCATCAAGATATGCCGCATTGTTGATTACGAAGTTGAGTGTCTTCAAACGACCATCACCTGCGGGATACATAAAATTGACCATCTGTATCTCATTCTCGGTGATATAACGGATAATATCAGCTTTTGTAAACTCTTTGTTTGGTTTACCAATATATCCCACAAGCCTATTGGGACATAATTCTAACTCTTTGCTCATAATATTTATAGTGTTATAATTGTTTCTTGCTCTAATAATCACATATCCTCTCGAATGACCATATCATTTATGGCCGAATAACTATCTACAAAGATATGAATTTTCTTATTCAATATATTGCATAGATTAATAAATATTCTGCCAAAGGTGGGAAAATATGCAGTTTTTTTACAACGTAAGCCATAATTTTGTATCTTTGTGTGGTTAAGAATAGGTGAAATGAGAATAACAATACTTCAACGAGATATAGAGTGGGCTACCCCCGAGGTTAATCGACAGCGTGCCGATGAGGCTATCGACCGTAATCCCCATTCCGATTTGTATCTCTTGCCCGAGATGTTCTCGACGGGATTTTGTACCTGCCCCGAAGGTATAGCCGAGAGCGTAGATAGCCCCACGTTGCAGTGGATGAAGGCAAAGGCTGCGCAGACGGATGCCGCCATAGCGGGTAGTGTGGCCGTTAAGGATGGCGAAAAATATTATAACAGATTCTATTTCGTTAAGCCCGATGGTAGCGTTACGGCTTACGATAAAAAGCATCTGTTCACCTATGGAGGCGAGCATCTGCGTTTTACGGCGGGTGAGGAGCGCGTCGTTGTGGAGTTTCGTGGTGTGAGATTCTTGCTTGAGGTGTGTTACGATTTGCGTTTCCCCGTATGGTCGCGTAATAGGGGCGATTACGATATGATACTCTATGTGGCAAGTTGGCCTACACCTCGCGTTGAGGCGTGGAGCGCTTTGCTGGTGGCTCGTGCTATCGAGAATCAGTGCTATGTTGCAGGCGTAAACCGTGTCGGCGCAGACCCCTCGTGTGAGTATTGTGGCGGTAGCGTTGTCATTGACCCTTATGGCAAGTGCATAGCTGCTTGTGCAAAGGGTGAGGAGTGCGAGGCTACGGCAGAGGTCGATATGGAGAGCCTGCGTGCCTTTCGCGAAAAATTTCCAGTCCTTAACGATGCCGATATATAGGCAAGATATATAGGCAAAGTTATAGGGCTATGAAACGTGCAACTGTAAATAAAGATTGAATTTAGTTAGGTTAGATATGACAATTAATAAAAGATTACTTTTGGGCGATGAGGCTGTGGCACAGGGTGCTATAGATGCTGGCATAAGTGGCGTATATGCTTATCCTGGTACTCCGTCCACCGAGATAACAGAGTATATTCAGGCTCACGCCGAGGATGTGCGTAGTCGCTGGTGTACTAACGAGAAGACCGCTATGGAGGCGGCACTTGGTATGTCGTATGCGGGCAAGCGAGCTTTGGTTTGTATGAAGCACGTTGGAATGAATGTGGCGGCCGATGCGTTTGTCAATTCAGCAATTACGGGCGTGAATGGTGGTTTGGTCGTACTTGCAGCCGATGACCCTTCGATGCACTCTTCGCAGAATGAGCAGGATTCGCGCTTCTACGGTAAGTTCGCTATGATACCCATCCTTGAACCATCGTCGCAGCAGGAGGCTTACGATATGATGCTTTTTGCTTTTGAAATGTCGGAGCAGTTGCGCTTGCCTGTGTTGATGCGTGTAGTTACGCGATTGGCGCATTCTCGTGCTGATGTTGAAGTGGGGCATAGCGTAGCGCAAAATGGATTAAACCCCGATAATGAGCGTACGCATTGGGTGTTGTTGCCTGGTAACGCTCGCCGCCAATACGCTTCGCTCGTTGAGAAGCAGAGCGAGTTGTTGGATAGTGCCGAGAAGTCGCCCTACAATAATTTGCAGATGGATGCTGATAAGGCCGAATTGGGTATCGTGGCTTGTGGTATAGCCTATAATTATGTTATGGAGAATAACCCCTCTGCCGCTGGTATTCCCGTTCTGAAGGTGTCGCAGTATCCGTTGCCCGTTGCCGCAATCAAGGCTTTGGCGGCTAAGTGCAAAAGTCTGCTTGTAGCAGAGGATGGACAACCCGTTGTCGAGGAGCAGGTGGCCGCATTGCTTGGTGCCGATTATAAGTTACGAGGTCGTTTGACGGGTGCTTTGCCGCGTATGGGTGAGTTAAACCCCGATAATGTAGGCGAAGCAATGGGTATTGCCGTTAAGCATAGTTTTTCTGCGGCAGAAAATGTTGTTCCACGTCCTCCTGCATTGTGCCAGGGTTGTGGACACCGCGATGTGTATGATGCTCTAAATAGAGTGGCAGCCGAGTATCCCGATGCTCGCATCTTTGGTGATATAGGTTGCTATACGCTTGGTGCATTGCCTCCGTTCCGCGCAATAGATAGTTGTGTCGATATGGGAGCATCTATCACAATGGCCAAGGGTGCTGCCGATGCAGGGCTATATCCTGCCATTGCAGTAATAGGTGATTCAACCTTTACCCATTCGGGAATGACGGGCCTGTTGGATGCTGTAAACGATAATTCAAATATAACGGTTATTATCTCCGATAACCTCACCACTGCAATGACAGGCGGTCAGGACTCGGCTGGTACGAATAAGTTTGAGGCTATATGCGTTGGTTTGGGAGTCGAGCCGTCGCACGTCAGAGTAGTAGTACCTCTGCCCAAAAATATGGAGGAGATAACTCGAGTTATCCGAGAGGAGATAGAGTATAATGGTGTATCTGTGATTATTCCCCGTCGAGAGTGTATCCAGACCTTGAACCGTAAGTTACGTCAAAAAAGAGCGCAGAAGTAATGAAGAAAGATATCATATTGGCAGGTGTCGGAGGACAAGGTATCCTCACCATTGCAACCATCATAGGCGAGGCGGCGGCAAAGGCTGGCGTAAACCTCAAGCAGGCCGAGGTACACGGAATGAGCCAACGAGGAGGTGATGTGCAGTCAACTCTGCGTCTATCTACCGAGCCTATATATTCGGATTTGATTCGTGAGGGTGCAGCCGACCTCATAATCTCTATGGAGCCTATGGAGGCTTTGCGTTATGTTCCTTATCTTGTTGAGGAGGGCTGGATTGTAACATCATCGCATCCGTTTAAGAATATTCCGAACTATCCCGATGAGCAACAACTTATGGCAGAGTTGGAGAAGATGCCTCACACGGCAGCGTTGCCTATCGAGGATTTGGCTCGCCAGAATAGTATGCCCAAGAGTGCCAATGTTGTGTTGCTCGGTATGGCTGCACGATATATTGAGATTCTCTCTGCCGAAGAGTTGCGTGAGAGCATCAAGCGAGTATTTGCATCGAAGGGCGAGGCTGTTGTCGAGATGAATCTTCGGGCCTTTGATTTAGGCTTGAATGCCATAAATGAGTAGTAACCCAAACGCCTAAAGAGTATGAAAATTTTTAGTGAAGAATTAGTTGCCAAGGCGGTTGAGGAGTTGCACATAGCCGACCTTTCGCGTGCTACGATTGGCGAGGTGCTGCTTGTGGCGCAATATCTTGAGCAGACTACGGGAATACCCTTTGTCCGTATGGACCAGGGCTCACCGGGTTTGCCAGTCAATGCGCGAGGTGTCGAGGCCGAGAAGGCTGCGTTGGATAGGGGCGTTGGCTCACAATATCCCGCGGCGGCAGGCGTACCCGAACTAAAGAGCGAGGCTGCTCGATTTGTAAAGGCCTTTTTGGATGTCGATGTGTCTGCGCGTGCGTGTGTGCCTACGGTAGGTAGCGTCGCAGGCTCGTTTGGCTCGTTTATCGCTTGTGTGCAGCGCGAAAAGGGTAAAGACAAGGTGTTGTTTATCGACCCAGGCTTCCCCATTCAAAAGTCGCAGTTGCGAGTGATTGGTGCTTCGTGGAAGGAGTTTGATATATATAACCACCGAGGTGAGAAGTTGCGCGAGAAGTTGGAGGAGATGCTCTCTTCGGGCGATGTGGCCGCCATTGTATATTCCAATCCTAATAACCCTGCGTGGATATGTCTGGAGGAGTCGGAGTTGGCTATAATTGGCGAGTTGGCTACAAAGTACGATGTTGTGGTGATGGAGGATTTGGCTTACTTCTGTATGGATTTCCGTCGAGATTTGGGTCATCCGTTTGAGCCTCCATATGCTCCTACTGTGGCACGATATACCGACAACTATATACTGATGCTGTCGTCATCGAAGATATTCAGTTATGCAGGTCAGCGTATGGCTATGATTTGCATCAGCGACAAACTCTTCGATAGACAATTCCCAGCGTTGGCCGAGCGATATAACGATTCGGGAGTATTTGGCCACACGCTTATAGCCTCTATACTCTATATGATTACATCGGGTTGTACGGCCTCTACACAGTATGCCTATGCCGAGATGTTGCGTTTGGCTTGCGATGGCGAGATTAATTTCGTTGAGGATACACGCGAATATGCCCACCGCACGGAGCGAATGAAGAAGATATTTGTAGATAACGGTTTCCGTATCGTATATGATTCTGATGTGACACAAAACGTAGGTGATGGATTCTTCTTTACGATTGGCTATGGCCAGATGAGTGGCGGAGAGTTGCTGCAGGAGTTGTTGTATTATGGTGTGAGCAGTATCTCGCTCTCTACAACGGGTAGCGAACAACAAGGCGTCAGGGCTTGCTGCTCGCGTATGCGAGAGGACTTATACGATGTTCTGGCAGAGCGTATGAAGGCCTTTAGCGAGGACCACCCCCTGTGTTAAACGTTGATTGGATTGTTAGGTTAATTGGAAAAATGTAGAAAACTATGATTTGGAATCCCAATAAAGAGTGTATGAGTCGTGATGAGATGCACTCTTTGCAGAGCAAGCGTTTGCAGAAGTTGGTAACGTATGTCTATCACAATGTGCCGTTTTATCGCAATAAGATGCAGGCGATGGATGTTGCACCCGAGGATATTCATACTATCGATGATATTGTGAAACTGCCCTTTACTACCAAGCAGGATTTGCGCGATAACTATCCTTATGGTTTGCAGGCAGCCCCTGCTTCGGAGATAGTTCGTGTACACGCCTCGTCGGGAACTACGGGTAATCCTACGATTGTGGGCTATACCCGTAAGGACTTGGCCGTTTGGTCGGAGGTTATGGCTCGTAGTTTGACTGCCTATGGCGTTACGCGCGAAGATACCTTCTCGGTAAGTTACGGTTACGGATTGTTTACGGGTGGTTTGGGCGCCCACTATGGCGTTGAGAATTTGGGCGCTACGGTAATCCCGACATCGACAGGTAATACCGAAAAGCATATCCGCCTGATTCGCGATTTGAAGATTACAGGTATCGCTTGTACTCCGTCGTATGCCCTCTATCTTGCCGAGACGCTCGACAAGATGGGCCTTTCGAAGGATGATATTAGTCTGCGAGTAGGAGCATTTGGTGCCGAGCCGTGGACCGAGAGTATGCGTCGTGAAATTGAGGAGCGTTTGGGTCTTAAGGGTTATAACCTGTATGGTTTGAGCGAGATTATGGGCCCAGGAGTGTCGTACGAGTGTAGTGAGCAGAATGGCTCTCATATTTGCGAGGACCACTTCTATCCCGAAATCATCAACCCCGAGACGCTGGAGTCTATGCCATATGGCGAGCGCGGTGAGTTGGTATTTACAACTTTGACAAAGGAGGGTATGCCTCTGTTGCGTTATCGCACCAAGGACCTATGTACGCTTGAGGCGGGCCAATGTGCCTGTGGCCGTACATCGGTGCGTATGGGACGCATTGTAGGCCGTAGCGACGATATGTTGATTATTCGTGGTATCAACGTATTCCCGTCGCAGGTTGAGAGCGTTATTCTCGAGATGCAGGAGTTTGAGCCGCAGTATATGTTGGTAGTCGATAGAGTGAATAATCTCGATACATTGCAGGTGCAGGTTGAGGTTCGTCGTGATTTCTTCAGCGATGATATTGGTCGTATGCTGGATATGAAGAAGGCGTTGAGCGACAAACTTAAGAGCGTACTCTCGATTGCAGCCGACGTTAGATTGATGGAGCCTGGTAGCATCGAGCGCAGTCAGGGCAAGAGTAAGCACGTTATTGATAACAGAGTGTTAAAATAATAAATCCATAGTGATATGAGAATCAAACAATTATCAGTATTCCTTGAGAATAAGACAGGTCGTATCAACGAGGTTGCCAAAATATTGGGCAAGCACGGTTTTAATATGCACGCTTTCTCGATGGCCGAGACCACCGATTTCGGAATCTTGCGATTGATAGTATCGGATGTCGATAAGGCTGTGGATGTACTTCGTGAAGCGAATTTTGCAGTGATGCTGACAGATGTTGTATGCATCAGTTGCTCTCACGAGGCGGGCGCATTATCTTCTATATTGGAGCATCTTGCTGCTGAAGATATATTTATCGAGTATATGTATGCTTTTGCCGAGGGCGATAAGGCTAATGTCGTTATCCGTCCCAACGATATAGACAAGTGTGTAGAGGTGTTGCAGCAGTGTCAGTGCAACGTTGTCGATTGCTTGTAATATTCATTTTGTAAACTGTGTGATGATAAAAATTAAGTGCGTTATGAAGAGAATCATATTGTCGATTGTCGCTTTAACAATGATGCTTGGCGTGGGATGTTCACGTCAGGAGTTTGAATGTGATGTTTGTGTCTATGGAGGTACCTCGGCGGGCGTAATCGCAGCCTATGCAGTTGCCCAGCAGGGTAAGAGCGTTTTGCTTATTGAGCCTGCTTATCGCTTGGGCGGTATGTCGTCGGGCGGCTTGGGCCAAACTGATATTGGAAATAAGCAAGTTGTTAAGGGCCTGTCGCTTGATTTTTATCGTCGCGTCGGAGCGCACTATGGAGCGTTGGAGAATTGGGTTTTTGAGCCAAGCGTTGCCGAGAAAGTGTATAAAGACTACATCGAACGAGGCAATGTCGATGTACTGTATGGCCATCGCATTCTCTCGGCCAATAAACAGGGCACTTCGATAACTTCTATAAAGTTGGAAAATATCGAGAAATTCTGTGGCCGCACGAGTGTTAAAGCCAAAGTATTTATCGATTGCTCTTATGAGGGCGATTTGATGGCTCGTTCGGGCGTTGAATATGTTGTAGGCCGAGAGCCCAATAGCCAATATGGCGAGACGTGGAATGGTGTGCATATGTTGCAGAATCACCAATTCCCCGATGGCGTTGACCCTTATGTCGAGAAGGGTAATCCCGAGAGTGGCCTGTTGTGGGGTATTTCGCCAGCGACGATGGCCGAAACGGGTAGTGGTGATAGTATGGTGCAGGCATATAATTATCGTATTTGCCTCACCAAAGACAAGGATAATATACTCCCGATAGAGAAGCCTGCAAACTATAATCCTGAGTATTACGAGTTGCTGTTGCGTGTGATTGAGGCAATGAAATCGGATAACCTTAATTCATATTTTATCATCAGCCCTATGCCCAATAATAAGACTGATATAAATAATCGTGGTGCATTCTCTACCGATATGATTGGTATGAATCACAACTATCCCGAGGCATCGTATGACGAGCGTGAAGCGATTATTCAGGCTCATAAGGATTATACTCTCGGCCTATTGTGGTTTATGGGCCACGATGAGCGTGTGCCGCAGAAGTTGCGTGAGCAGATGCTATCGTATGGCCTGCCCAAGGATGAATATATCGAAACGGAGCATTGGACTCCGCAACTCTATATCCGTGAGGCACGCCGTATGGTTGGCGAGTATGTAGCAACGCAGGCCGATTGTGAGAATAAGACTTCGGTAGAGGATGGTATCGGAATGGCGGCCTATACTATGGATTCGCATAACTGCCAACGTATTGTAATTGAAAAGGATGGCGTTAAGATGGTTAAGAACGAGGGTAACGTCGAGGTTCACGGCGGCTCGCCTTATGATATCGCCTATCGCTCAATTACTCCTAAGCGCGAGCAATGCGATAATCTGCTTGTTCCCGTATGTTTGTCAGCCAGCCATATAGCCTATGGCTCTATCCGTATGGAGCCTGTATTTATGCTTTTGGCTCAAAGTGCGGCAAAGGCTGCGTGTTTGGCTATCGATGGCGGAGTAAAGGTGCAGGAGGTCGATGTAAGGGAGATTCAAAGAATGTATGCCGAAAATCCTTTACTGGATGGCTCTGCTCCCGATGTTGTGGTTGATGATGTCGATATCGATGTAGCCGCGGATTCGGGCTGGAAACGTGTGAATGCGAGCAACGGTTATGGCCGTTCTTATTTCTTGCTTGACCCATCGCGCAAGGATGAGCGTTTGCGCTTCCCGTTTGAGGTTAGCAGTGATGGTAAATATACCGTTTATACCTATTTCATTCGTCGTAATGGCTCTTCGAAGGTTACAGAGATTGTAGTGAACGATGGTGCGAAGGATGAATTAGTATGGCTCGATGCTGGTCGTATAACGGTTAAGGGTCAGACCTCTGGTGAGTGGGTGGCGCTCGGAGAGTATGATTTGCAGAAGGGCAAGCCTGCCTATGTGGAGTTTACCAATGGCGGAAAGGTTACGGGACAGATATGTGCCGATGCGGTGCTGGTGGTAAAGAATAAATAACCAAGACATAAAATACGAGTTATAAAAAGTATAATAATTGATGTATGGAAAAAAGTATATTCAAGTATAAGATTGCTCCCAAACAAGTCGATTTTACAAGACGTCTTTCGGTATCTTCTACGTTTGATATGATTCTTGGTGCCGCTGGCGACGATGCCCATTCTCGAGGATTTGGTGTAGATGCTTTGGCGCAAAATAACTATGGCTGGGTACTTTCTCGTATTTGTTTCGAGTTGGACCATTTGCCACAGGAGTATAGCGAGTTTACGCTTTACACCTGGATTAGCGATTACAATCGCCTCTCATCTACTCGTAATTTCGAGATGGTAGATGCCGAGGGTTGTAATTTTGGTCGTGCAGTGTCGCAGTGGTGTATGCTCGATTTCTCTACGCGTATGCCTGCCGATATGAATGCTATGGCCAAGGCTCACGAGGGTAATATGGTCGATGCTCCCTCGCCCTGTGAGCGTCCGCGCCGATTGGCGGCAGTTGATGGTGAGCCTCTTGTGAAGCATAGTGTAACATATAGCGATATAGACTTCAACCGTCATATGAATACGATGCGTTATATCGATATTATATTTGATACAATGCCTATTGAGATGTTGGAGCGACTCGAGAAGTTGCGTATGGATATCAACTTTATGCGCGAGGCGCGTTATGGTGACGAGTTGTCGCTTTTTAGCGAGGAGCGCGATAATCTGCACCTTTACGAGTTTCGTAATGCAGCAGGCGATGTATTGTGCCGTGCTTCATTGGAGGTGCGATAGTTCGTTGTGTTTATAGGAGTATTAATTCATATTTATTATATATAGGTGATGATGCATCCAATCCCGAGATTTATATATAAGAGGTCGAACCAAATCACGATGATTATCTTCGTGCCCATCTTCGCCCTCTTGTTCATCACTATCTATAGCCCATTCGATTTCGATAAGATTGACCCTCAAGGTAAGGCGCTCTCGTGGTTGAATATTCCCTCGCGCGAGTTGGCTGTACAGTTAATCACGCTGGGGTTGATTCTTGTTGGTATGGCCGTAGCCGCAATCAGCAGATGGATGATGGAGATATATACGCGTCATCGCGATATATCTTATATCCATTATATATTGTGGATAGCCTGCGAGATTTTGATAATGTCGTTGATTTTTACCATAGTTTCATCTTTTACCGATACCGATAAAAGTGTGATGGTGCTATTTCGTAATTCGACCTTCAAGACCTTCTTTATCTTGCTTATCCCTTATACGATGTGTTATATATTCTTTATTTGGCAAGAACGTGTAGCCCAATTGAGAAATATCACACAACGTCTTGCTGAAGATGAGACACTGCTTCAGAGTGCCTATATCCAAATTTATGACGACAAGGGCGATATGCGTCTTTCGGTACGTCGTGAGAATCTGCTATTCGTAGAGTCGGCCGATAATTATGTCTGCGTATGGTACGTCAATAATAAGCAGGCCAAGAAGGTAATGGTGCGTAATACACTCAAACATATTGCCGAGCATTTGGAATCTACTCATATTCGCCGATGCCATCGTTCGTATGTTGTGAATCTCGATTTGGTAAAGGTCTTGCGCCGCGAGAAGGAGGGTGTGTTTGTTGAGTTGGGTATTGATGGAGTACCCGATATTCCTATTTCGAAAACGTATATCGAAAATGTTCAAAACGTACTGATGGCGGGGCCTGAAATATAGCAATAATTGGCTATATTCTGGTTTTGATTTAATGTGGGGTGGATTTTACAATGTAAAATTTTACCCCATATTTCTTATTTTTATCCCTTATAGTGTTTTTATCCCTACGATAGGTCGCTCGACCCAATTATTTTTTTATTTTGCCCCGAAGCGCGATATTCGCATTTGGAAAACCGTATCAATGGTTTTCGTCGGAGTGAAAATATAGCAAATTTCAAAAAATATGAAACACTACTTAAGTATCTTTAAGGATACAGTTCGTACCAAATGGGAGAAACCTGCAGTGAGTGATTATAATGGTGCGACATACACCTTTGCTCAAATTGCAACCGACATCAAGCGTATTCACGCAATTTTTGCTGGCTTGGGAGTTCAGCCAGGTGATAAGGTGGCTATTGCGGCAAAGAATAGTGCGCATTGGGCAATCGCTTTTTTGGCTACGGCTTGTTATCGCGCAGTTGTAGTACCTATCTTGAACGATTTTTTACCAGCGGATATTGCAACGCTGACCGACCACTCTGAGAGTGTGGTTTTGTTTACCGAGTCAAAGATGTGGGAGAATATGCCACTCGAGAGTATGCCTAAATTGCAGGCTGCGGTTAATACCGATGATTTCTCGGCGCTCTATTCTCGCAAGGAGGGTTTGTTGGAGTCTATTATTAATGAGAACAAGAAGCATATCCCCGAGGTATATAGCGAAGTGATGAAGATGTCGGTTACCGATTATCAGATTGGTGATTTGGATGATTTGGCCGTTATTAACTATACATCGGGTACAACAAGTTCTCCGAAGGGCGTAATGCTTACCTCTCGTAATATATCTTCAAATATCGAGTTCGGTTTGAATCGTATTCCCGTGCAGGAGGGTGACACTTTGATGTCGATGTTGCCTATGGCGCATATGTACGGTATGGCTTTCGAGTTCCTCTATCCGTTGAGCGGTGGTGCTCATGTTTATTTCTTGGGTAAGACTCCTACGCCAACAATCTTGTTGAAGGCGTTGGCTGATATTAAGCCTTATCTCTTCATTACAGTACCTTTGGTGTTGGAGAAGATTTTCAAGGGCAAGGTTATGCCTACGTTGGCCAAGCCTGCGATGCGTATTGCAACATCAATTCCTGGTGTGCGTAACCTTATCTATGGTAAGGTCCGCAAGACATTGTTGAATACCTTTGGTGGTAACATCCGCTCAATTGTCGTAGGTGGTGCTGCTATCAATCCTCAAGTTGAGGAGGTTATGCGTAAGGTTGGCCTGCCTTATACCGTTGGTTATGGTATGACCGAGTGCGCTCCGTTGATTGGTTATGAGCCTTGGGATACTTTCTGCCCTGGCTCGGCTGGTCGTGCTGTCGATAATATCGATGTTCGTATCGACTCTTCTAATCCCGCCAAGGTTGTAGGCGAGATTCAGGTTAAGGGCGATAACGTGATGATGGGCTATTATAAGAATCCTGAAGCGACGGCTGCCGTATTCACCGATGATGGCTATTTGCGTACAGGTGATTTGGGTATTATCGATGCACAGGGTAATATCTTTATCCGTGGCCGTAGCAAGTGTATGATTTTGACAGCGAATGGTCAGAATATCTATCCCGAGGAGTTGGAGAGCAAACTCAATTCGTTGCCTTATGTAGCAGAGTCTCTCATCGTAGAGCGCGATAAGCGTCTTTATGCATTGGTTGCCATTGCCGAGAATACCGACGGTATGAGCAAGGATGAGATTGCGGCTACTATGGAGCAGAATCGTAAGGATTTGAACAAGATGTTGCCGGGCTATAGCCAAGTAGTAGGCATTGAGATAGTGGAGGAGGGTTTTGAGCACACTCCCAAGCGTTCAATTAAGAGATTCCTGTATAAATAAAATAATAAACGATTACGCGACTGAGTTTACAATTTTAATTGTATTGGATTGTTTGGAATGTATTTTGCGAAGTACATTCCAAATTTTTTTATTATGGAAGATATTGTAAACAACTTTCAGACGAGTATCGATTTGTTGAACGATGCTGTACGTCGCGAGATTGCATCATCGATGCAGTATATCTATTTTCATATCCGAATGGAGGATGCGGGCTATGAGTATGTTGCTCGTTATATGCATAAGGTGGCTATTGATGAGATGCGCCACGTTGAGATGCTTGCCGAACGCATTCTGTTTCTCGGCGGCGATGTCGATTTGAATCCCATAGAACCTACGCGACAACTACACGAGATGGAGGCAATGTTTGATTTTGCCATAAAGTTGGAGGAGTCCACCATTCGCCACTATAACTCGGCATCGGCGCAGTGCGCATCGGCGGGCGATAGCGTAACGCAACGGATGTTTCAGGATTTGGCCGCCGAGGAGGAGGTGCATCTTGATAATTTCCGCAACGAATTGCAGAATATGATGGACTACGGGCAGTTATATCTCGCTATGCAGTCTGTCGGCCATAGTAAAGCCATCTCAAAGAAATAAAAGTACATTCCCAGCCTCTGCGGAGACCTGAAAAAGCAGAAATCTTTAGGTCGCTGATAAGTTTTGCAATTTTTGTGTTGTTATAATCCTCGACAGTTTGTAACTTTGTCAAAATTTGTAAAACTTATTTTGTATGCTGTCTTCATCCGAAAGAGAGGCCATTGTTGCCCTCATCAAACGTGAGGTTGTCCCCGCCATAGGTTGTACCGAGCCTGTTGCCGTATCGTTGTGTGTGGCTCGTGCTACGGAGTTGTTAGGTGCAAAGCCCGATTCGGTGTCGGTGCGATTGAGCGCCAACATCCTTAAGAATGCTATGGGTGTAGGTATTCCTGGTACGGGAATGATAGGTCTGCCTATCGCCATTGCGCTGGGTGTGCTTGTTGGCCGTTCGGAGTATGGTCTTGAGGTGTTGAAGGATGCTGACGAAAAGGCTGTTGAGGCTGGTCGACGTTTTATCGAGGAGAAGCGTATTTCGGTGCAACTCAAGGAGGGTATCTCGGAAAAATTGTATATAGAGGTTGTGGTTACGGCATCGGGTCACTATGCCGAGGCGATTATATCGGGAGGTCATACGACATTCGTCTATATGCGTCGCGATGACGAGGTGCTGCTCGATGAGCGTAAACCCGCATCGGAGCAGGCTAAAGCGCAGGATGTGGAGTTGACATTGCAGCGCGTCTATGATTTTGCTATAGAGTCGCCCATCGAGGAGTTGCGGTTTATCTTGGAGTCGCGTCGCCTAAATAAAGCGGCAGCCGAGAGTGCCTTTGCCGCCGATTATGGTCATTCTTTAGGTAAGACACTGCGTGGCGAAAATGAGATAAAGATTATGGGCGATAGCATCTTCTCGCGTATATTGTCCTATACCTCTGCGGCGTGTGATGCTCGTATGGGCGGTGCTATGGTGCCCGTTATGAGTAATTCGGGTAGTGGAAATCAAGGTATTACGGCGACCCTGCCCGTAGTGGTTTATGGTGAGGAGTGTGGAGCCTCGGAGGAGCAGATTATTCGCGCTTTGGCGTTGAGTCATCTGACCGTTATATATATCAAGCAGAGCCTTGGCCGTCTGTCGGCATTGTGTGGATGTGTGGTTGCCGCATCGGGCTCAAGTTGCGGTATAACCTATCTTATGGGTGGCGGTTACGAGGAGGTCGCTATGGCTGTAAAAAATATGATAGCCAACCTTACGGGTATGATATGTGATGGCGCCAAGCCGAGTTGTGCCTTGAAGTTGGCCAGCGGAGTATCGACAGCCGTTCTGTCGGCGATGATGGCTATGGAGCATCGTTGCGTGTCGAAGTTGGAGGGTATCATCGACGAAGATGTCGATACGTCGATACGAAATCTTACGTCGATAGGTCGTGATGGTATGGATGAGACCGATAAGTTGATTCTGAATATTATGACCGAGAAGTGCTAAATATTTGATGAATATAATAACTAAAAGCCTATCAACTCACAGTTTGATAGGCTTTTTAGTTTGCGATTATCCTTGTTGGCGTTAATCGTGAAATACAATCTTCATAATGAGCGATGTGGCGCCTTGATTTTTTGTGGTGTAATCTTTGGCGGCGATGCTTACCTTTTGCAGTTTGTCTTCGTCGTCGCGCAGAGGCGCAAACCACTTCTGTAAATCCTCTGCATTCTCAACTTTGGTAGCAACTCCAAGTGCTACCATATCGCGAGCCTCCTTGAATTTTTGGTAGTTAGGGCCGAATGCTATTGGAAGAGCAAATGTCGCAGCCTCCAAAGTGTTGTGTATGCCAACTCCAAAACCTCCACCTATATATGACCACGATGCGTATCCATAAACCGACGAGAGTATGCCGACAGTATCAAGGATAAGCACTTGGGTGTTGTCAAACGATGTCTGGGCGTTACATTGTGTGTATCTAATAGCGCCACCCTTTGTAGCCTCGATGATTTTGTTGATACGGGCCTCGTTCATTTCGTGAGGCGCTATGACAAATTTTATTTGAGTATTGTCGTTTATCAACTCTTGCAGAATATCCTCGTCGGGTCCCCACGTCGAGCCGGCAACAAAAAGTCGTCTCTCGGCCTTGAATCGCTCAATGATGTCTATATTTTTAGCCGCCTGTGCTATCGCCGCCACTCGGTCAAAGCGGGTGTCGCCAGCGATTATGATATTGTCGAATCCGATTTTGTTGAGCAACTCTTTCGACTCTTCGTTCTGCACAAATATCTGCTCGTAACTATCCAGAGCCTGACGCCAACGACTGCCGTACCATTTGAAGAATACCGAGCCTTGGCGGAAGATGGCCGAGATTACAAACGTGCGAATGTTTCTTGCCTTAAGTTCGTAGAGGTAGTTGAGCCAGAACTCATATTTTACGAATATTGCTATTTCTGGATGGGCAATATCCAAGAAACGCTTAACATTTCGCGGGGTGTCAATCGGTAGATAGAATATGTAGTCCGCACCCTCGTAGTTTTTGCGAATCTCATAGCCCGAAGGCGAGAAAAAGGTGAGCAGAATCTTATATTCGGGATGCTCCTTGCGTACTTGCTCGATGATAGGACGTCCCTGCTCGAACTCGCCAAGTGATGCGACGTGTAGCCATAAAATCTTATCCGACTTATCTATCGTGTGAGCCATTCGCTCGAAAATGCCTCTGCGTCCCTCTACCCATTGCTTGGCCTTATTGTTCCATAAGGCGACAATTTTTATTATTTGCGCATAAAGGAGTATACAAATATTATATAATAACATAATGTTTCTGTTTATCGTTGCGTTGACAAAGGTACACTATTTTCTCTATTAGTCCAAATTACCACCCTCGCTCGGCGATGTTCTCGATAAAACGAATGTCGTAACTCTCGTCGGGAAATATCTCTATTGCAATGAGGGCAAACTCTACCTCGCCTCTAATGTTGTTTTGCTTTAGATAGGCGGCTGCGGCTCGGCGTAGGGAGTTTGTCTTTGATTCCGAAATGCTCTTTTCGGGGGATACGATTGCTCCAGCCTTGCGTGTTCGCACTTCGATAATGTGGGTTATGCCAAGTTTGGTGGCGACAATATCAATCTCATACCTGCCACTGCGCCAATTGCGATTACATATCAAGTAACCCCTCTGTCGCAGATATTCGGTCGCTATCTCCTCTCCGCGTATTCCTGTTGCAGCCTTTGTATTCATAGTCGTGAGTCTTTATCTTTTCTTGAATTTTCGCCCAGACTTTTTATGCGAATCTGTTGCTGACGTTGTATCCGTTGTAGAAGATACTGCAGCAACGGTTGTATGGTTTTTGTTACGACGAAAGGCGTAGAACATAATTCCTGCACATACTATCATAAAAGGTAGGCTCAACAATTGTCCCATATCGATGCCCCAATTCTCTCGCATCGCCAATTCAAAAGGCTCTTGCACCTCCTTGATATATTCTATGAAGAATCGAATTGTAAAAATCAAGAATACCGATAAGCCGAATACAAAGCCCTCGCCCAAATCTTTGCGTTTGCGAGTATATACATAATATGCGATTGCAAATATTATGAAGTATCCTATTGCCTCGTATAACTGTGCAGGGTGGCGGGGTAACATATCCACTTTGCTGAATGTAACTCCCCAAGGCATCTCTGTTGGTGCACCGATAATCTCCGAATTGAAGAAGTTGCCCAAGCGGATGAAACCTCCTCCGAGTGGTGAAACCAATGCAATTTTATCCCACAAATCCCATAATGAGAATTTATATTTGCGGGCATACAACCATAGCGATGTGATGATGCCGACAGTCGCTCCGTGACTTGCCAAACCTGCGTAGCCTATGAATTTCCATCCCGATGCGGTCTTTACTATCGGTATGGCAATCTCAAGCGGATGCGCCAAATAATAGTCTGCGTCGTAAAACAAGCAGTGGCCCAATCTCGCACCGATGAATGTGCCTAAAAAGACATATATCAATAGCGAGTCAGCATACTCCGTGTTTATATTCTCTTTGCGGAATATGCGCACGATGACCATATAACATAGTGCAAAGGCCATAGCCCAACAAGCCCCATACCAACGCAAGGCGAATCCGCCTATCGAGAAGATGGCAGGGTCGGGATTCCAAACAATATCAAATAGCATATATTTTCAAATAAATAGGCTGCCGCAACCTATTGGCTATGGCAGCCTAATGAATTTCTGTTTCGTCGCTCTTATAAAAGGAAACTCAAGTCGTCACCCGAATTTACCTCGAATGTCTCAACGCCTTTCTTGAATATACGCATCGGACGAGAGCCAATTAACTCCAACTTCTCATCCTGATAACGCAACATACATCCCTCTCTCAAACCAACAACCCAACGGCGTGGATTAGCCTCGATATACTCTAAGATGCGTTGTTCGCGAGTCTCGCCTGCGTGACCTTCGGGGTTGGCATCCAGGTAGTGGGGGTTGATTTGGAATTTAACGGCACCGATAGCCTTGAATGATTCGGGTTGCACGATAGGCATATCGTTTGTTGTGCAGATTGTGGGGCAAGTGACGTTGCTACCAGCCGACCAACCAACGTATGGCGTTCCCTCCTTTACCTTCTTGCGAATAGCCTGCATTAAGCCCTGCTCCTGCATCTTCTTGGTCAGCGCAAATGTATTTCCTCCGCCGACACATATAGCCTTTGCCTCGAGAATCATCTTTCGAGGGTTCTTTGCGCGGTGTACCGAGCGCACCTTGATTCCTATCTCGTTAAATCTGTTTTGCACTTTCTCTTCGTATGCTGCATAAGAGAATGTAACGGCAGCATAGGGGACGAATACTATTTCGTCAATGCCTTTTAGATGCTCGGCAATCTGCTTGATTGGATATTGCAAATAAGCCTCGCCAGCATTTGTTGAGTTTGATATGAGTAAAAGCTTCATAACATTATGGTTTATAGGTGTTTAATATTGCACGTTTTGTATACGCGAGTAAAATATTTTAGTTCTAATGACAAAATTAATAAAAAAAGTGTTATTTTTGCGCAGAAATAGATTGAAAGTTAAACCAATCAATAATAAATTGTTAAACTAAAAAAGTTAAAGTTATGTCAGAGATTCAGGCAAAAGTTGTTGAGATTATCGTTGACAAGTTGGGCGTTAAGGAGTCAGAGGTAGTACCCGAGGCAAGTTTTACAGCACACTTGGGCGCAGATTCGCTTGATTCAGTAGAACTTATTATGGAGTTTGAGAAGGCTTTCGATATCCAGATTCCTGATGAGGATGCCGAGAAGATTACTACTGTTGGCGCTGCTATCGAGTACGTTGAGGCTCACAAGAAATAATTTCGACCAATTATAATTCGCTTAAGCGCGTTGGATTATGTCAGGGCGTAGAGTAGTTGTAACGGGAATCGGAACGATTAACCCGTTGGGACATAATATCGAAGAGTATTTCCAGAATCTTCAGGATGGCGTTAGTGCCGCTGCTCCGATAACTCATTTTGACGCATCGAAATTCCGTTCGCGCATTGCTTGCGAAGTAAAAGATTACGATTGGACCCGCTATTTCGACCGTAAGGAGGTTCGTAAATACGACCGCTTTGCGCAGTTTGCGATGATTTCAGCCGATGAGGCTTTGCGCGATGCTACGATTGTCGAAAACGATGCCATCAATCTCGAGAGAGTAGGTGTCGTATGGGGGTCTGGTACGGGTGGAACTACTACGTTCTACGAAGAGTGTAAAGGCTATGTCGAGGGGGATTTTACCCCTCGATTTAGTCCTTTTTTTGTTCCGCGTATGGTAGTGGATTTGCCTGCGGGCTTTATCTCTATCAAGTACGGCTTTATGGGGCCCAATTATTCGACAGTGTCGGCTTGCGCCTCCTCTAATCACGCTATGATAGATGCCTTGAACCTCATACGTTGGGGTAAGGCCGATGTCGTGGTAACGGGTGGCTCGGAGGCCTCTATAAATGAGCCTGGTGTCGGTAGTTTCTGTGGAATGATGGCTCTATCGACGCGTAATGACGATGCTGCTCACGCGTCACGTCCGTTTGATGCACAGCGTGACGGCTTTGTAATAGCAGAGGGTGGTGGAGCGCTTGTTTTCGAGGAGTTGGAGCACGCCAAAAAACGTGGAGCGAAGATTTATTGCGAAGTTGTCGGTGGCGGAATGTCGGCAGATGCGCATCATATGACCGCACCCCATCCCGAGGGTAAGGGCGCGATGATAGCGATGCGTGAAGCATTGAGGGATGCCGATATGGAGCCTTGTGAGATTGATTACATCAACGCACATGGTACATCTACTCCATTGGGCGATATAGCCGAGATAAAGGCTATCCAATCGCTCTTTGGCGACCACGCATACAATCTTAATATCTCTTCTACGAAGTCTATGGTTGGCCATTTGTTGGGCGCTACGGCTGCCGTCGAGGCGTTGGCCTGCGTGATGGCTATAACCAAAGGTATTATACCGCCGACTATCAATGTCGAGACGCTGGATGCAGAGATTGACAGCAACCTCAACCTTACGTTGGGAGTGTGCCAGCACCGTGAGGTGCGCGCTGCATTGAGCAATACTTTCGGTTTTGGTGGTCATAATTCGTCGATTATTTTCCGAAAATATAATACCTCATTATAAGTTTGAGGATTAAGGAAAATTTATTTAGGCTGTCGGACAAGAGTGTGACAGCCATATCGTTGTTTTAGGATAGTATTATATGATAGATTTTTTGTTGCGACCATTTCGTCGTAATTTTGGTAAGGATAAAGCGTTTTATGCCGCCATTGACGATATGTTTGGTTTTATTCCTCACAATATCGAACTCTATAAGTTGGCCTTGATTCACAAGTCGGCATCTGTGGTGCTGGAGAATGGGCAGTATGTCAATAATGAGCGTTTGGAGTTTTTGGGCGATGCAGTGCTTGAGTGTGTATCGTCGGATTATCTTTTTATAGAGTTTCCCGATAAGAATGAGGGTTTCTTGACGCAGTTGCGCTCGAAGATGGTGTCGCGCCAAACACTCAACGAGGTAGCAAAACGTATAGGTCTTAATGAGTATGTAATTACCCATTCTTCGAACAACCTTTCGCAAAAGCATATCTATGGTGATGCTTTCGAGGCTATGATGGGTGCAATTTATCTGGACCAGGGCTACGATTTTGTCAATCGTCTTTTGATTAATCGTATTTTTGTCGATTATATCAAGGTTGGCTCATTGCTTGAGTCGGAGACTGATTTCAAGAGCCGTTTGATAGAGTGGTGTCAGAAGAATCATCATACGATACATTTCGTTACCTCACACGATAAGACCTACTCGTCGACTCACCCATTCTTTTATAGCAAGGTGCTGATTGATAATATGGAGGTTGGTTATGGTGCTGGCGACTCAAAGAAGGAGGCCGAGCAGCGAGCCGCCCACTCGGTATCGCAGGGATTAAATGATGATGATTGCGCAAAGTTGCTCGATAAGTTGGATAATATTGATGCTCTGCACAATCGTAACCGCAAGGTGGAGCAGAAACCTCAGCCGCAACCTAAATCACAAGCCAAGCCACAGCCTGAACCTAAACCCCAACCCAAACCGAAGGCTGTTGAGCAAAAAGCCGTTGAGCAGAGAGTTGCCGAGTCGAATGATGAGCCTGTTGCCAAGGTGACGCCTAAGCAGAATGTGCAGACCGAGGAGAAACCCGCCGAGCCGACAAAACAACCCTCTCGCCGTAGACGTGCGGCCAAGCCTACAATGGCTGATGCGGAGAAATCGGTGGAGAAATCGGCAGAGAAGCCAGGCGATAAACCGCAGGAGCAACCTGTTGAAAATATAATAGTTAAGGAGGAGCCTGTAGTGGCAGACGTCAAGCAGACGGAGGATAAATCTGCTCAAACCAAACCGCAAAAGCCTGCTGCTAAACGTGCGCCTCGTCGTAAGACCGCGCCCAAGAGTGAGTCGGGAGCGGATGCCGATAAATCGAAAGAGAAAAAGGGCGCTGCCGAGAAAAAAACGACAGCGGACAACGAACAGAAGGAGTTATTCTAAAACATAGATATGAAAAACCTGCACGATAAACTATTCTCTCGAGGAGCAGCATCACTCTCGGATGAGGAGTTGCTGGCCTTGCTGATTGAGTCATCAGATGATAAGCGCGATGCGTTGAGTGTCGCAGCATCTGTTCTGGCTCAATGTGGCTCGTTGGCGGCCTTGCCTCGTCAGGAGTTGAGCCGTCTGCGTATGGTTGAGGGAATTGGTTTGCGTCGTGCCGAGCGCTTACAGCTTGCAGCCGAGTATGGTCGTCGAGTGGCTATGGCTACAATGAGTGATGTGGAGTCTATCTCTACCGATAACGATGTGGTGCGAGTGATGCGCCCGCATTTCGATACGATAAGCCACGAAGAGTGCTGGGTGTTGTACTTGACCTCATCAAACCGATTGTTGGAGCGCCAAAGAGTGAGTCAGGGAGGTGTACAGGCTACGGTTGTGGACCATCGCCTGATTGTAAAACGTGCGCTGGAGTTGCTCTCTACGCAAATTATTTTGGTGCATAACCATCCTTCGGGTGCAGCCGAGCCGAGTGTGGCCGATAAGCAATTGACTCAACGCATTAAGGATGCCGCAGCGTTGTTCGACATCCGTCTTTTGGACCATATCATAATCTCTCGCGAGGGCCATTATTCATTCCGCCGCGGGGAGTTGTTATAATCCTAAACCATTGCAGATTGTCCGATTTTGGGTGCGGTGAGGTCGTTTTTGGTCTTACTTAATGCCATATTGCGTGAAAAACGGGCCTTATGTGCTAAATGTTTTAGGAAAAATACTTATCTTTGCCAATTATAACGACATAAATAAACGATTTTTAGATATGACACAGGAGGAGTTGTTCAAGAAACTTATCGCTCACTGCAAGGAGTATGGTTTTATATTCCCTTCGAGCGAGATTTACGATGGACTCGGAGCAGTCTACGATTATGGTCAGAATGGTGTTGAACTTAAGAATAACATCAAGCGTTATTGGTGGGATTCTATGGTTAAACTCAATGAGAATATTGTCGGTATCGATGCCGCAATCTTTATGCACCCCCGTACTTGGGAAGCATCAGGTCACGTTGCCGCATTTAACGACCCTCTTATCGATAATAAGGATTCGAAGAAGCGTTATCGTGCCGATGTGCTTATCGAGGATTGGATGGCCAAGCAGGATGAGAAGATTCAGAAGGAGGTTGACAAGGCTCGTAAGCGTTTTGGTGAGGCTTTTGACGAGGCTCAGTATCGTGCTACATCGCCTCGTGTTGCCGACATCGCTGCTAAACGTGATGCCGTTCATAAGCGTTTTGCTGATGCGCTCAACGATAACAACCTCGATGAGTTGAAGCAGATTATCCTCGATTGCGAGATTGTTTGTCCTATCTCGGGTACTCGTAATTGGACAGATGTGCGTCAGTTCAATTTGATGTTCTCTACACAGATGGGTTCAACAGCCGAGGGTGCTAATACTATCTACCTTCGACCCGAGACTGCGCAGGGTAACTTCGTGAACTATCTGAATGTTCAGAAGACTGGTCGTATGAAACTCCCATTTGGTATTGCACAGATTGGTAAGGCTTTCCGTAACGAGATTGTGGCTCGCCAATTTATCTTCCGTATGCGTGAGTTCGAGCAGATGGAGATGCAGTTTTTTGTACAGCCTGGAACAGAGATGGAGTGGTGGAACAAGTGGAAGAACACTCGTATGGCTTGGCACCGTGCTTTGGGCTTTGGCGACGAGAACTATCGTTTCCACGACCACGACAAGTTGGCACACTATGCTAATGCTGCTACCGACGTTGAGTTCAACTTCCCATTCGGCTTTAAGGAGGTTGAGGGTATCCACTCTCGTACTGACTTCGATTTGGGCCGTCACCAGGAGTACTCTGGTAAGAAGATTCAGTACTTCGATGCCGAGCGTGGTGAGAGTTATGTACCTTACGTTGTCGAGACTTCTATCGGTGTTGACCGTATGTTCTTGCAGATTATGTCAGCAGCATATTGCGAGGAGAAGTTGGAGGGTGGCGACGAGCGCGTAGTATTGCGTATCCCCGCTGCATTGGCTCCCACTAAGGTTGCCGTTATGCCTTTGGTTAAGAAGGATGGTCTGCCCGATGTTGCGCGTCAGATTATCGACGACTTGAAGTACGACTACGTTGTGGCTTACGATGAGAAGGACTCTATCGGTAAGCGTTACCGCCGTCAGGATGCTATCGGCACTCCGTTCTGCGTAACTGTTGACCACCAGACTTTGGAGGATGGTACAGTGACGGTACGCCACCGCGATACTATGCAGCAGGAGCGTGTGAAGATTGAGGCTTTGCGTGCAATGGTTGACGAGCAGGTATCGTTCCGCAACTTGTTTAAGAAGATTCAGGCGTAATTATGACTAAAACAAAGCATCGCCCAATGTGGGGACGCATAGTGCTTATCATAGCGGCTTGCTTTGTGGTTGGTTATGTAGTTGGCTACGGAATCGGTAAACTGATAGCACTATTATAGTGGGTAGAATAATTGCGATAGATTATGGCACTAAACGTACGGGGTTGGCTGTGACCGACCCCTTGCGTATTATAGCTAATGCGTTGGAAACGGTCGAAACCAAGGGGCTGGAGAAGTGGTTGGCAGACTATTTTACGAAAAATGACGTTGATATAATAGTCTTGGGCAAACCTTCGCAGATGAATGGCCAACCTTCGGAGACGATGCGTTTTATAGAGCCTTTGGCCGCTCGCTTGCGTCGTGCCTATCCCGATAAGGAGGTGGTGCTATATGATGAGCGCTTTACGTCGGTGATGGCTCACCGCGCGATGTTGGAGAGTGGTATAGGCAAGATGGCTCGCCGCGACAAGGCCTTGGTGGACCGCATATCGGCTACTATAATATTGCAGTCGTATATGGATTCTATCCAATACAACGCTGACAGATTTCGTGAGGCGTTCAAGTAATGATATTAAAAGATAAAGTTATGATATATCCAATAGTAATTTACGGTTCGCAGACTCTGCGAAATACGTCGGAAAATATTACGCCCGATTATCCCGATTTGAAGAAACTCATTGATGATATGTTTCTCACGTTGGACGAGGCGTCGGGAGTGGGCTTGGCGGCTCCGCAGATAGGTAAGAATATTCGTCTGTTTATTGTCGATTGTACGCCTTGGGCCGATGATGAGCCCGAGTTGGCAGACTACCGTAAGGTATTTATCAATGCCGAGATTTACGAACATTCGGAGGAGACCGACCTCTTCAACGAGGGATGCTTGTCGTTGCCGGGCTTGCACGAGGATGTTCGCCGTCCTGTGGCCATCAAGATGCGTTGGTTGGATGAGAACTTCGTTGAGCACGATGAACTTATCGATGGTCTTCCCGCCCGCGTTATCCAGCACGAGTACGACCATCTGGAGGGTAAGGTCTTTACCGACCGTCTATCGCCCCTGCGTCGTAATTTGCTCAAAGGTAAGATGACCAAACTTGCCAACGGTAAGTATCGTTGCGCCTATAAGACAAAGTAATGTAATAGTGCAAAATACAAACAATAAAGGGATACGCCAAACGTATCCCTTTATTGTTTTGTGTTGTAGAGACGCTTACTTCAAATACTTATCCAGCCAGCCGAAGAACTCTCGGTTCCAAACGATTGAGTTTTGGGGCTTGAATACCTGATGAGCCTCGTTCTCGAACTCTACTAAACGTGCATCTACACCCTTCAAGCGTGCCGCAGTAAATGCCTGCAATGATTGTGTGTAGGGGATACGGAAGTCGTACTCGCCTGTGATGATAAGTATAGGTGTATCCCACTTATCGACAGCCTTGTGAGGCGAATTAGCATAAGAGCGTTGTGCGATGGCGTTATCCTTGTCCCAATAGTTGCCACCGTAGTCGTGGTTGATGAAGAACAACTCCTCGGTCTCGCCATACATCGACTCAAAGTTGAAGATTCCGCAGTGCGAGATAAACGCCTTGAAACGGCCTTCGTGGTGACCAGCCAAATAATATACCGAGTAACCACCGTACGATGCGCCTACAGCACCCAAATGCTCTTTGTCGCACCAAGGCTCTTTGGCTACCTCGTCAATAGCGGCCAAGTAATCTTGGATGTTCTGTCCTGCATAGTCGCCCGAAATCTGCTCACGCCACTCGCTACCGAATGAGGGGCAACCTCGGCGGTTAGGTGCTACGACTACATAGCCCTGTGCTGCCATAAGTTGGAAGTTCCAGCGATAACTCCAACCTTGCGATACTACGCTCTGCGGACCACCCTCGCAATAGAGTAATGTGGGGTATTTCTTTGCGGGGTCGAAGTCGGGTGGCAGGATAACCCAAGTGAGCATCTCCTTGCCATCGGTAGTCTTAACCATTCGTTTCTCGACCTTACCCATCTTGACGTTGTCATAGACGTGAGAGTTGATATTTGAAAGTTGCTTGAGCGCACCATCAGCAAGATTTACCTCATACAACTCCTTGTCGCGGCTGATGGTCATAAGCGTTGTGAGGCACTTGTCGCCAGCGATGCTCATCGACGCGATGTCGTGGTCGCCCGATGTGATTACCTCTACCTGTGCGTTGTCAACACCTACCTTGCATACCTGCTGTGTGCCCTCGATTGCCGAGAGGAAATAGAGCGTCTTCGAATCTTTCCAAATCACATTCTGTGCGCTGTGGTCAAAGTCGGGTGTGAGATATGTATGCTCCTTGCTCTGGAGGTCGTATACGAACAAACGGTCCTTGTCTGACTCATAACCGGGTGTAGCCATCGAGCAGAATGCCAACTGCTTGTCGTCGGGTGACCAAACGGGGTAGCGGTCGTAACCAACATACTCCATAATGCGCATACCAGCGTTGGTCTTGATTTTATTGATGTTGAGCGTAGAGCCATCTTCTGTATCGTAAATAAAGATGTCAGAGTCGGTCGATACGGCATACTCTGCACCTGTCAAAGGTTTGCAGGTGTATGCCAACTTCTTGCCATCGTTGCTCCACGCAATCTCGGCAGCGTCGAAGTAGGGTGCAAGCGGTGCATCCCACGCGGCGTCGGCTCCGATGATGTCTTTGTCGTTGCTGATGCCGTTGGCGTTGAGGTCTGCAACGAAGATGTGGCTATAATCGCCCTCATCCCAATAATCCCAATGGCGAGCCATCAGGTCGCTGTAGATGCGGGCCTTCGACTTGTCCATATCTTTGTAGATGTCCGACGACTTGGTGTCGGCGGCGTGTACCTTCTTTATATAAAAGAGTTTGTCGCCCGAAGGTGCTACACCGTAGCCCTCAATGCCGCCCTCTACTTTTGTAATTTGCTGGGGTGCAGAGCCATCAATACCCATCTGCCAAAGTTGCATCTCGCCGCTGCGGTTCGATGTGAAATATATCGCCGAGCCGTCTGCCGACCACTGTGGGTCATTGTTGTTTGATGTGTTATCGGTCAATGTAAACTCCTCGCCCGAAGCCATATCACGCACATAAATCTGCGAGAGGCCACGATTCTCGCTCATATTGTATCGGGTGATGGCGTAGAGTGCCTTTGTGCCGTCGGGTGAGAGCGAAGCGCTTGCCAAACGGCCCATCTTCCACATCACGGGAGGTGTCAGCCGTGCTGCCGAAATCTCTTCGGGAGTAAGTTTGTTGTCAATGTCGAGCGTTGCGGGTTGCTCCTTTGGAGCGCACGCGCCCAACGCAAATGCTGCAAAAGCCATAATAAAGGATAATTTTTTCATACTATTCTATCGAGGTTTAACTTCATTTTTCGTATTTTTGCGTTTGAAACCGTATAGCAGAGCAAAAAATGACAGAGCCGCACGATATTCTAACCCAGCAGGGAGATGGCAGAGTCGCTACTCCCGAATGTAATATGCCGTTGCCCGTAGAGGCTGACGGCACTATTCGCGTATCGTTTGCCGACAAGGAGGTAATCTTCACCCAGCACGAAATTTCGATTACGGGGGCCTGTGAGTTACGTCCTTTGGCCGACGAAAGCATTTCACGAGCGAAGATAACGACTTTTCTCGGAAATTACAACAACGTGGTGATTATTTCCCCCAACCCGATGGCTCATTTCATAGATTTTGCATCGCAGTTTGTGTGGGTTGAAGCGGCAGGTGGTATGGCCGTGGATGCCGATGGCAGGGTAGTGATGATACGTCGCAACGAGCGTTGGGATTTGCCTAAAGGTCATCGTGAATGTGGCGAGAATTTTGAGGTTTGTGCAGCGCGTGAGGCCGAGGAGGAGACAGGTGTGAAGATTGTGGCGGTAGATAGATTGCTCGCAACGACACTACATTGTTATAATCTCTACGGCAAGTGGGAGATGAAATATACGGCGTGGTATGCAATGAGGGCCGAGTCGTGTGACCTTACACCTCAAAGCGAAGAGGGTATTGTTGCGGCTGAATGGATTGAGCCCAATGATGTGGCAGAGAAAATAAAGAACTCGTTTTCGACAATTAAAAAGGTCTTTGCCGCGTTCTATAAATAGAAAAACAGAGAATTATGGTAAATATATTATGGGTTGATGACGAGGTTGAACTCTTGAAACCTCACGTCTTGTTTCTTAAAGGTAAGGGGTATGAGGTCGATACCTGCAACAATGGTTACGACGCTATTGATATGGTGCGTGCCAACTCCTACGACCTTATCATTCTGGATGAGATGATGCCCGGTATGACGGGCCTTGAGACCTTGCCACTTATAAAGGATATTCGCCCTACGACTCCCGTTATTATGGTGACTAAGAGCGAGGAGGAGAATATTATGGACAAGGCCATCGGCTCGAAGATTGCCGACTATATCATCAAGCCTGTCAATCCCAATCAGGTGCTACTCTCCATAAAGAAGAACGTGCATCAGCAGCAACTCGTAACCGAGCAGATTACGGCCGATTATCGTGCTGAGTTTGGACGCATTACGACAATGTGTCAGATGGCCTCGTCGTTTACGGCGTGGAGTACGTTGTATCGTAAAATCACAAATTGGGAAATCGAACTCTCGGAGTCTAACGATACGGGTATCAAAGAGGTGTTGACATATCAAAAAGCCGAAGCCAATCAGGAGTTCTGCAAGTTTGTGCGTCGCAACTATTATGATTGGATTAATAAACGTGCTAATGAGGATGAGATTCCCGTAATGTCGCATACGCTTATGCGCAAGCGTATTCTGCCAGAGGTCGATTCTCACGAAAAGACCACGTTGCTGTTGATAGATAATTTCCGTTATGACCAGTGGCGGGCCATCAGTTCTCTTTTGAGAGGTTATTACGATGTTGATACCGATGACTTCTATTGTGCCATTTTGCCTACGGCTACGCAGTATGCCCGCAATGCTATTTTTGCAGGTTTGATGCCGTTGGCGATAGATAAAATGATGCCAGATAAGTGGCTGAACGATAACGAGGAGGGAGGCAAGAATCAATACGAAGAGGAGTTCTTGCGCCGTCAACTAAATTCTGCGGGCAAGAACTATCGCTGGACGTTTGATAAGTTGGTGCGCCCCGAGGCGGGCCGAAAATTGATAGAAAATATCAACCGAATCTACGATGCCGATTTCTCGGTTATTGTCTATAACTTCCTCGATATCCTTTCGCACGCCAGAACAGAGACTGATATTATCCGCGAACTTACCGAGGATGAGGCTTCGTTCCGCTCGCTGACTCGCTCGTGGTTCGAACACTCCGATTTGTTCGTGTTGCTTAAGTTGCTTTCGGAGCGTGGCCATACGGTCATCATCACATCTGACCACGGAACTATACGCGTGGATAATCCGATTAAGGTGCTGGGCGATAGGGAAACATCATCAAACTTGCGCTACAAGACAGGCCGCAATTTGCAATATAATGCCCGTGAGGTATATGAGGTTACCCGCCCTGAGGATATTCAGTTGCCGCGTGTGAATCTTTCGTCAAGTTATATCTTTGCATACAACTCCGATTTCTTGGTATATAACAATGATGCCAACCGATTTATACGTTATTACCGCAATACGTTCCAGCACGGTGGTATATCGATGGAGGAGATGATTGTACCATACATTGTACTTAACCCTAAAAAACGTTAATTATGAAGAGTTTAGAGATAGATTCGTTATCCGAACTTAAAAATGTAGCCCAAGAGGTCATAGAGTCGCTCGAAGGTCGTACGGTCGTGTTGCTACGCGGCGAGATGGGCGCAGGTAAAACTACGCTAATCAGCCGTATTGCAGCCTGTCTTGGCGCGGAGGATACGGTTACAAGCCCAACCTTCGCCCTTGTAAATCAGTATGAGGGTAGCGAGTGTCGTATATATCATTTTGATTTCTATCGCATAGAAGAGATTGAGGAGGTCTTCGACCTCGGTTACGAGGAGTATTTCTATTCGGGCGATTTGTGTTTTGTCGAGTGGCCCGAAAAGATTGAGCCTCTGTTGCCAGACGATGCTATGACGGTACGAATCACCGTTGGCGAGGATGAACATCGTATTTTCGAGATTGAGTAACCCTAGAAAAATAGCGGAACTTGCCCAATTACAGACTCTTGATTTGCAAGAGTCTGTTTTTTGTTGTATTTTTGTGCGATAAAAAGTGATAAAGAAAACTTAATAAAATATGAAATTTATCAAAAATCTGTTTTTGACGCTGATGCTGGCTTTTGTGTCGGTAGCAGTTGTGGCACAGCCCGTTGAGCCTGTTTTCTGGAAGACATCTGTTGAGGAGCAGGGTGAGGGCGTTTATAAAATCACTTTCAAGGCTTCGATTGAGCAGGGTTGGCATCTTTATGATATGGGCCCTTATGAGATTGGTGGCCCTATGGCTACAGCCTTTACATTCGAGCCTGCTTCTGATTATTCGCTTGAGGGCGAGATGACAGCCGAGGGCGAGTTGATTAAGCATTTTGACGATGTTTATGAGATGGAGGTTGGCTACTATGAGGGTAGCGTTGCCTTCTCGCAGGTTGTAAAGTCTGCGGAAGGTGCAGTCGTAAAGGTTGCGGCGGAGTGGATGTCGTGCAATGACCAAAATTGTGTTAATAGCGATAAGGACTTTGAGATTACCGTTGGCACACCCAAGGCTGCAGCCGATGATTCTGCCAAGGTCGTAGATGCCGTAGCCGCTACATCGGGTGGCTCGTTGTGGAGTTTCGTGTTGAGCGCTATTGGTTGGGCCTTGATTGCTTTGCTCACACCTTGCGTGTTCCCGATGATTCCTATGACCGTATCGTTCTTCTTGAAGGGCTCGGGTAGCGTGGCTAAAGGCCGTTTCCGCGCCTTGATGTATGGCTTGTTTATCGTAGTGTTGTACACAGTGCCTATTGGAATCATTATTTTCTTGACTTGGCTCATTGGTGGCGATGCCGTTACTGCCGACATCTTCAATTGGTTGGCTACACACTGGTTGCCCAACTTGATTTTCTTTGCAGTATTTATGGTCTTTGCAGCATCGTTCTTTGGTGCGTTTGAGATTGTGTTGCCCGAGAAGTTGGTGAACGATAGCGACGCTAAATCAGATAAGAGCGGCTTGGCTGGTATATTCTTTATGGCCTTGACCTTGGTGTTGGTGTCATTCTCTTGTACAGGTCCTATCGTAGGTTCTGTCTTGATTCAATCGACATCGGGCGAGTTCTGGACTCCCATCGTTACGATGTTCGCCTTCTCGGTAGTCTTTGCATTGCCGTTTACGCTCTTCGCATTGTTCCCCACTTGGCTTAAGCAGTTGCCCAAGAGTGGCGGTTGGCTGAACTCTGTAAAGGTAGTGTTGGGCTTTGTCGAGTTGGCTTTGGGCTTGAAGTTCTTGAGCGTGGCTGACCAGACTTACCATTGGGGTATTTTGGATAGAGAGGTGTATCTTGCTTTGTGGATTGCTATATTCTCTCTCTTGGGCCTCTATTTGTTGGGTAAACTCAAGTTCAAGCACGATAGCGATATGCCTTATCTGTCAGTTCCTCGTTTGGTTTTGGCTATCATTTCGTTCTCGTTCGTGGTATATATGTTGCCAGGTATGTGGGGCGCACCTCTTACTGCATTGTCGGGCTATATGCCACCATTGCAGAGCCAGGATTTCGTTCTTTCGCAGGCAGGTGGAGCGGTAGCGCAGGCGAGTGACGAGGGTGATAATGCTGTTGTGGGCGTGAAGTATGCCGATAAACTCGAGTTGCCGCACGGCTTGCAGGGCTTCTTCGATATGGCACAGGCTGAGGCATATGCGGCCGAGGTTGGTAAGCCATTGTTCGTGGACTTTACAGGTCACGGATGCGTTAATTGCCGTGAGATGGAGTCAAGAGTGTGGTCTGACCCCAGAGTCTTGAAACTCCTTCGCGAGGAGTATGTCGTGGTGGCTCTATACGCCGACGATAAACTCAAGGTTGATGAGGCTGATTGGGTAACTACTGATGCTGGCAAGGTGCTTAAGACGTTGGGTAAAATCAACTCTTACTATGCTTTGAAGAATTATGGCGTAAACGCACAGCCCTATTATGTTTTGCAGGGTGCCGATGGCGAGCAGTTGGTTGAGCCACGCGGTTACGACCTGGATGTTGAGGCTTTTGTTGATTTCTTGCAGCGTGGCGTTGAGGCTTACAAGGCGCAATAAATCACTAATATATAAAATATGTTTTACGGGCGGTTGACATTGTGCAGTCGCTCGTTTTTTTTTTGTTGCGAAGTGGTGTCGCTGATTGGAAATTATTTGTATATTTGTTGTGACTATAATATAATGAACCCAAAATAACATAATCCTATGTCGATAAAGAGAGCCTTTTTGTTAGTGTCGTTGCTTGCAGTGAGCCATATTGCTCTGTCGCAGAGCCTTAAAGTAGAGAGTTTGAAGACCGAGCATTTGGTCTCGCCGTTGGGTGTGGATAAACCCAATCCACGTCTATCCTGGAGGATGGTCTCTGCAAACGAGGGTGCTGCGCAGAACTCTTTTCGTCTGTTGGTCGGTCGTGATTCGCTCAAGGTGAGTCAGGGTAGTGGTGACGTTTGGGATAGCGGTAAGCAGCAATCTGCACAGATGAGTGTCCGTTACGGTGGAGAGGTTCTGCAACCCCGTACACGTTACTATTGGCAGGTGGCTATAACCGATGAGCAGGGTGTGGAGGCTAAATCCGAGGTGGCATCTTTCGAGACGGGCAAGATGTCGTTGGATGCTTGGGTAGGTAATTGGATTAGCGATAATAAGGGCATTGAACATTCTCCTGCACCATATTTCCGCAAGAAGTTTAGTGTTGGCAAGCAAGTAAAGCAAGCACGTTTGTATGTGGCCGTTGCTGGTTTGTATAATCTATACATCAACGGCGAGCGTATGGGCGATGGAATGCTTGAGCCTGTGTATACACGTTTTGACCGCCGTAATATGTATATGACCTATGATGTGACTCCGTATATTCGTGATAAGGAGAATGTCGTGGGCATCGTTTTAGGTAATGGCTGGTATAATCATCAGGCATTGGCGGTGTGGAACTTCGACGTCGCTCCGTGGCGTAATAGACCTGCTTTTTGTCTCGATTTACACCTGACCTACGACGACGGAACGGAGGATGTTGTCAGCACCGATTTGAGTTGGCGTGCTACCGACAAGGGCCCGCTTGTGAGAAACAATATCTACACGGGTGAACACTATGACTTTACAAAAGAGATGCAGGGTTGGAGTACCCCCGATTATGATGACAGCAAGTGGGGTGGTGTGAAGTTGCGCTCATTGCCTTCCGAGCAGATTACGTCACAGCAGATGCGCCCTATTCGTGCTTGTCAGGAGTATGAGGCTGCGAAGTTCAGCGAGTTGTCGGAGGGTGTCTATTTGTATGATTTTGGTTATAATATGGCTGGTGTTACCCGCATCAAGGTGCGTGGCGAGAAGGGTACAGTAGTGAAGTTGCGACACGGTGAGCGACTCTCAAAGGATGGCCGTTTAGACCAGTCGAATATCGACGTATATTATCGTGGCGACAAAGAGAAAGACCCGTTCCAGACCGATATCCTTACATTGAGCGGTGGCGAGGATGAGTTTATGTCTGCATTTAACTATAAGGGTTTTCGTTATGTGCAGGTGGAGGCCTCTGCGCCAGTAGAGATTGATAAGGAGAGTCTTGTTGCCTACTTTGTGCATAGTGATGTGCCTCAAGTGGGCGAGATAACATCGTCAAACAAACTTATCGAGGGTCTTATGGCGGCCGCAAATCAAGCCTACCTCTCGAATTTGATGGGTTATCCGACCGATTGCCCTCAACGTGAGAAGAATGGCTGGACGGGCGATGGACACTTGGCTATTGAGGCGGCGCTGTATAACTTTGACGGAATCACCGTATATGAGAAGTGGTTGGCCGACCATCGTGATGAGCAGCAACCTAATGGCGTTCTGCCCGATATTATCCCTACTGGTGGTTGGGGCTATGGTACCGACAATGGTTTGGATTGGACGAGCACCATAGCCATAATTCCGTGGAATCTCTATTTGTTCTATGGCGATGATGAGGCTCTGCGTCAGTGCTATCCCAATATTAAGCGATATGTCGATTATGTTGGTCGCATCAGTCGTGGTAACCTTACAACTTGGGGACGTGGAGATTGGGTGCCCGTTACTGTTGGCTCAAATAAGGAGTTGACATCGAGCGTCTATTACTATGTCGATGCCACCATTTTGGCGCGTGCGGCTGGTTTGTTGGGCTATGAGGCCGACCAAAAGCGATATTCAGCATTGGCCGAGCAGATAAAGGACTCTATCAATAAAAAATACCTCAATACCGAGACAGGTATCTATGCAAGCGGTACGCAGACCGAGTTGAGTGTGCCTTTGTATTGGGGTGTAGTGCCCGAAGAGCATAGGGCAAATGTGGCTCAGAACCTGAACGAAAAGGTGATTGCTTCGGATTTCCACCTCGATGTAGGCGTGTTGGGTTGCAAGGCTCTGCTGAATGCTTTGTGCGAGAATGGTTATGCCGAGACCGCTTATAAGGTTGCAATTCAGGATACTTATCCCTCTTGGGGTTGGTGGGTGACTAACGGTGCTACCACATTGTTGGAGAACTGGAAGTTGGATGCCACTCGCGATATTTCGGACAATCATATGATGTTTGGCGAGATTGGTGCTTGGTTTTATAAGGGCTTGGCGGGTATATATCCCGATAGTGAGCGTCCTGGCTTCAAGCATATCAACCTCAAGCCATACTTCCCCGAAGGGCTGGATGAGTTTACGGCTCGTCACACCTCGCCCTATGGTGAGATTGTTTCGGGATGGACTACAAAGGGTGGTAAGGTTATGTATAGTGTAACTATCCCTGCCAATACTACAGCGACGCTTACTCTGCCAGCAGGTTGGACCTGCAAGGAGGGTGAGAAGTTGGAGTTGCAGGCGGGAACTTACTCTTTTACCTGCAAGCAACGATAGGGTATAATGCGGGCCGGCGTTTGGGTTGCCTGCTCTTGAAAATAGTCAGGGGTTGTCCAATGTTGGACAACCCCTGATTGTTATAACATAAGTATACGCTTACTTTATTTTTCGCTTGTTCAGTTCTCGCTGATAGGCCTTTGCGTTGGCGTTATGCTCCGATAGCGTGCGTGCAAAGTTGTGATAGCCGTCGAATGTCGGTCGCGCACAGAAGAATATGTAATCGTGCTTTTCGAAGTTTAGTACGGCATCTATGGCATCAATGCTCGGCATACAGATTGGTGAGGGCGGTAGGCCACGATTGATGTATGTATTGTATGGCGATTCATATTTCAGATGGCGATACAGGATGCGGCGCAGGCCAAAATCCTGCATAGCGTATTTGATTGTCGGGTCGGCCTGTAATGGAATACCCTTCTTCAAGCGGTTTACATATACGCCCGCTATGCGTGGCATTTCATCCACCTTGCGTGTCTCCTCATAGACGATTGATGCCAGAGTAGATACCTCCACGCGATTCAGACCGCTTCGCTTGCGCTTTTCGTCACGATTGTTCTTTGCCCAAAAATCCTTGTACTCCTTGTACATACGCTCCACAAACTCCTTGGGTGTTACGGTCCAATAAAATTCGTATGTGTTGGGAATGAAGATTGAGAACATCGTAAGCGGATTGTCAAATCCTAACTCCTTGGCCAACTCTTTGCTGCTCAACACCTCGACCAATTCCGTTGAGTCGGCGTCAATCTGCTTGGCAAGTTTGCCAGCGAGATATGCGGGAGTCTTAACGTTGTTCATCGTAACGTTTACAGGCGTTTGCAGCCCGAGTTTGAACATACGCACAATGTCTATAACGCTCATTCCATCCTCGACGATGTAGTGTCCCGCTTTGAAGGTCTCCTTAAGGTTTAATCGCTCGGCGTAGAGGTCAAACGCAAAGTGATGTTTTATGCGAGGTTTTACCGAATCGAGCAGCGCGGTGTAGTCCGAGCGCTTCGAAATAAATAATTCGGCACGTTCTTTTACTGCATTTCCCTTGAATGAAATTATGCCCCAAGTGGCTGCTGCTGCGCCGATTACGAGCGCTGCGACAAATATCGAAATCAATGTTTTTTTCATTTCGTGTAAAATATTTTTTGCAAAGATAATAAATTTTTCTACTTTTGCGCTCGGGTAAGTCTTATACGACCAGCTCCCTGAGAATCCCCCAGGTGTGGAAGCAAGCAAGGGTATTAGGTTGTAGCGGTGCGATATAAGTCGCTTACCCTTTTTTTGTGTCTATACCTCATCCCCTCATCGTAGCAAAAATTGCGCTATGGCCGAACCCGTTGGCACTCGTGTTAAAAATCGGGATAAAAACTTTTGAAATCCGATAAAAGTGTGTACCTTTGATACTACCTAAACACACTAACAATAAATAAATCGTACTACAATGATAGGCAAAGTAAAATGGTTCGACAGCAAAAAGGGCTACGGATTTATCTTGACGGATGACGGCGGTGAAATCTTTGTTCACTATACAGGTATTGTAGCCGAGGGCTTTAAGGCTTTGACCGAGGGCCAAAATGTCGAGTTCGAGATTTCGGAGAATGAGCGTGGTGGCCGTCAGGCTGTCGAGGTGAAGGTCTTGCCTAAGAAGAAGGACTAATAGAAAATTTTGTCTTTTTTTACCTCAAATATTTGCCCCCTCCCCAAAATTTTTAATAACTTTGTTACGGAGTAGAGTGTCTACTTCCGTAGGATGTCTATTTGTCACCTAAAAACAGGCCGTTATGAAAAAGATTTTTTTATTAGTTACATTATTGGCTCTCCCTTGTATGGTATTTGCCGATTATGCAAAATGGGGCGAGCAACTGCCTTATCGTGTATATGAGTTTGGCAAGGTTAAAAAGACTGAGTTAAAGCAGACCGATTATTCTATAACCACAGATGCTTCTGCAATTGTGCTTTACGAACTGCGGGATGTCTTTTTCTTGTCAAATTATGGGCAGGTTGCTCCTTTGAATGTCAAGGCCCGCCATTTTATGGTCGAGGAAACTGTTACGCGTCGCATCAAGATTTTGTCGGAAGATGGCAAGAAATATGCTAATGTCAAAGTTCCATTCGTGAATGATATTACATCAGCCAATGCTTATTCTGTATTTTCGGGCGTAAAGGCCTATTCTTATTCTATGAATGGTCGTCGCAAGCAAATCGCGAAACTCGATGCCAATAATGTGAAACTTACGCGTATTGACGAAAAGACTATGCAGGCTGAATTTGTTGTGCCTAATGTCGAGGTTGGCTCTATTATCGAATATGAGTACAAGATAAAGAGTGTTACGCTAACGCCTGATGTTAAACGCCATTTTGAATTGTCAAACACCCTGCCGACATTGCATAGTGTGTATCAAGTATGGTATCATAATACGGTGTGGGATATTTCAACGACAAATGAAAATTATTTGACCCACACATCTTCAAGTGCCTATCGTGAGATGGGCCCCGTATATTCAGCATTTGGTGGAAACTTGGAGCGTACTACTTTACGAGGTGTTGATTTTACCGCAGAGCGAGATGTGTTGAGAAATAATAATTATATGGATTCTTATGTGGGTGCACACTCGTCAAAGTCTTCGGAACGTACACCTTGTAAGATTGAGATTTACGAGATTAAAAATTTAACACCATCCGCCAATCCTACTCCGACCATTACGGTTAAACTTAAATCGTTAATGATGTAAAATAATCTTTTTCATAATTAATTTTCTTGCCGCTTCTGCGCAGGCCAAAATGTTTGAAACCATTAAAACTTAAGATATAATGAAACGAATTTTATTATTACTTGCAATCGCGGCTACGACCCTTACTGCCGAGGCGCAAGAGAGTTTCAAGTTTGGTAACGTTACAGTTGACGATTTTACACACGCTGATTATGCTGTGGATACATCTATGGCTGATGCAATAGTGCTTGATGAAACGGTTGATGCTCTATACTATGAATCGGGAAGGCATTTTGCGGTTAATCGTTCAGTAAAGCGTAAAATCAAAATATTAAAGCCTTCAGGTGTAGATTGTGCAGAAGTCATAATTCCGTATAATTATGATAATCCATATACGGGTGCAAACTACAATTTCAATATCATTGCGTACTCTTATCAACTTCAAGATGGCGTTGTTAAGAAAAGTAAATTGAAGAAAAAGGATATTCGCCGAGAATTTCTAAATGATAGTATCGCTCAAGTATCATTTACAATTCCAAATGTGGAAGCTGGGTGCATTATTGAGTATGCATATACCGTGTTTGATTATGCTTTAATTACCGAAGTTGGAGCCGTTATTGATTATCGTTTTGGACATCCTATTCCAATTGTGCGAAGTGTGCATCAGGTTATGGTAGAGGATAGATTAGATTGTCAAGTGGTAAAAGCAGGTACTTTCCCTGTAAAATGTGAGCAACGCGAACCTGAATATAGTGGTATTAATTATGGCACAACGGCCAATCGTAGTTTTGGAATAAATGCATATACGCAACAGAGTATAATTCACTACTTTGAGGTGAATAATGTGCCTGCCATAAATGGAAAAATGCGCCAAGAGGACATTCCTGGTGTAGTTTCAATCATCAAATATGTTAATTGGAAAGATTTAATACCGCCTAAATTGTAAATATAAATTCAAGTCAACTTACAATTTCTGCGCGACCGAAATGTTTGAAAACTTAAAACTTAAGATACGATGAAACGAATTTTATTATTACTTGCAATCGCGGCTACGACCCTTACCGCCGAGGCACAAGAGAGTTTCAAGTTTGGGGATGTTACTGCAGCAGATTTTGCACAATCGGCCTACGCAGTTGATACTGCTAACGCTGATGCCATAATTTTAGATGAGTTGCAACAAACCTATCTTATGATTTTTGATTATCGCAATCGAAAGTATAGCGAAAAAGGTGATGCGCTTGTCGCTCAATCTACCATAAGTCGCAAAATTAAGATTCTTCGTTCGGAGGGTGTCCGTCACGCGAAAGTAACTCTCGATTACTACTGCGATAAGGCTACAACACCTCGACACACGAGTGCTTACATAGGCGACATTACAGCCTGCTCCTATTCGCTAAAAGATGGTGTTGTCGCCAAACATTCGCTTAAAGATGATGATATTAATGCTCGCTGGCTTAACGATTCGACGATACGCGTAGAGTTTACGATTCCGAATGTAGAGGTAGGTAGCATCATAGAGTATTCCTATAATGAAGGTAAGGAGTCTGTTCGCCCCTATACACTCGATTTTGCTATGCAGCACGATATTCCTGTTATTAATAGCCGATGCGAAGTAGCCGTTTCATCGGAGCGTCAACCAGGTATGATAAAAGATGATTGGTACGGAGTATTGATGTCTGGTAAAAATAGTATTACAACATCACGAAGTAAAGGTCGAATCCAACGAGAAGCGACATCAAAGGTGTCGCATCCTATTCGTGATAGTTTTAATGGTGGATACAATACTACAGGTTTTTGGAGCGGAACTCGCATATATGCTGATTGTGTATTTTATAATTTCAGTTGCAAAAATCTCCCCGCTACCACAACTGCAACCAAACCCGAAGATATTGCAGCGATTAGTGTCATACTTCAATCTCGTTAATACGACAAATAAAATCTTTTTCATAATTAATTTACCTTACCGCTTCTGCGCGGACCAAAATAATTTGAAAACCTTAAAACTTAAGATATAATGAAACGAATTTTATTATTACTTGCCATCGTGGCAGTAGCCCTTACCGCCGAGTCACAAGAATATTACAGATTTGGCAAGGTGTCAAAATCGGATTTTGAAAAAACATCATACCCTATTGATGTTACAGATGCCGATGCTATTGTATTGGATGAACTGCAACAAACATTCATCTATCCGTTTGACTCTCGTTTAGAGTTGCAGGAACAAGGAGTTATGCTGACATCGCAAACTACCATCAGTCGTAAGATTAAGATTTTGCGCCCTGAAGGAGTGCGCCACGCTACTGTTACGCTTGATTTCTATGCGGAAAATACGACCACTCCGCGCCATACAATCGCTTATGTGGGTGATATTGATGCCTGCTCGTATTCCTTTGCTGATGGAGAGATAAAAAAGCAGCCGATTAAAGAGGAGGATATCAAGGCTTGTTGGGTTAATGATTCTACGGCAAGAGTAGAATTTACAATTCCCAATGTTGCGGAGGGCAGCATAATTGAATACACATATAAGATGGACAAAAAGTCTATTAATCCATATAATATTACTTTTGCAATGCAGCGAGATATTCCCGTAATGAATTGTCGGTGCGAGGTGGCGGCAAGAATGATGTTACCACAACAAGCACCATTTGGAGGCGCATATAGCAATAATTGGTATGCGGTGTTCGCATCGGGCCAGTCGCAGATTAAAACAGCAAACACAGAAGGTAAACTTCGCGTTTATGCTATCAAGGATGTTCCTACTCCATTACGCGCTATCAGCGACGGGTTTAACTCGATAAGCAGTCGCAAAAAAACTGATGTAAATGATATGTGTACATTCTATAATTATAGGGGTAAGAATCTGCCTGCAATAACCGCGACGACCAAACCCGAAGACATTGCAGCGGTTACACTTATATTGCAGAATAATTAAAATCTTTTTCATAATTAAGTCACTTCCCGCTTCTGCGTGGCCGAAAGAGAATTTAAGACTGTTTCTTTATTTTTAAGAGCAGTCTTATTTTTTTTGTGTAAAACTTTGTAGTTTGAGAGGTGGAATTGTTGAAACATTGATAGTTGCAGTTGCAAGGGTAAGAAAAAAAGAGTATCTTTGTCCGATTTTTGTGATAACCATATTATTATATCGGCTATGAGTTTAGAAAAATATGAATCAAAACAGCAGCAGATTCTTAAGTCGGCTGCGCGAATATACCCCTTTATCAGCCGTTTCGATATGCTTACACCCGCCTTGCAGGATAAGGTTGAGGAGTGGCAGGCCAATGAGGATTGTTGCTCGTTCAAGGTTAAGGGCTTTACCGTCAAGTTGCGTATCATCGAGCGCGAGGAGAACAAAATGATAAAAATCAGCGGTGACGATGAGGGTACATCGGCCCCCATTGATTTTACATTCTGGATTCAGTTGCACGAGGTATCGGAGAGCGATACACGCATACGTTTGGTGTTGCACGCCGAACTCAATATGATGATGCGAATGATGATTGGCGGCAAGATTAAGGATGGTTTGGATAAGGCTGTCGAGGGTTTGGCTATGGCTTTTAATCAGATACCGTAATTATCCGAAGTAAATCGTAGGATTTTCTTTTGCTCTGCATAGAATATTTAATTTGCGAAAAAAACTCAACATTAATTTGTTAATTGTTGAAAATATAGTAAATTTGCACTCCCAAAGGGATTTAATGTTAAATAATATAAATTTTCAATTATTATGACTAATAAGGTTAGTACAACAAAGGCAGATATCGTTAATGAGATTGCCAAGAGCACTGGCGCCGAGAAGGTTTTGGTACAGACCATTGTAGAGGCTTTTATGGACAATGTTCGTAACTCGCTCATCGATAACAAGCACGTTTATTTGCGTGGTTTCGGTAGTTTCATTATCAAGAAGCGTGCGCAGAAGGTTGCTCGTAACATCTCAAAGAATACTACTATTACTATTCCTGAGCACAATATTCCTGCTTTCAAGCCTTCAAAGAGTTTCGTAGCAAAGGTGAAATAACATAAACCATTAAATATTTACAACTATGCCAAACGGAAAGAAGCATAAGCGTCATAAGATGGCTACGCACAAGCGCAAGAAGCGTCTGCGTAAGAATCGTCACAAGAAGAAGTAGTCTTTGTAGGACGATTTAGTATTGCTTAAAGCAAGTAGGTAATCATAAAGGTAAAGGGTCTGGTTATTTATCACCCTTTACCTTTACCTATATTATTAAATTAAGGTTCTTATATACGTATTACACTACGATTAAGGTGTTTTGCTGCGTTAAGCCTACGTTGTGGCTTTTAGCCGCATTAGCAAGTTTGACCCACCCCCAACCCCCGCCTTAGGCAGGGGCTTTGGTCGCCTTTTCAAGGCTCCGAACGAGGTACAACCTTTGGTTGTGTAATTTGGTATATAATTACTAAATTTGATTAACAGATGAATCGAGAGTTAGTAATAAACGTTACCCCGAGTGAAATTTCCATCGCCTTGTGTGAGGATAAAGTGCTTGTCGAACTCAATAAAGAGCAGTGTCAGACAGGCTTTGCCGTAGGTGATATCTATCTGGGTAAGGTGCGTAAGATTATGCCGGGACTCAATGCTGCGTTTGTCAACATTGGGCACGAAAAGGATGCTTTCATCCACTATCTCGATTTAGGCGGGCAATTTGAATCTTTGCAAAAGGTGGTTGATAGCCACCAATCTGGGCGACGAGGCATCAAGGTCGAGACTATGAAACTCGAGCCTTCCATCGAAAAGAATGGTAAGTTAGCCACTTATCTGCAGCCCGGACAATTGGTGATGGTGCAGATAGCCAAAGAGGCGATTTCGACCAAGGGGCCACGTCTGACGGCTGACATATCGTTGGCGGGCCGTAATGTTGTACTTGTGCCATTTTCGTCAAAGATATTTATCTCGCAGAAGATTCGTTCTAATGAGACCAAAAAACGCTTGCGACACATCGCCGCAGGAGTATTGCCCAAGAATTTCGGAGTTATCATACGCACTGCAGCCGCCGAGGCTCAAGATGCCGACATCGAGCAGGATATTCTTTCGCTTGTCGAGCGATGGAACGAGGCTGTGAGTAACATTCGCAAAAATCAGGCTCCCGCTCTGTTGATGAGCGAGATGAGTAGAGCCAATACCATAATCCGCGACTCGCTAAATTCAACCTTCTCGCAAATTACGGTTGATGACGAAACGATGTATCGCGAGATTAAAAACTATATAAAAGTCATTGACCCCCAGTTGGAGAAGATAGTAAAGTTGTACCGTGGCTCGGTGCCTATCTTCGACAACTTCGATATATCAAAACAGATTAAGTCGCTCTTTGCTAAGTATGTATCGCTCAAGCGCGGAGCATATCTTATCATCGAGCATACCGAGGCTATGAACGTCATCGACGTCAACTCGGGTAACCGTACTAAGGCCGAAGTAAATCAAGAAGAGACGGCTATGGCGGTCAATTTGGCTGCCGCAAAGGAGATTGCTCGCCAACTACGCTTGCGCGATTTGGGCGGTATTGTGATTGTCGATTTCATCGACCTTCATAAGGCGCAAAACCGTCAAGCGTTGTTCAACGAGATGACGCAGTTGATGGCCAGCGATAAGGCCAAACATACCATTTTGCCGCTGTCGAAGTTTGGCTTGATGCAGATTACGCGCCAGCGTGTGCGCCCTGTTGCGGTACAAGATGTGACCGATGTGTGTCCGACGTGTAATGGTACGGGCCGTGTGGAGCCGACAATCCTGCTTGATAGAAAAATCGAGAACCAGATACAATTCTTGGCCGAGGATAGAGGTGCTAAGTATATCTGTTTGCGAGTAAGTCCTTATGTGGCATCGTATCTGTGCCAGGGTATTATTTCTCTGCGTCTGCGCTGGATGATGCGTTATAAGGTGTGGGTGAAAGTCATCGCAGACCAAAGTCAGGGAATGGTCGATGTGAAGTATCTTGACCGTTCGGGCGCTTTGCTTATTGAGTAAGGGGTAAACTCTTGCAATGACATAGCGGGTCGTATTGCCAATTAATAAAATCTCTGCACAGAGTAGAGTATAAGCCGTGGAGAGTATAAAAAATATTATGCAACGGGTGGAGGCTGCAAAGTCGTTTGGCCTGTTGTTGAAGGAGTATAGAAAGAGCGTTACCGTCCATCTTAAAGATTTGGTCGGCGGGGCTCTTTCGCTTTATGCGGTAACTTTTGTGCGAAAAGTTGGTGGCGTTCATATCTTCGTGGCCGAAGACCGTGATGCGGCAGCATATATGCTTAACGACTTTTATGCCTTGCTGGATGAAGAGCAGGTGTGTTTCTTCCCGACCTCGTATAAGAAGTCTATTATCTACGGCAAGGAGGATGCGCAAGGCGTTGTTCAGCGCACCAATACCCTCAATGCGTTGCGCCATCGCCGAGGTAATTATCTCGTCGTTTGTACCTATCCCGAGGCGTTGGCCGAGCGTGTGGCCGACGAGGGGTCACTATCCGAGCGCAGTATCACACTGTCGGTTGGGGATAATATCCCTATTAAGCAGTTGGAGGATATGCTCGTCGAGCGCGGCTTTGTGCAGGTAGATTTCGTCTATGAGCCAGGGCAATACTCTGTGCGAGGCGGTATTGTCGATGTCTTTTCATTCTCGGAGAGCCGTCCGTTCCGTTTCGACTTCTTTGGTGACGAGGTCGATTCTATTCGCCGATTCAATATCTCAAGCCAGTTGTCTAACGACAAGGTCGAGCGTGTGGAGATTATCCCCAATATGAATGTAGGCTCAATCGAAAAGGTCTCTTTGGTGCGTTTTGCGGGCGATGCGACTTGTTGGTTCTACGACGCGGAGTATGTCTTTAAGCGTGTGAATGATTTACGCCGACGATTGTTGGGCGAGTTGGATGAGCCATCGACTATCGATACACTTATGACCAGCCGCAAAGGCCTGCTTGAGGATTTGGAGCAGTCGAAGATGATGCTTTTGAGAGATAATCTCAAGGAGCGTATTGCCGATAGCGTTGTTACGTTTGCCACCACTCCCCAACCCAAATTCAATAAAAATTTTGAGTTGTTGGCAGAGGATATTTCGGATGCCTCCATAAAGGGCTATAAAACCTATATCCTATCCGAAAATAAGGCGCAGATTGAGCGCCTTGACAACATTTTCCATCAACTTGGACGGCGTGCGGTTGAGTTTGATGCCATACCTATTACACTCAACGAAGGCTTTGTCGATAATGCGCTGAAGATAAATCTCTATACCGACCATCAAATCTTTGACCGCTATCGTCGCTATCGAATCAATGGCGAGATTAAGCGCGACGAACAGATGACCGTAGCCGAACTCAATGCCTTGAAGATGGGCGACTATGTTGTGCATATCGACCACGGTGTTGGGCGTTTTGGCGGATTGGTAAAAATTGAGCGTAATGGCAAGATTCACGAGGCCATCAAGTTGGTTTATAAGGATAACGACGTTTTGTTCGTAAATGTACACTCTCTGCATCGTATTTCGTGCTATAAGAGTGGCGAGAGCGAGCCTCCGAGAATCTATAAACTTGGCAACGGTGCTTGGCAGAAACTCAAGAATGCAACGAAACGCGCCGTCAAGGATATTTCGCGCGAACTTATTGCTCTGTATGCCAAACGTAAGGCGAGCAAGGGTTTTGCCTTCTCGGCCGATAGTTATCTCCAGCACGAGATGGAGGCGTCGTTCCGCTGGGAGGAGACACCCGACCAACAGAGTGCTATCGCTGCCGTCAAGAAGGATATGGAGTCCGACCAGCCGATGGATAGATTGGTCTGCGGTGATGTAGGCTTCGGTAAGACCGAGGTGGCTATACGCGCAGCATTCAAAGCGGCTGTCGATGGCAAGCAGGTGGCGGTGTTGGTGCCGACGACAATTCTTGCCCTGCAACACTATCGCTCGTTTATGGAGCGTTTGAGGGATTTCCCCGTAAAGATAGAGTATATCAATCGCTCAAAGACCGCCAAGCAGACTCGCGAAATCGCCGAGGAGTTGGCATCGGGCAAGATTGATATATTGATTGGTACGCATAAGATGTTGGGCAAGGCTATACGTTTCCGCGACTTGGGCTTGCTTATTATCGATGAGGAGCAGAAGTTTGGCGTTGCCGCCAAAGAGAAATTGACGCAGATGAGCGTAAATGTCGATACACTTACACTTACCGCTACGCCTATCCCGCGTACACTGCAATTCTCCCTGATGGGCTCGCGCGACCTCTCGGTTATTTCGACAGCACCGCCTAACCGCCAACCTATTATCACCGAGTCGCATATCTTCTCGGAGGATATAATCCGTGATGCCATCGAAGAGGAACTCTCGCGCGGAGGACAGGTCTATTTCGTGAATAATCGAGTTGAGGATTTGATGACTCTGCAGGGTATGATACAACGCCTATGTCCAAAGGCCCGTGTCGGCGTGGGACACGGTAAGATGCCTACCGAGAAGTTGGAGAAGTTGATAATGGACTTTATCTATGGCGAGTATGATGTTTTGATAGCCACGACCATTGTGGAGAATGGCATCGACATTCCAAATGCCAATACCATCATAATCAACAATGCTCAATATTTTGGTTTGAGTGAGTTGCATCAGTTGCGAGGTCGTGTAGGCCGAAGTAATCGTAAGGCGTATTGCTATCTGATAACCCCGCCCGAGGAGATGCTCTCTTCGGATGCACGTCGTCGTCTGCGCGCTATTGAAGAGTTCTCTGATTTGGGCTCTGGATTCAATATTGCAATGCAGGATTTGGATATTCGCGGTGCGGGTAATCTACTGGGTGCCGAGCAGAGTGGATTCATTGCCGACATAGGTTTTGAGACCTATCAAAAGATTATGCGTCAGGCAATTGCCGAGTTGCGAGCCGAGGGCTTGGATGTGGCAGGCTTGAGCGAAGAGGAGGCAGATACAGTACGCACCGATACCTACATCGAAGACTCTGTTGTTGATATCGAGATGTTGGCCGAGTTGCCCGATAGTTATGTCCGTCAGCCAGCCGAGAAGTTGCGATTGTACCGCGAATTGGATTCAATTCATCGTGAGGATGATTTGCTCGCCTTTGAGTCACGTCTCGTTGATAGATTTGGTGCCTTACCCGAGGCGGCAATGGAGTTGCTCAATGTGGTTAGATTACGTTGGGAGGCTGTACGTCTTGGTATGGAACGTGTGAAGGTGAAGAATGGATTGATGATTGTACATTTTGTCGGCGAAGAAAATTCGCCTTACTATAAGAGCGAGGTCTTTATGACTCTGCTTCGTAAAATTACGGCAGAGCCCGATAGATTTGTGCTAAAACAGCACAATAATCGCCTTGCGATGACCGTTAGAAGAGTAATTAATGTTGCAGCAGCCGTTGAGGTGTTGCGTAAATTGTAACGCGACGAAAGATGAATCTGGTTGTAGATATTGGAAATACGCTCATTAAGGTGGCTGTTGTCGAGCGCGATGAAGTTGCGATGATGCAACAAGTAGGCAGTGTCGAAGATGTCGATTTTGCGGCACTCGTTGAGCGTTTCCCCGCAATGCATCGTGCTATTGTAGCATCGACAGCCGTGCCGACTGCCGATGTGGCTATGTTGTTGCGTGACAGGGGCTTTGAGGTGCTGGAGATGACTTCGCTCACGCCTGTCCCTATCGGTAATACCTATATGTCGCCAAAAACTTTGGGCGTCGATAGGTTAGCCGCAGCCGTGGCTGCTGTTGAGGTAATGGGTTGCTGTGATTGTTTGGTTGTCGATTTCGGTACAGCGATAACCGTTGATTTGGTCAGCGACGGAATCTATCGCGGAGGAAATATTTCGCCTGGCGTGCGCACTCGTTTTCGAGCATTGCACGATTATACAGGCCGCTTGCCTGAATGTTCGCCTACGGATGAAGAGTTGGAGTATGGAAGTACGACGAGTCAAGCCATTGAACAAGGCGTTATGCAAGGCATAACGTACGAAATAGAGGGCTATATTTCCCATTTTTCGGCCCAAAATGTGAAAATTTCGTTAATTTTTACGGGTGGAGACGCAAAATACTTTGTTAAACGAATTAAAAATGCGATATTTGCAAACTGTGAGTTAGTCATTTGCGGATTGAACAGAATTTTAGAGTACAATGCAAGCATTGAACAAGCAAATAATTAGAGTTTTTATAGCCATTGCGCTGCTTTTGCCTATGGGTGCAGTGGCCCAAAAATTGACAAGTAGTGTAAATACATATTCACCCTACTCGATGTATGGTTTGGGTGAGTTGGCTACTCCCGGTAACGTGGCAATGCGTTCGATGGGAGGTATTGGCGTTGCGATGTATTCACAGTCAATGGTCAATATGTTGAATCCTGCAGGTTACGGCAATGTTGCTCGCCAGAGTTTCTTGTTTAACTTTGGTATCGATGCTGGTCATTATCGTAATTCGCAGACCAAATATACTTCGGCATCTACATCGGAAGTTAAAACAGCATACAACTCTGTAAACTTCCACGATATTGCTTTCCAATTCCCTTTGGCAAAGGGCTTGGGTGTAGGTTTTAGCCTCTCGCCTTATAGCAATGTCGGCTATAATATGTACGGCGATGATTTGTCGCAGGATGTTGCGGGTAATCTTGGCCGTGTGCAGTATCAGTATTATGGCGAAGGTGATGTTACTCAAGTAAAATTTGGTGTGGGCTGGCGTCCCATTAAGCGAATGTCTGTAGGTGTGGCAATGTTGTATTATTGGGGTGATATTATGCGCCACTACCGTGCTGCTCCCGAGAATGTGATTACGGGTAGCGGTATATATTCAAGCACAACAGGTATCGATACCTACGATGTCTCAAAGTTTAAGATGCAGGCGGGTATCCAGGTGCATCCCATTATGCAGTCACGTCATATGTTGACTTTGGGTGCAACATACGACTTGGGTGGTGATTTGACTCCTTCTATGACCGAGTATGTTTATGTCGATAACGTACTTTCATCGGTAGTTCGCAAGACCGAGGATGACGCTCTGCCGTTGCGTCTGCCACAGCAGATGAGTGCAGGAGTATATTATCAGAGTTTGAGCATCCGCGCTGGAGTGGATTATGTTTACCAGAATTGGGGTAGTCAGAACGATAACTATATGGAGAGTGATGGCGTTATTGGTATTCCCGTAACTTATACCGATACCCATACCGTAAAGGCTGGTTTCGAGATTGTACCCAAGGGTTCTGACGTTAGACATTACTACAACCGTATGGCCTACCGCGTGGGATTCTCGTATGGCGACTATTATCAGACTTTTGCTGGTAGCAATATACGCCAAATGTCATTGACCGCAGGTTTAGGTTTGCCTGTCCGTTTGTTCGGTAACTCGTCGGTTGATGTTGGATTTGAATTTGGAATGCGCAACCCCGCCAATGAGAAGGTTATCTCTCATAACAAGACTGTAGGATTGGTTAAGCAGCGCTATTATAAAGTGGCCATAGGTCTTACCCTCTTTGGTGAGGACCGTTGGTTCCAGCGCCATAAGTTTAATTAATCTGCGAGGTAAGAAAATATTCTTTATTATAATAAAAGGTGTAGGCGTTACGTTATTATAATAAAGGCAAGACGTAGCCTATCTGTGAGAGGTTGGGCCGCCGTACAGCGGTAGAGCGGTGGGTTAGCAACAGGGGAACAGTAGGTGAGTAGCAGGAGTGCAGAAAGAGATTGTTTATATAGGGAAGAGATAGTTTAGAAATAAATACATAATAAAATACTAATAAAAAACCTTCAATTACAATGAAAAGTGTAAAATTAATTTTGATGATGGCTTTTGCTGCAATTAGTTTTTCAGCAATGGCGCAGGTAAACTACGATGACCCCAAGTATGCAAAGTGGGGTGCTAATGCTGAGGAGCGTAAGCAGAATATGCTTAACCGCCAGTATCTTGGTGAGGCTGTTGATAACCGCCAGTTGAATGTTGCTGCAGGTTATTTGAAGATTTTGTTGGATAAGTGTCCTGCTGCATCATTGAATATTTATACAGACGGTGCAAAACTTTACAAGTTGAAGATTAACTCAACCGAGGATGAGGAGCAGAAGGCTATCTACATTGACTCATTGTTGCACATCTATGATGTACGTTTGGCTAACTATGCTGACCACTCAAAGTATGGTGCAGACTATATCCTCGACCGTAAGGTTCGTGAGATGCTTAACTACCGTCCCGAGGACCGTTCTGGTATCCGTAAGGTATTCGTAGAGGCTATCAAGGCTAGTGCCGATAAGAATGATGGTAAGCCCAACTTGGAACTTACTACTCTCTATTTCGGTAACTTGTGCGACGACTTTAAGGTTGATTCTATCGCTGCCGACTTGGTAATTGCCGAGTACGACCGTCTCTCTCCCGCATTTGATGGCGTTGAGTCAGAGGAGGATGTTGAGTTGAAGAATCAGTTTGAGTCTGCTTTCGGTACAAGTGGTGCTGCAAGTTGCGAGAACTTGGAGGCTCTCTTCTCAAAGAAGTTGGAGGCTGCTCCCGAGGATGAGGCTTTGCTCAACCAGGCTGTTACATTGATGTCACGCGCAAATTGCGATAGCGACTTCTTCTTCCAGACTGCAGAGAAGTTCTACGCTATTAAGCCTTCATCAGAGACTGCTCTTTTCCTTGCACAGGGTTTCCAGAATCGTAGTGAGTTCGATAAGGCTATGAAATACTTGGAGGAGGCTTTGGCTGTTGAGAAGGAGCCCGCGGAGCGCGAGAAGTTGTATGTTCGTATCGGTCTTATCAGTTTCCAGACTAAGAAGTACGATGCTGCTGCCGCTGCTGCCAAGGAGATTAAGAATATCAACCCCGAGAATGGTTATGCATACTTCATCTTGGGTCAGTGCTATGCTTCATCAGCAAACTGCGCCGAGATTAAGTGCCAGGCTTGCTATTGGGCTGCTTACGATATGATGAGCCAGGCTGTTTCATTGCTTACAAATGAGCCCAGCATCCAGGAGAGTGCACAGAAGATGATGCAAAGTTTCCGCGCTGCGTTCCCCACAAAGGAGGAGTGCTTCTTCGCTGAGTTGCAGGCTGGTGCACGCTATACAATCACTCACGGTTATGCAAGTGGTGTAAGCACAACTGTTCGTTACAGATAGGCATACGATGTTGAAACATTCGCTTATACGAAATTTATCGGTAGCACTCCCTTTGTTGGGGAGTGCTATCTTGCTATTCTCGTGTCAAGCGAGTGCGCCGCAGACCGAAGAGCCCGTCGAGTCGCAAAATGCGGAGAATATAATGACAGAATATAGCGAGAATCTATCTATCGTTATGTCTGAAAACGGGCAGAAATCCTACCATTTCGAGACTCCATTGATGGAAGGTTATACGTTGGCTCGCGACCCTTATAGGGAGTTTCGTCGGGGTGTTAAGATTACTATGTTTGAGGAGGATTCCACTTCAAACGATGCCGCAACACTTACGGCAAACTACGCCATTTTCTACGAAAATCGTAAGTTGTGGGAGGCCAAAGGTGATGTGGTAGTCATCCAAACCAACGGACGACGTCTCTATACACAACAACTTTTTTGGAATCAAGCGACTCATCGTATCTATTCAAACGTGGATTCTCGTATTATTGATGGCGAAGAGATGACCGATTGTGAGGGTTTTGAGAGTGATGAGGAGATGACGCAGTGGAAGTACCGCAAGTTGAAAGGCGTTACTTATTTTACTATGTCGGAGAATGGTGGAGCAAAGGGTGACTCTACGAAAGTCAATAAGACTTCATCAAAGAAGGAGTCTGCAAAACCCGCCGCAAAACCTGCTGCAAAACCCAAGACGGCGAATAATAAGCCCAAAGTGGGGCAGCGTCCTAAAACGCCCGTGATTACCCCTGCCTCTTCGCGTTTAGGTGCGCCTCGTAACAATGCACCTCGTAAGGTCGAGGCTGTTCAATCAAGTCGCCTTGATGGTCAGAACCTTGAAGATGAGTCAAGTAAATAATTCCGACGCTTGAGTATGGAGTCAGCAGAGTTAATCAATTCGGTTATTGTAATCAGCATAATGCTGTTATTGTCGGCATTCTTTTCGGGAATGGAGATTGCTTTTTTGAGCAAGAACCGTCTGCGCGAGGAGATTGACCGCAAGCAGAGTTCTATGTTTGATGTGGTAGCCCATCTTTTCGAAAAGCATCCAGGACAATATATTACGACCATTCTTGTCGGTAATAATATCTGCTTGGTACTCTATTCTCTCTATATGTCTATCCTGCTGCGTATGTTGGCGGCGGCTGTCGGGTGGGAGAGTATGGCAACGAGTAGTATGGTGCTGTTCGAAACCATCATTTCGACCATCGTGATATTGTTTTGCGGTGAGTATCTTCCCAAGTCAATAGTCAAGAAGAATCCTAATTTTTATTACAAACTCTTTTATCCCGTAATCTATTTCTTCTATCTGTTGCTTTATCCTATTGCGTCGTTTACGACCCTTATTTCGTATGGAATATTACGTCTGTTTGGTCGAAAAAGAGCGCACGGCGAAATTGATTACACGTTCAATCGTGAGGACCTAATCAATTTGGTCGAGGGTGAGAGTGTCGAGCCCCAACACGAAGATGAGGAGGAGATAAAATTGTTCCAGAATGCACTCGACTTTGTCGATTTGCGCGTCAGAGACTGTATGGTTTCGCGTGTCGATGTCGAGGCTGTCGATATATCTACCTCTATTGAGGATTTGACTCTGCGCTTTATCGAGACCAAATATTCGCGTATCTTTGTATGGCAAGAGTCGATTGATAACATTGTGGGTTATGTCAATTCAAAGAGTCTCTTTGATAATCCTCAATCTATAAAGCAGATAATGATGAAGGTCGATTTTGTGGCCGAAACTCTGCCGTTGCAGACGTTGTTGCAAAACTTCATCAAGCGCAAGTCGAGCGTAGCCGTTGTTGTCGACGAGTTTGGAGGTACGGCAGGTATTATCTCGATGGAGGATGTGCTGGAGCAGATTTTTGGCGATATCGAGGATGAGCACGATGAGCAGAATACTGTTGAGAAACAGACGGGCGATGGCGAATATGTCTTTTCGTGCCGCTTGGAGGTTGAGTATCTCAACGAGCGTTATGGGCTTGGTATTGAGGAGAGCGATGAGTACGATACTTTGGCTGGATATATTATTTCGCACTACGATGGTATTCCCTCGTCGGGTGTTGTCGTGATGTCGGATAATCTCGAAATAAAGGTGCTTCGTACCACAAGGACGCGAGTGGAGTTGGCCAAGGTGATAAAAAAATAGCCCTCGAATGAATTAAGTGAGAGAAAATCAGCGCAGAGTATGCTGAATTAAGAATAATTTATTATCTTTGTTGGCTCAAAATAGCAAATAATAATAAAATTAAATAATTATGTTGACTCTAAACACATTAAGAACACGATTCGGAGTTGTTCTTTCGATTGTTATCGTGTTGGCGCTTTTGGCGTTTATTATTTCATTGGGCCCCGAAATGGGCTTTGGTAATCAGGACCCCGTAGTTGGTGTAATTAACGGCGATAAGGTTACCTATACAGAGTACTTGGATGAGTATGAGACCGTAAAGGCAAGCAATGGTGGCAATGAGGCTACTGACGAGCAGGCTGATGCTTTGGCACGTGCTACTTGGCAGTCTTTGGTATCAAAGCACTTCCTTATCCCCGATTTTGGTAAGGCTGGTATCGAGGTATCGCAGGACGAGCGTTTGTCTATGTTGAGTGGTGAGCACCCCTCACAGGTTTATTACAGTATGTTTGCTGACCAGCAGACAGGTGATTACGATGTTCAGGCTATCACATCATTCTTGAGCCAGATGAACTCTAATCCCCAATATCAGTCACTTTGGGATTACATCAACTCGCAGGCCATTTTGGAGCGTTTGTCTTCAAAGTTTGCTGGTGTAGTTAAGGCTGGTACTTATGTGAACTCTTTGGAGGTTGAGCAGGGCTTGACTGCCGCTAACGAGAGCCGTAATGGCCGTTATGTAGCACTTCCTTACAACACTATCGCCGATTCATTGGTTACAGTATCAGATGCCGAGATTCAGAAGTACTACGACGAGCACCAGAGTTTCTATAAGAAGTTGCCCCACCGCTCTTTGACTTACGTTGTATTCGACGTTGAGCCTACCGACGAGGATATGAAGGCGCTCGAGGAGAAGGTTATGGCTGCTGGTGAGGAGTTCGCGCAGGCAGAGGATATTCGCGCTTACGTTCGCAAGAACTTGGGCTCTGTTACCGAGAACTACATCTCGGAGTCTATGTTGAGCGAGGAGGAGGCTGTAATGTTGGAGGGTAAGCAGTACGGTCCCGTTTTGAAGATTAACGAGTGGGTTATGTCACGCCCCGTAGATATTAAGGAGGCACCCGATTCAATCGGTTTGAGCCACATCGTGCTTTCGGCTGCTAATGCATCTGTTGCCGATAGCCTTATGACAGCCCTTAAGGGTGGTGCCGATTTCGCTGCTGCGGCTGCTGCACACTCTGCCGCAACTACAACTGCACAGGCAGGTGGTGATTTGGGCGTTCTTCCTTTCACTGCAGTTCCTGTTGAGATGGCTGACGATTTGGCTTCTGCAAAGGTTGGCGATATCATCAAGACTGAGGCTGGTGAGGTTATCCAAATCTTCAAGGTTACTCGTGCCGATGCCAAGAAGAAGCACGTTTTGATTGGCTCTGTAACATTCCCCGTTGAGCCCTCTTCTGCTACACGTCGTACCGTTCACAGTGCAGCCAGCATCTTTGCTGTAGATGCCAAGGGCTCTGTAGATAAGTTCAACGCTGCTGCCAATGCCGCTGCTATTACTCCTCGTGTTGCACGTTTGCAGCAGGGTGAGCGTAGTTTGAGCGTGTTGGAGAAGTCTCACGAGATTGCTCGTTGGGCACACGGCGCAAAGGCTGGCGAGATTTCAGAGATTTTCAATATGGGTAACGCTTACGTTATCGCAATGATTACCGATATCGACGACTCTAAGGTTGCTCCCGTTAGCGAGGTTAAACTCAATATCCAGCAGACTTTGCTTCGTGACAAGAAGTTCGCGATGTTGAAGGATAAGTTGGCTGGCGCTTCTTTGGAGGCTGTTGCACAGAGCGCAGGTGTTGAGATTAAGCCTTTCGAGAATGTTAAGTTCAGCGACTATGGTGTTGGCGAGATGAGCCTCGAGCCTCGTGTTGCAGGTGCTGTAGCAACTACCGTTGAGACAGGCAAACTCTCTGCTCCTGTTCAGGGTTATACAGCCGCAGTTGTGTTCGTTGTTGATAACGTGAATAAGGCTGATGCGCAGACTGCCGAGGCCGAGAAGGTATTGCAGCAGACAAATCTTGAGGCTACCGCTACACAGGCATCTGTTATGGCTTTGCAGCGTATGGTTGAGATTGAGGATTTGCGCGGTCAGTATTTCTAATCGACTAATCAATCAATTCGATAATATAATATCCGAGTCTTTTAGGCTCGGATATTTTTTTGGAATTACATACTTTAGTGTTGTTGTGTCATTACGAGAAGGGCTTTAGCCCGACGTGGTAATCCCCTCCAGCCCTTAACGTAGGAGATTCCCACAGTCGCTATGCTCCTTCGGAATGACAATGGTATTACAATGCTAAAATAGATAATTCCGTTTTCTTTTGTAAGAAAAAATAGGCCACACCATTCGGTGCGGCCTATTCGCATATTATGTGAAGTGATTCGGGATTACTCCTCCATCAACAACTCCAACATCTTGATTGAAGACTTGGCGATAGGAGTACCAGGACCAAAGATAGCAGCAGCGCCATCTTGATACAACTCATCGTAATCCTGTGCGGGGATAACACCACCAACAACTACGATAATATCCTCGCGGCCCAACTTCTTGAGTTCAGCAATAATCTGCGGAACCAAAGTGAGGTGACCTGCAGCCAATGATGATACACCTACGATGTGTACGTCGTTCTCCACAGCCTGCTTTGCAGCCTCCTCGGGAGTCTGGAACAACGGACCCATATCCACGTCGAAGCCAACGTCGGCATAACCCGTAGCAACAACCTTAGCACCACGGTCGTGACCGTCCTGACCCAACTTGGCAATCATAATACGGGGCTCACGGCCCTCCTTCTTGGCAAACTCGGCACACATAGCCTTTGCCTTCTCGAAATCTGTATCCTGCTTCATACCTGATGAATATACTCCAGAGATTGAACGAATAACTGCCTTGTAGCGACCTACAACAACCTCGCAAGCGTCAGAAATCTCACCCAACGTAGCGCGTACCTTTGCAGCCTCTACAGCCAACTCCAACAAGTTGCCCTCGCCTGTCTTCACACACTCGGTGATAGCGGCCAAAGCCTTATCAACGGCAGCCTGGTCACGGTTAGCACGCAACTCCTGAAGACGCTTAACCTGACTCTCGCGTACTGCTGTGTTATCAACAGCCAAGATATCGATGGGAGCCTCTTTCTCCAAACGGTACTCGTTCAAGCCGATAATCTTCTGCTCACCAGAGTCGATGCGAGCCTGTGTACGTGCAGCAGCCTCCTCGATACGCATCTTGGGGATACCTGTCTCGATAGCCTTTGCCATACCGCCCAACTTCTCAACCTCCTCGATGTGAGCCCAAGCCTTGTGAGCAATCTCGTTGGTCAAAGCCACTACGTAGTATGAACCTGCCCAGGGGTCAACCTGACGGCATACGTTAGTCTCCTCCTGGATGTAAATCTGGGTGTTACGAGCAATACGAGCCGAGAAGTCTGTCGGCAACGCGATAGCCTCGTCCAACGCATTTGTGTGCAATGACTGAGTGTGACCCAACGCTGCACCCATAGCTTCGATAGCGGTACGAGCCACATTGTTGAATGGGTCTTGCTCTGTGAGTGACCAACCTGAAGTCTGGCTGTGAGTACGCAATGCCAATGACTTGGGGTTCTTGGGGTTGAATTGCTTAACAATCTTTGCCCACAACATACGTGCCGCACGCATCTTGGCAATCTCCATAAAGTGGTTCATACCGATAGCCCAGAAGAATGACAAGCGGGGAGCGAAGGCGTCAACTGACATACCTGCATCGATACCTGCACGCAAATACTCCAAACCGTCTGCCAAAGTGTAAGCCAACTCGATATCGGCTGTAGCACCAGCCTCCTGCATATGGTAACCAGAGATAGAGATTGAGTTGAACTTAGGCATATTCTTCGATGTGTACTCGAAGATGTCGGCGATAATCTTCATCGAGAACTTGGGAGGATAGATATAGGTGTTACGCACCATAAACTCCTTCAAGATATCGTTCTGGATAGTACCAGCCAACTGGTCCAATGTGCAACCCTGCTCCAAACCTGTAACGATGTAGAATGCCAATACGGGCAATACGGCACCGTTCATAGTCATTGATACCGACATCTTATCCAACGGAATACCGTTGAACAATACCTTCATATCCTCTACTGAGCAGATAGATACACCTGCCTTACCTACGTCACCAACTACGCGTGGGTGGTCAGCGTCGTAACCACGGTGTGTAGCCAAGTCAAACGCTACTGACAAACCCTTCTGACCTGCGGCCAAGTTACGACGATAGAATGCGTTAGACTCCTCGGCAGTAGAGAAACCTGCATACTGACGAATAGTCCAAGGACGCATAACATACATCGTAGAGTAGGGGCCACGAAGATAGGGAGCGATACCTGCTGCATAGTTCAGGTGCTCCAAGTTTTCCAAATCCTTTGCCGTGTAGTCCGACTTTACGGGTATCTGCTCGGCAGTGAGCCAAGGCTCTGCGGCCTCGGTCTTGGCAGCGCAGCACTGTGCCTTACCGCCTTCGTATGATAAATTTTCAAATTTTGCTCTCATAACTTTGCTTTTTAGATACCCAACTCCTTAAGGTAGAACTTCAGAGTTTCGAGTACGTTACTCTTTACGTTGATGAAATTGGTAATACCCTGTGCCTCCAACTCTGCGGCGCAAGCGGGTGCTCCTGCAACAACCAAGATAGCCTTGCCGCCGAGCAACTCCTTAACCTTGGGAGCCACCTCTGCGTAGTCGTCATCAGAAGCGCAAACTACTACGATGTCAGCCTTAGCCTCCAAAGCAGCCTCTACGCCCTCCTCAACTGAGTGGAAGAATGTATTATCCTGAACGCGGATACCTGCGCAAGCAAAGAAGTTGCAAGAGAACTGTGCGCGTGCGCGAGCCATAGCCAAGTTACCGCAAGTAAGCATAAATGCCTTAGGCTCCTTGCCGCTACGGTCAACACCCAAACGCATAGTCTCGAATGCCATAGCACCACGGTAAGGAGTCAATACGTTCTCCTTATCCTTGCGTGTTACAACGCACTCGCATACAGCAGCGTCGGCAACCTCTGTAAAGTTGGGGTATTGGTTAGCACCCAACAAAATCTGGCGACGTGTAGCGATGTTCTTATCCTTTGCAGCAGCCGAAGCCTTAACCTTCTCTACTACGAAACCTGATTTGAATGCAGCGATGTAACCGCCCTTCTCCTCAACCTCGAGGAAGAGTTTCCAAGCCTCTGTAGCGATGCTCTTTGTCAAGTTCTCGATGTAGTATGAACCACCAGCGGGGTCAACTACCTGGTCGAAGTGTGACTCGTGCTTCAAGAGCAATTCGGCATTGCGAGCGATACGCTTTGAGAACTCATCGGGAGTCTCGTATGAAGCGTTGAAAGGAGTAACCTCCAAAGAGTGTACGCCAGCCAAAGTAGCCGACATAGCCTCTGTTGTACCACGCAACATATTTACATAGGGGTCATATACTGTCTGATTCCAAGTCGAAGTGATGGCGTGTGCGAACATCTTGCAAGAGCACTCCTTCTCGGGGTTGTAACCCTTAACGATGTTAGCCCACAACATACGAGCGGCGCGGAACTTCGCAATCTCCATAAAGTAGTTTGCAGTAACAGCAAACGAGAAACGAATCTTGCGTGCTACCAAGTCAACGGGAAGACCAGCCTCTGTGAGTTTTACCAAGTAGTCGTGACCTGCAGCCAATGAGAACGCCAACTCCTCTACGATTGTAGAACCAGCGTTGCTGAAGATTTGGCCAGATACGTTTACTACGCGGATATACTTGTAATCAGCAGTCTTCTTGATGAATGCTGTTACAGCCTCGTAGCAAGCAGTACCCTCCTCGTCACCGCAGCAGTAGATGCCCTGCTGTGAGAGGTCCTTCACGATGGGGTCAAAAATGAAGTTCATCTTAACCTCGTCCTTGTTCAAGCCCAAAGACTCAACCTTGGCCATAATCATATCGGCCTTGGGAACGAAGTTAGTACCGCAGAATGTAAGTTCAACTGCAGGGATGCAGATACCCTCCAAAAGAGTATCAACGAACTCTGCAGTAACCTCCTCTGCACCGCACAAGCAGAAGCCGAGTGAGTTAACGCCAGAGTTAAGGAGTTTCAAAGCCTCCTCGTTTGCAGCCTTGGGACACTTAACATCGATAGACTGGTGGATAGCCCAGTTGTTAGAGTTGTGTGTACCGCGTACATAAGGGAATTCGCCAGCCTGCGAACCCAAAAATTCGATACCTTCAAGATTCTCGGCACGATAGTAAGGGCGCACGTTGAATCCCTCGGCTGTTCTCCATACGAGTTTACGCTCGTAGTCTGCACCTTTAAGGTCTGTTGTGATGACCTCCTCCCACTGCTCGGTAGAAACCGCTGGGAATTCGGCAAACAACTTTTCTTTTTCGGTATTAGCCATAATTGTTTGGAAATTTTAGATTTTAATGTATGTGTTTGTGTTAATTTTAGTTTTCAGTTGCGATTCGTAATAAATCACGCAAAGATACTATTTTATTTATAATAAAACAATCCTTTTCGGGATTAAACTTTGCGTGGCGTTATAAAAATAACACGATTGCAGTCTGTTCTCGAAGGCGCTTGGCTTTGATTGTTAAAAATGTGTAGTGTTAAAAATATGTAAATAAGATTAAAAGTATTCTAAATCGGAATAAATAATGCGTTTTGCTAAAAATGCTTGTTTAGGCGGAAATAGTGGTAAAAAATAGTGTAGTTGTTGATTTTTGCAGTCTATTTTCGTAAAAATGAGCAAAAATTTGTTGTGGTTTAATGAAAAATAGGGTGTAAAAATGATAAAATGTCGAAAAATGTATATTTTTGTCGTGAGGTAAATTTTTTGCTGATTATTAAAAATTGATAATTGCAAAAAAATAAAATTGGATAACTCAAGATGTGCTAACATAAAATATTCTAAAAAATGTTGTTGAGATTTAAGATGGTCGAGGCGGCTTTGAACCATACAGCCGTTGAAGTGAAGGCGCCGAGTGCGCGTCCTTCGGACTATTTTGGCGAGAAGGTATTTGGTCGTAACGTAATGCGTAAGTATCTTGATAAGCATACGTTTGATGCTTTGCTTAATACGATGGATAACGGCACTCCGTTGTCGTTGGATTTGGCCGATAGCGTAGCGGCAGGTATGCGACAGTGGGCTTTGGATAACGGTGCCGACCACTATACCCATTGGTTTCAACCATTGACGGGCGGTACTGCCGAGAAGCACGATTCGTTTTCGGACCCCGATGGTAGGGGCGGTGTTATAGAGTCGTTCTCGGGTAAGGTGTTGGCACAGCAGGAGCCCGATGCGTCATCATTCCCCAGCGGAGGTCTGCGTAATACTTTTGAGGCCCGAGGCTATTCGGCTTGGGACCCTACGTCGCCAGCATTTATTGTTGATACGACGTTGTGTATCCCTACGGTATTTATTGCCTATACGGGTGAGGCGTTGGATTATAAAGTACCCTTGTTGCGAGCGATTGCCGCGGTTGATAAGGCTGCGACAGCCGTATGCCACTATTTCGATAAAAATGTGTCGAGTGTACATACCTACCTCGGTTGGGAGCAGGAGTATTTCTTGGTGGATGAGAGCCTTTGGGCGGCACGTCCCGACCTTGTGCTTACGGGCCGTACGCTGATGGGCCACGAGTCGGCCAAAAATCAGCAGTTGGAGGACCACTATTTTGGTGCTATTCCTTCGCGTGTGATTAATTTTATGAAGGATTTGGAGTGCGAGTGCTTGAAGTTGGGTATTCCCGTTAAGACTCGCCATAATGAGGTCGCTCCCAATCAGTTTGAATTGGCTCCTGTGTATGAGGAGGCTAATTTGGCTAACGACCATAATCAGTTGTTGATGACCATTATGGATAAGATTGCACGCCGTCACCATTTCCGTGTATTGCTACACGAAAAGCCTTTCAAGGGTGTAAATGGTTCGGGTAAGCATAATAACTGGTCGCTAGGTACAGATACAGGTGTTAATCTCTTTGGCCCGGGTAAGACCGCAGCCGAGAATCTGCAGTTTATCACATTTCTGGTGAATGTTATGGCTGCGGTATATAAGCATAATGGATTGTTGAAGGCCTCGATTATGAGCGCTACCAATGCCCATCGTTTGGGTGCTAACGAGGCTCCGCCTGCGATTATTTCGGCATTCCTTGGAACGCAGATTTCTTCGGTATTGGAGAAGTTGGAGGGTAGTCGTGGTGATGATGCCATTCGCTTCGATGCCAAGAGCGTGTTGAAGATGAGCGGTGTGTCGCAGATTCCGTCAATTTTGTTGGATAATACTGACCGTAACCGTACTTCGCCCTTTGCTTTTACGGGTAACCGTTTCGAGTTCCGTGCCGTGGGCTCATCGGATAACTGCGCCGAGGCTATGATTACGTTGTGTGCCGCCGCGGCCGAGCAACTCACCGAGTTTAAGCGTATGGTTGATGCCAAGATTGAGCAGGGCGTGAAGAAGGAGAAGGCCATCTATGAGATTATCAAGCGATTGATTAAGGATTGCAAGGCCGTTCATTTCGATGGAAATGGCTACTCTGATGAGTGGAAGGTGGAGGCTGCCAAGCGAGGTTTGGATTGCGAGACAGCCGCCCCGAAGATTTTCGACCACTATCTCGCGCCGTCAAGCCTTAAGATGTTCAGCGATACGGGCGTGTTCAACCGTACGGAGTTGGAGGCCCGCACCGAGGTTAAGTGGGAGACTTACACCAAGAAGATTCAGATTGAGGCGCGCGTGTTGGGCGATATCACGATGAATAACATCATCCCTGTAGCATCGAAATATGAAACTGTGCTGCTGGATAAGGCCTACAAGATGAAGGAGTTGGGCTTGAAGTTTGAAAACGATATCGAACTGATAAAGAGCATCCAGCGCAATATAGCCAAACTGCAACTTTTGGTACACGATATGGTCGAGGCGCGCAAGGTTGCCAACCGTATTGAGTCACAGCGCGAGAAGGCTATGTTGTACCACGATACGGTTGCCGTTTATTTCGACCAGATACGTGATTGTATTGATGAGATGGAGGAGGTTATTGACGACCAGTTGTGGCCTCTACCCAAATACCGCGAGTTGTTGTTTATTCGATAGATATAAATTGCTTAGTAAAAATGGGGGTGTTCTACAAAATTATTGAACAACCCCATTTTTTGTTAGATATTTTTGGATAATATAGTCCTGAAATATATGATTACTACATACCAAATATCATTGATACTATTGTATAATTGATTGCTTGACAATCTTCTAATGTGTCATCATCGAATGTGATAGTATATTTGATGGAATAGCCTTCATCATCGTATTCATTAATGATACAGCGATTACCATCGTATGAGATAGTATATGTCTCTGTAGAGGTAGTTGTTTTTCCTTCATATGTCTCCTTCTCTACAACTTTCGTTGAGATTAATCTACCTTTGTCATCATATTCGCAATCGTAAGTCTCTTGCCAGCCCCAGCCGCCGCCATTGCCATCAATCTGATTTATTTTAGGGAATAAGCTATTCTTGTTGTAGATTGAAAATTGTAAATTGCTTATTGTCTCTTTGATATTCTCTATCTCGTCGCTGCAATTGCATATTGCGCCATCGCCAAAGTTTTGGCTAATCTTCTGGAAAATGACTTCGTAATCTAAATTTTCCTCGACATTTTCTAATTTCTCTTCCAATTCATTAACACGCGCGGTTAATGCCATAATTTTTTCGTTAAGCACTGCGATAGAATTGCTGTTTGCATCGTCAGAATCTGTAGCGCAAGCAAAGGCAGCGACACAAATAAGTACACCAACCATAAAGGCGGAAACATTTGAAAAAATGTTTTTCATATTAGTTTGATTATTATTGTAGCGCGACTCCTATGCTACATTTGTAAATAGAAAGTGTGGAGTCGTCCGTTTATCCGTTTCGAGGCTCTGGTAAACCTATGCATCAAATAAACAATACCCCACACCTGTACAGTATGAGGTGGGCACAGAACGTACCAACGATACATACCAATACAAGTGATGAGCGTTGCGTTATCCCTGATGCATTTGAAATTTACCAGATTTCGAAACAAGGATTAGCGAAACACTTTCACTAAAATATGTCTGCCGAAAGCAAATGGCTAACGGTATCACAAAATTAGGAAAATTTTTGTAACTTACAACTCTATTTGGGGTAGTGATAGTGCAAATTTCCGCCGAAAATAGTTAAAAATCAAGATTGAAAGAGATTTATGTTTGGCGTAAGATGGGAATCTATATCCCCAAATTTTGAATTTTGAATTCCTGTGTGTATCTTTGCCCCCGAAAAAATGAGGTGGAAGGATTTGGACTGCTTGCAACCACGAAAAAAATGCTAAACCAGCACATTCAAGTATACGACAGTCAATCTTCCATACGTTAATTGTTTAACACACAAAAAACTATTAAAGTATGGCTTTTTTATTTACATCGGAGTCGGTGTCTGAAGGACATCCCGATAAGGTGTCGGACCAGATTTCCGATGCAATTCTTGACGAGTTCTTGCGTCAGGACGCTCAATCTAAAGTTGCTTGCGAAACACTCTGTACAACAGGTCTTGTTGTCGTGTCGGGTGAGGTGCGCTCAAACGCCTATGTTGATATTCAGTCTGTTGCACGTCGCGTGATTGACCGCATTGGTTACAATAAGAGCGAGTATCAGTTCGATGCTGCATCGTGCGGTATCTTGTCGGCAATTCACGAGCAGTCATCTGATATCAATCAGGGTGTTGTGCGTGAGGCTGAGGAGGAGCAGGGTGCAGGTGACCAGGGTATTATGTTTGGTTATGCTTGCAACGAGACTCGTGAGTATATGCCCGCAACGCTTATTCTCTCGCACGTTATCTTGAAGGAGTTGGCCGTTATCCGTCGCGAGGGCGAGCAGATGACCTATCTTCGCCCCGATGCCAAGAGTCAGGTGACTATCGAGTACGATGAGGCTACAGGTAAGCCTTTGCGTGTACACACTATCGTTGTATCGACACAGCACGATGAGTTTATCAAGCCTACCGAGAGCCGCAACGAGAAGGAGGCCGAGATAATGATGCAGCAGATGATTCGTGATGACGTGAAGAATATATTGATTCCCCGCGTGAAGGCTCGTTTGGAGCGTGCCGGCGACTGTTTGGCCGACCTTATTGGCGAGGAGTATATCTTGCACGTTAATCCTACGGGTAAGTTCGTAATTGGTGGTCCTCACGGAGATACAGGTCTTACAGGCCGTAAGATTATTGTTGATACCTACGGTGGTCGTGGTGCTCACGGTGGTGGTGCATTCTCTGGCAAGGACTCATCGAAGGTTGACCGCTCGGCTGCTTATGCAGCGCGTCATATCGCAAAGAATATGGTGGCGGCAGGTGTTGCCGATGAGGTTTTGGTGCAGTTGAGTTATGCTATCGGTATTGCCGAGCCTTTGTCGGTGTATGTGAATACCTACGGCTCGAAGCGCCCCGCAGTGTTGGCTGGTATGACCGACGGCGAGATTGCCGAGCGCATTGGTAAGTTGTTCGACTTGCGCCCCGCATCAATCGTTAAGTGCTTTGGTTTGAAGAATCCTATCTTCGAGGCCACAGCATCGTATGGTCACTTCGGTAACCGTCCTTATACCAAGCCTGTAAAGGTTGTTGAGAATGGTGTCGAGGTAGAACGCCAGATTGAGTTCTTCGGCTGGGAGCGTTTGGATGCCGTAGAGCAGATTAAGGCAGAATTCGGATTGTAAGATTCGTTTATATGATAAACAGAGGGCGCAGGAATTTTCCTGCGCCCTCTGTTTTTGGGATATTCACATTATCTCAACTCAATGATATCATGGATGCGAGGTCATCTCCAAATCGAAATTGTCCATACGGCCCTCGCAAGTAGGTGATGTGCCCTCGGTGGGGTTGAATATGCGGATGTTGTATTTGCGTTTGAGTCTGACGGTTACCGTCTGTTTGCCACCCTCATATAACTCTCCCCAGATGACGAGCGCAAATGAGCCGTCGCTCTTTTGCAGTAAGAGGTCGTGCACCTCTGCCGATTGATTCTCAATGGTGTAAGCAACCGACGAGAGTCGTTTGGCGGGATGGTCGTCATCGAGCAATGTCGTTAGATTATGCAGATAGTGAGCCGCCTTGCGTGGGCGATAATCCTTGTCGTAAAAACCGAATGATTGATTTCCTGCCTCGTCGGACCTGTCGCGCAGAATGTACATAGCCGTATGGCTCCACCCTTGAGTAAACTGCGAAAGATAGCACGAAAGATACATCCTAGCCTGCATCTCTTCGGTCATTCGGCCCGAAATAGTAGCACCCGTCTCGGTTGTAACGCGCGGAAGTTGCTGCAACTCCTCGTCGCTATATCCCTTGTATTTTTTTAGCCACGTCACGCCGTAGTTACCTTGCAGATGGTCGCCTTTGGCAGCGCTTGTAGGTAGGGAAGAAAACCACGTCTGATTGTTTTGCGGCGCCGACCACGTCGGATGAACAAAGTAGTTGTGGCAATTGGCTACATCGGCAAACCGTGTGCCACGAAACTCCGCCACGACATCTGTTGCATCCTTTGGTACTTCAAGGTATTGCATACCGACATTATCCGTCATAGCGCCTGTTTCGGTCGTGGCCCACACAGGATAGTGGCGTAGCACTTCATCTTGCTTGACGGCTTGATACAAATCGCGGTGCAGGCGGGCTACGGCCATCCAACTCTTGTCGCGGCCACCCTCCTGACCTTTGTAGCGTATGCCCCAATTATTAGGCTCGTTGTTACCCTCGATGGCGAGCAATACCCCCATCGCGGCCATACGGCGTGAGCCCTGAATCAAGGATTCTATATCGCTGCCGCCACTGCCGAGACTTGTCGAAATCTTCACCCCTGTAGCATCGTGCAAACGTTTAATTGCCGCAACCTGCTCGTCGGTGTTCATACTTTCGTCGGTACGAATCCATCGGGCACCGATGTAATTAATGCACTCTATAGTGCGCTCCACGCTCTCACCACGACGATATATAGCGCTATTTACCCCTATGCTTTGTAGTAAATCGTAGGCGCTCTGTGCCTTGTGTTTCTCTTGTGCCGATGCAAAGCCGCAGGTGAGTAGCAATAAAATGAATAATATACCTCGTTTCATAAAATGTAATTTTCACAAAGATACATTTTTTGTAGAAATAATGTTTATATATTGTGCTAAATCGCATATTTTTTGTATCTTGCATTAGTTAAGTGTGGTTTTTGGCAGGAGTGCCTGTCGTGAGAAATTTTATTCGACGTATATAATAATCGCACACTTTGGTGCGTTATAGATATGAACAAATAAAAGAGAGTAAAAATTGCCTATGATAAAATTCGCCTAATTTGAATTATTAACAAGCGAAAATTAATTTAGTTATTATGAGAAAGACGGCATTAACAATTTTAGGAACAGTCGTTATTGCGGCAGCCGCAGGCGGTTTTGCTGCATTGAGCGTAAATAAGTATTTGGCAGGAGAGGGTAGTACGCGAGGCGTATTCTCGCAGAATGATAACAATACGGCAAGCAATTGGGGCGATGCCACGCCTACGGCAGGTAACCACTTTACGGCTTATCAGGCTGAGCAATATCCCGACCTTACCTACGCCGCCGAGAATGCAGTTAAGGCGGTGGTAAATATCGAGTCTGTACGCGAAGTGCAGTATGGGGGCGGCAGTAGAGGTTATGGCTATGACCCATTTTATGAGTTCTTCGGCATCCCTTATGGCGGAGGTAGGGGATATGGTGAGCCCCAAACGCGCGAGCAAAAGGCTGGTGGTTCGGGAGTGATAATTTCGCCCGACGGTTATATCGTTACCAACAACCACGTTATCGAGGATGCGACAAAATTAAAGGTTAAGTTGAACGATGGTCGCCTGTTTGATGCCAAACTTATTGGCACAGACCCTACGACAGATGTAGCGTTGATTAAGATTGAGGGCGAGGATTTACCTACATTGCCTTTCGGTAATTCTGATGATTTGCGTTTGGGCGAGTGGGTGTTGGCTATCGGCTCTCCGTTTAATCTGCAATCGACCATTACGGCTGGTATCGTCAGCGCAAAGGCTCGTCAGTTGGGCGTTATAGCCGAGGAGGCTCCGATTGAGTCATTTATCCAGACCGATGCGGCGGTTAATCCTGGTAATTCGGGTGGTGCATTGGTGAATACTCGTGGTGAGTTGGTCGGTATCAATACCGTTATCAAGTCATCAACAGGTAGTTATATCGGTTATTCGTTTGCAGTGCCCGAGACCATTGTTCGTAAGGTGGTGATGGATTTGAAGGAGTATGGTGTTGTTCAACGTGCTATGTTGGGTGTGCGCTATCGTGCTATCGATGACCAATTCATCGAGGAGCAGGGCGAGGAACTCGGCATCAAGAAGACGGGTGGCTTGTATGTATTCCAGGTTGAAGAGGGTAGTGCTGCCGCAGAGGCTGGCTTGCGTAAGGGCGATATCATTACCGCTATCGATGGAACTCCGACCAATGATGCATCGGTATTGCTCGAGAAGATTGCGCAGAAGCGTCCTAACGACAAGGTGAAAATCTCATTCGACCGTAATGGCTCGGATAAGAAAGTCGATGTGGTATTGAAGAATCGCGTAGGTAAGGCCGAGCCCGTGACACGTGACACGATGGACGTAGCCGAGGCTTTGGGTGGTAAGTTCGCCGATGTAGGCGATAGATTGCGCCAGCATTTGGAGATTCGTGGCGGTGTTCAGGTCGTAAGTGTTAAGCGTGACGGTTTGTTGGCTCGCTCGGGTGTTAAGGAGGGCTTCGTGATAACCTATATCAACGATAAGTTGGTCACTTCGATGAGCGATTTGCAGCGAATGAGCGATGGTATAGAGACTATCGACGGTGTATATCTCAATGGTCAGGCCGTACGATATGTGATTGTGAAATAATTGTAGTTTAAGGTAGATATTAGTCGATGCCCGTGCAGAGTGATTGCTGCACGGGCGTTTTGTTTTCGTACTATGGCCAAAGTGTATGCGCGATATAAGTTGTGATTTATCTTTTTAATTCCTATATTTGTGATTTATCTTTTTAATCCTTATATTTGTGATATATAAACCGAATACTAAAACAATTAACTATGAAAAGATTTTTATTTCTGTGGGCTCTCGTTGCTATGTGTGTCGCAAGAGTTGAAGCGAAAGAGTTTGAAGTTAAACGAGGTGTCAATATCAGCCATTGGCTGTCGCAGAGCGATGACAGAGGTGAGGTTCGTGTCAAGAAATTTACTCGTGAGGATGTGAAGTTTATAGCCGAGGCAGGCTTTGACCATATCCGCATACCGATTGACGAGGAGCAGATGTTCGATGAGGCGCTGAAGCCCGAAAAAGAGGCTTTCGAGTTGTTGCACAATGCTTTGGCGTGGTGCAAGGAGTTCGATTTGCGTGTGGTTGTCGATTTGCATATTTTGCGTACGCACCACTTCAATGCTGCATCAAAACCCCTCTTCACAGAGCGTAAGGCGCAGGAGCAGTTCTATGATTGTTGGCGTATGTTGTCGGCCGAGTTGAAGAAGTATCCGCGCTCGATGGTGGCCTACGAACTTATGAACGAGCCTGTGGCCGATGACCCCGAGCAGTGGAACGTTATTGTGAACGAGTGTTTGGCTGCGGTACGTGAGTTGGAGCCCAAACGTACGGTTATCATTGGTGCTAACCGTTGGCAGTCATTCGACCAGGTGAAGAACTTGCGCGTGCCCGAAGATGATAAGAATATTATTATCAGTTTCCACTTCTACAACCCCTTTGCTTTTACGCACTATCGTGCATCGTGGACCGACCAGAAGGATAATCCGTTGAAAGTTACCTATCCTGGCAAAATGGCATCGGCCGAGGAGGTGGCTAAACTCTCGCCTGCAATGAAGCAGAAGTATGGCTGGTTGGCAAGCGATGGTGGTTATAACGACATCAATACCCTCGAGCAACAAATCAAGCAGGCATACGATGCCGCCGCGGCAATGGGTCGCAAGGCCTATCTCGGCGAGTTCGGTGTGATTGATGGTGCTGACGAACCTTCGATGATACGCTGGTATCGTGATATTGTAGCCATCTGCGAGAAGTACGATATAGGCTATACAACGTGGGATTATAAGGGTGGTTTCGGTATCCTGCGCGACAACGGCCAACCGCGGCAAGAGAAGATAGATGCCCTGTTGGGTAAGTAGAGAGCCGTTTTATTAATAAACGGATATATATAGTTTAGTGTTGTAATACTTCTGTCATTGCGAACGAACGTAAGTGAGTGTGGCAATCTCCCACGTCAATGGATGCAGGAGATTACCACGTCGGACTAAAGTCCTCCTCGTAATGACACGACACCACTAAACTATATATTCCCGTCAATAAAGGTATTGGGGCTATGCAATGAGAAAGTTGCATAGCCCCTTTTATGATGTTGGGTTGTTTCATTTTTATTTGCAATGTCCTGCTTGGGTGTTGTTCGTTTCGAAAATTATTTTTAATTTTGTAATGTCGTGGGGGTTATACCCTCGGCGGACATATTGAAAGTGTTTTCGCAGTCCTAATCTGAAAATGTGGAAGTTTTCTTGACAACAGGGCAATGAACAGCACTCATTTCTTGTATATGTATGGGAGTATTGGCGCATTCTGTGTCGATGCCTCACGCTATACGAGTGTGGGGCATTGTATCGTTTATTGTTGTCATAGGTCTTTCCACAACCTTCAGATTGATAAACGGGAATCATCTCCACACTTTCTATTTTAATACTAACCAACCGCATAGGAGATGATACGGTAACTACTTAAAACTACTGTTATGAAGAAACTTCTTGCTTTGGTTGCTACAGCATCATTGATGTTTTCTTGCTCGCAGGATGAAGTAACACCATTTTTTGAAAAACTCCCCATTAATATATCTGTGGGGCAACAGACTCGTGCCAATGACACGACCTATGAGAATGGCGATGAGGTTGGTATCTATGTTGTAAACTATGATGGCTCAACTGCTGGAACATTGGCGGCATCAGGAAGCCAGGTGGACAATATGCGATTTACATTTAATAATGGAAGTTGGACTCCAGATGAAACTATTTATTGGAAAGATGGTAGTACTCCTGCGGATTTCTATGCGTATTACCCATATAATTCTTCAGTTGCATCTGTAACAGAGTATCCTTTTAGTGTTCAATTAGACCAAAGTTCAGAGGAAAATTATTGGGCGAGTGATTTTTTATGGGGAAAAGTTGCAAGAGTTACACCTACTCCATCAGCGGTTTCTATTAGAACAAAACACTCGATGAGTCGTATCATTGTGAGTATAAAACCGAATGGTTTTGCTGCAAATGATTGGGATACTGCGACTAAATCAATTAAGATTTGTGGAACTAAAACTCAATCTACAATTGATTTATCAACAGGCGTCGCTACTGCAATAGGTGATGCAGGAGAAATTACTCCTCTTTTCATAGAGCAAACAAATTCTACAAATACCTATATGGCAATGGTAGTCCCT
>JAZOVT010000070.1:0-15564 GCA_045658845.1 Alistipes sp.
TCTTAACACTGCTGGACGATATACACCGTAGTGGGCGACTGCTACACCCCCAACCCCAAGCGTATGCGCGACTGGGTGACCATCCCGAAGAAGAATGGTTACGAGTCGTTGCACACTACCGTCTCGGCGGGCGAAGGGCGCTGGGTGGAGATACAGATTCGCTCGGAGCGTATGGATGCCGTAGCCGAGCGAGGTATCGCAGCCCACTGGCGCTACAAGGGTGTCAATCAGGGTGCACAGACTTCGGAGCAGTGGCTGGGCCGCCTGCGTGAGGCGTTGGAGGAGACCACACATTCGCTCTCGAAGCGTTTCGATGCAAAGCCCACGTCGGGTGAGATTTTTGTCTTTACGCCCAACGGCGACATCCGCAAATTGCCCGAGGGTGCGACGGTCCTGGACTTCGCATTTGACATCCACACCAATCTGGGTGCTACCTGTACGGGAGGTAAGGTAAACAACCGTGCTGTACCCATCCGCGAGGTATTGCGCAACGGCGACATCGTGGAGGTGATGACGCAGAAGAACCAGACACCCAAAGCCGACTGGCTCTCGTTCTGCGTAACTTCGAAGGCTCGTTCGCGTATCAAGTCGGTCATTCGCGAGGAGCAGATGAAATTCGCACGTCAGGGTCGTGAAGAGTTGGAGCGCAAAATCAAGAATTGGAAGTTGAACGTCTCAATAGATGAGGCTGTAGCCTACCTCTGCAAACACTACAAGGTACGCACAGGCCGCGAGATGTACTCAATGATAGCCACGCAGAAGATAGAGTTCCTCTCGATTAAGGATATTCTGCAACGCTGGCTCTCGGGTGAGGTCGATGAGGAGCGTCGTGCCGCAGCCGCCGAGGCCGACAAGCGCAAGGAGGAGAGCAAATTGCAGGATGTGCAGCCCGCACGTTCTTCCGATGCGCTGGTTATCGACGAGAAGATTAACAACATCGAATACAAGTTGGCGAAGTGTTGCAACCCCATCAAGGGTGACGACATCTTTGGCTTTGTGACCATCGCGTCGGGCATCACCATCCACCGCACCGACTGCCCCAATGCCGCACGACTGAAGGAGAACTACCCCTATCGTGTGATGGAGGCCCGCTGGCGCAGTAATGCCGACGGCTCGTTCCGTGCAACCATAGCCATAATAGCGCAGGATATGGCAGGCTTGGCAAACCAGATAACCGAGATTGTAACACGCGAATTGAAACTCAACATACGCGGTCTGAACTTCTCGTCGCGCGCCGATGGTACGGCCTACGGTACGGTGAGTGTCGAGGTCTCAAGCGCCACGATTGTCGATACGCTCATCCACTCGCTGATGAAGGTCAAAGGCGTACAACGCGCCTACCGAGTGAATAATTAAGCAAAGAATTATTAAGTATATAAAAAAGAGTGCTGTCCACGCGAACAGCACTCTTTGTTTTCTACCACTTCTGAATAGCGGTATCCATATTTCTGATACGCTCTGCGACAACATTTGCCATCTTCTCTACGGCCTCGTCGTAACTGAGGTTCTCGTCGTAGTTCAAGCCAACTCCCCTGGGCCATATCTGGAAATTCTCTTTGGCCGACTCCTTCAGGTACTCGCCATTCTCGCGAATAAAGCCGGGCATAGTCTCAAACTTGGGTTTCAATACGGCCCAACGCTCCTTGGCCAAAGCCTTCATCTTGGCATTCTTGAACAGGTGAGCATACCATATACCATCCTCGAGATAGAGTTCGTAGCGCTTCACGTGCTCGGGATACCAACCTGCATCGGTATACTCAAAGTTGAATGTTCCGTAGTCGAAATCCCAACAAGGTCCAGCGATAAGTTTGCCATCAGCAACACCGCCCTCAACATCCTTATGGATAAATACGCTACCAGGGTTACGCAACTCGTGGTTCAAGCAAACCTCGTAAATCAACCAATAATCGATAAACGACACAGGCTCGATATACTTTGTAATATATTTTTCGTACTCCTCATCGGCAGTCGCGGGATTGGTGGTGAGTCTATCGCGGATATCAACCTCCCAATCGCGCACCCATTTCTTAATATAGTCGTACTGCTCCTGCGACACATCGTTCTCATCGGGATACTTCGTAACGTAACGTACCGAAGAGTTTCCTCGATTATTCCAATCTGTCTGCTGCTGGGTGTTGATGTATGAAGTCCAATAAGGCTTTGATGTCGAGCCACCGTGGAAATCGTACTCCACCAAATAGCCTGTATTCTCGGCAGAGGTGTCGTTCAGCGGAGTCTCGGTAATAGCCACGCGGTCCTTATCGACACGGACGTGCTCGCACAACCAATAGTTACCTACATAAGTGCCATTATATACCAACTCAACGAAGTGACCGCGCGGTGCCCACTTAAGCGATGTTAGGCTCGATGCATAATATGCCGTCACGTTACGCAGCAATGTAGCGTCGCAATAGTTGGCAATCATAACCCAACGCTTATGCTTCTTCATACCCAGAATCTTTTGCTGTTTCTCGAACTTCATATTGAAAGCCTTCTTGGGCCAGCCGAGTGTGGTATTACCACGCGCACGAATCTGCAATTCGGTCTCCTCCAGGCCATCCAACTCGTCATTACCCGTAATGCTGATTGTCGCATTCTTCCACGTGTTCTTATCGGTAATATCGCCAGAGATGTGTGTACCTGTACCTGTATTGACATATACCACGGGCAGGTCTGTAAAGCGGTTGGTTACCGATACGTCGTACTCTATAACCTCGCCCTTAACCGATGTGAAGACATACTTCAAGGGCTGTGTAAAGTCGTTCACTGTCACGCCACTCTTCTGCTCAACACCATTTACCGTCACCGACTTGCAACCCTCGGCGATAAACGTGGCGATAAGTTTCGAGTGGTCCACCGTATTGGGGGCAATCTGCTTGATACGAGCGTGGAAACTATTGGCCTCCTTGTCGTAATAGAACTCTATATCATCCGCCAAAGAGGGATTCTTCTCGCGCGTAAAGACGATGCTCGAAATCTCGCTCACCAAAGGCGTATTGCGAAGCACAAAGGGGTTTGATAGATAGGTCTTATTCTCGGTAGAGGTAACCATCACACAAGCCGTTGTGCGATACTCCTCGGTGGTGGTAGAACTCAACGTAACGGTATAGCGGCCAGCACCCTCCAACACAATGTCGCCCTTGTCGAAGGCAACCTGCTCGATTTCCTTCTTGGTCGAGGCATCGACAATCTTCACATTAAGACCACCTGCCGTCGAAATATCTATTGTCGAAGGTACGATTTTGAATCTCAGGTCTGCGGTTTTGCCTTCAGGCACCTCAAGAGTAGAGACATCAACAATCACCTTCGTATTATCCTTCTGTTCTGGCTCTGGCTTTGGCTCTGGAGTAACCACCTCATCGCCATCAGACGAACATCCTGCAATAACGAGTGCCGATGCTGCAAACATCAACATCCACAACGCACGCAACGAAAATGTTGTACTAAAAAGTCGTTTCATAACATCAAATTGTTAGTAATTTTATTAGGCTTTGTGTTTTAATTCAAAAAAAAGTTTTAGGCCAATCGCAAATATACGAAAAAAACGTTGTCCACAACATCTTTTTAGCGCAAAATTGTCTCTATATCCGTTTATTTGCTACAAAAATGGCGATTATTATGTTTTTCGACGGCAAGATATTGCCCGATTTTGAAATAAATTTGAAATTTCAACCGCGTTTTTTGATTTTATATGTATCTTTGCCGACAGTAATAAAAATATGATGTGATTTTATGGCAGACAATTCAATATTGATGCGCCTTGATGGCCTAAAACTCAAGTATGAGGAGACAGGACAGAAACTTACCGACCCCGAAGTAATTGCCGACGTTAAGCAGTTCGTGCAACTCACCAAAGAGTACAAGGAGTTGGAGCCTATCATCGAGACTTCGGAGCGTTACCGTACGGCATTGGCCAATTTGGCCGAGGCTAAAGACATCCTGGTAAACGACAAGGACGAGGAGATGCGCGAGATGGCGCGTATGGAGATTGCCGAGTTGGAGCCCGCTTTGGAGAAGATGGAGGAGGATATTAAACTTCTGCTCATCCCCAAGGACCCGCAGGACGAGAAGAATGCTATCCTCGAGATTCGTGGCGGTACGGGTGGCGACGAGGCTGCTATCTTCGCTGGCGACTTGTTGCGTATGTACACCAAGTACATCGAGTCGAAGGGTTGGCGTTATGAGATTACATCATTCTCCGACGGAGCCGCTGGCGGTTACAAGGAGGTCGTGTTGAAGGTTACGGGCCAGAGTGTTTACGGTACATTGAAGTATGAGTCGGGTGTTCACCGCGTACAGCGTGTGCCCCAGACCGAGACTCAGGGCCGTGTACACACCTCGGCAGCATCGGTAGCCGTATTGCCCGAGGCCGAGGAGTTCGACGTTGAGATTTCGATGAACGATATTCGTAAAGCTATCTTCTGTGCATCAGGCCCCGGTGGTCAGTCGGTGAACACCACCTATTCGGCTATCCGCCTTACACACATCCCCACGGGTATCGTCGTGCAGTGTCAGGACCAGAAGTCGCAGTTGAAGAACTTCGACAAGGCTTTCGAGGAGTTGCGTACACGTATCTTCAACCTCGAGTACTCGAAATATCTCGACGAGATTGCATCGAAGCGTAAGACGATGGTATCGACAGGTGACCGCTCGGCAAAGATTCGTACCTACAACTATCCGCAGGGCCGTATCACCGACCACCGCATCAACTACACAATCTACAATCTTTCGGCCTTTATGGATGGCGACATTCAGGATTGCATCGACCATCTGATTGTAGCCGAGAACGCCGAGCGTTTGAAGGAGAGCGAATTGTAAAAGTCGTTTATTTATAAATATAAGATATACCCCCAATCATTTGCGATTAGGGGTATTTTTTTGTGTTAACCATAAAGAAATTGGCGAAAAAAGGTTGTTTTTTGTTAAAATAAACCTAAATTTGTAGAGTTTTCGGAAGTGTGCTTTATAAAATAACATCCGAACAGAACAACTAACCAACCAATAAACTGAATTTTATGAAACGTCTTTTATTTATTGTCATTGCTCTATTCGTGGCACAAGGTTTGGCCGCACAGGCTCTCTCGCCCGAAGAGTTGGCGAAGCGTGCAAAACGAAAGAACCTCACCGTCAAGGAGTGGAATACCGACTCAAATAAGAAACAACGCTGGCTCGATAACCTGAAGACCTACGACGAGAAGGGACGCAAGATAGAGGAGATTGAGTACAATCAGTTTGGCCAGATTGAGCGCGAGACCTGCGAGTATGACCCCGTCAGCGACCGCATCATCCGCGAGGTTGTTTACGACGACCGTAACAAGGTGAAACTCGTGCGTAAGTATGAGTACAACGACGACGGCACAAAGCACAAGCAGTACAACTATCTGCCCAACGGCAAACTCTACACCATCAAGGTGTTTGAGTATATATTCGAGGAGTAACGCCCGCAATATTAACCCGCATTACATTTTTTTGCTATGACATACGAGCAGTTAAACACCCTACCCGTATGGCAACAGATGCCCACCATTACACTCGACGAGATGTCAGCCATAAAGTTGATGAATCGCGTCGATACGAAGTATGTGTTGAGCGAAGAGAAGTGTATGCAACTCTTGGAGCGTGCCGTAGGCGAGTACTCGGTGCAGGTGATTGACGATGTGCGCGCCTGCCGCTACTCGACACTCTATTACGACACTCCCGAGTGGGAGATGTACACCGTACACCACAACCGCCGACTCACGCGCCAAAAGATTCGTACCCGCACCTATGTCGAGACCGATGTTACTTTCATCGAGGTCAAGAACAAGACCAATACGGGCCGTACGAAGAAGAAGCGCATAAAACTCCCCGAGGAGTATTTCTATAATGTTACGGCGCACGATGAGGCCCTGGCCTTCCTCAATGAGCGTGCCGCCTATGCGCCCGAGAGCATCTCGCCCTCGCTAACCACCGAATTTACTCGCATCACACTTGTCAATCACGCCCATACCGAGCGTCTGACCATCGACCTCAACCTCGCATTCCGCAATATGCGCGAGGAGGGTGCCGAGCCTACGGGCATCGAGCGTATGGTCATCGTCGAACTCAAGCAGGACGGCCTGTGCTACTCGCCGATGAAGCAGATACTGCTCGATTTGCGTGTCAAAAAGTTCAAGGTGAGTAAATATTGCCTGGGTATGGCGCTTAGTAACGATAAGATAAAGCGCAACCGCTTCAAACTCAAGATTCGCAAAATCCGAAAGATTATAAACGAACAAAACTAACTAACCGACAAATAACAAAAAATTAGACGATATGATTCAGCAAGACCAACAATTTCTGGAGTTTGACCCCTCGATTGCCGAGGAGTTTGGCTACGAAATAGCCAATCAGGTCAGTTTTTTAGGTGTGCCTTTGTGCGACACCCAGAGCCTCATTCATCTGTTGATGCGCTTTGCGTTCAACCTCCTTGTTTCGTGGCTCATCGTGAGATATTGCTACTATCGCAAGAGCCAGCGCAAGGACTATGCCTTGACATTTATGTTGTTCTCGTCTGCTATGTTCCTGCTCATCTTCCTGATGGAGAATGTGAACATTCAGATTGGTATGACACTCGGTCTTTTTGCCATCTTTGGCGTGATACGTTACCGAACGGAGACGGTGCCAGTCAGGGAGATGACCTACTTGTTTGTGATTATAGCATCGGCGGTTATCAACGGCTTGGCGCTCAACATCTCGTACGTCGAGTTGATTGTGGCCAACGCCCTTATCATCGCAATTATAATGTTCCTTGAGGGCCGTATGCTGCTCAAGCACACATCGACAAAACTCGTTCTTTATGAGAAGATTGCGCTCATCGTACCCGAGCGCCGCGCGGAGTTGATTGCCGATTTGGAGCAACGCTTGGGCCTCAAGATTGAGAAGGTGGAGATAGGTCACGTCGATTTCCTGCGTGATGTAGCCTTCATTAAGGTCTATTACTCGCTTGGTGAGGGCGAACTTAACACCATCGACCAACTCACCAAAGCAAAGGATTACGTGGAGTAAGACATAATTTTGAATTTGCAGACTCCTCCGTCGCTAAAGCGACACCTCCTCTATCTTAGAGGAGGAATTAAATGTTATACATATCGAAAATTTCTCCCTCTAAGGTAGAGGGAGTACCCTTTAGGGGGAGGGAGTGTGGCAAAAAGAATAAACGATTTTTGTACGACTAATAAAAATCCTCGCGAAACAGGAAAATTCAAATCGATTTCAGAATCGGGTGCTACGTTTGCCATTGACCTATTAACCAAAAAGAATAAAACTTTAACCTATGAGACTAAAATTACGCATCGTAATGACATTGGCAGCCGCAATGAGTTGCACAATGCTATTTGCACAGCAGTGGGAAGAGGGCGCAGGTATTCCACCCACACGAGCAAATGCACAAGAGATTGACGAGGGCAATGATGTACAGGGCCGTCTACGCGCCTCGCTCGAGATACCAATCGGCAAGAATTGGGAGGTAACGTGGAGCGAGCAGGTACGCGTGATGGACAACTTCAGCAAGTTGGACAAGGTCGTATCGAGCGTCGGCGTAGGCTACAAACCTTGGGATTTCCTCAAGTTTGGCATCGACTATAGCCTTGTGAACGAGCGTCAGTACGACACCGAGGAGGTGGAGGTGCAGATTCCTGTATTGAATGACGACGGTAGCCAGAAAGTCGATAATATGACAGGTGAGCCCATCTACAACTTCGCTATGCAGGATGTCGAGACCAAGAGTTGGGGTTTGCGCCACCGCACAAATATCGACGTTACGGGTATGTATCGCATTGGCCGCCTTAAACTATCGTTGCGTGAGCGTCTGCGCATACAGTTCCGCACCGACTCGGTTTGCAAGTACGAGAAACCCGAAACAACATTCTCGTTGCGTTCACGTTTCAAGAGCGCTTACGACTTGCGTAACAGCCGCTGGGAGCCTTATGCGTTTGTTGAGTTATATACGATGCTCAACTCGCCAAAGCCCGTCGATAACTTCAAGGATTTCCCGTTGCAGAATGAGGCCTACCTCAATCGTGTACGAGTAGCCGTAGGTACAGAGTTCAAGATTAACAACTACCACCGCCTGGATATGTATTATATGGTGCATTTCAACCGCACCTACAACTCGCGCTACAAAGGCAATAAGGGCGATTTGAAGGAGTGGTCGCTGGAGAAGATGTGTAACCACGTCATCTGCATCGATTATAGATTCAAACTCTAATTCGCAAGCACGGATTGCTAATTGATATAGGACTGCCCAACAAGAGTGTTGAGCGGTCCTTTTTTCTATTATAAAGTATCTCAAAAAATATTTTTGTATATTTGCATCGAAGATTTTATTTAACCAACAAGATTATCGTAAAATAAGGGAGGAGAATATATGAAACGAGTGATTCTTTCATTGATGTGTGTACTATGTGCGGGAGTTTTTACGTTAAATGCTCAAGAGATACCTTTGCAACGAACATCCGACAGCGACATACAGTCGCGCTGGCGTGTGGCGCTGGAGATTCCGTTGAGCAAAACGTTGGATTTGACCATCAGCGAGCAGTTGCGAACAAAAAATAGTTTCGAGAATCTGGATAAGATGCTCACATCGCTCACGCTGGACTACTCGCCGTGGCGACACGTTGGTTTCGAGGGCGAATATGTCTTTGTAAACGTAAACGAGAGCAGCGATTGGAAGATTAAGCACCGCGTGAACCTGGCCGTTATAGGCAAATTGACGGTTGGCCGTTTCAACCTCTCGCTCCGCGAGCGATTGCGCCTGGTGATGAGGAGTTACCCGACAGATAGATACACCACGCCCGACCCGTTTGCCACACTTCGCACACGCCTGAAGGCCGATTACAGCAACAAGTCGCGTTGGAAACCTTACACCTACGTCGAGTTGTACACCACACTCAACGCCCCTGCGGCTGTCGATAACCGCCTGACGGATGCCGTAGAGCGCGACAACTACATCAATCGCCTGCGCCTCTGCGTGGGTAGCACGATGAAGATTAACGACCACAACAGTATGGATTTCTACTATATGACGCACTTCAACCGTTCGTTCAGCGCAAAGTACAACGATGCATCGGGCGCACTCGCCTCGCGCACGCTGAAGCGGGTGACGGCACACGTCATAGGTGTAGATTACAAGTTTAAGTTATGATAAAGATTTTTCTTCGATACGCCTTTTTGCTGTTTGCAGGCTTGCTTTTACTTTCACTCTCTGCGCCCGACGCTATGGCACAGGGCCGCAAGCGTATGCCGCTATACATAGTCAATGGCGAGCGTATGACCGAGGAGCAGGTTAAGGGTATTCACCCCAAAGATATCGAGGATAATCATCTGCTGCCCGCCGACGAGCAGACCATCGAGCGATATGGCCACGAGGCCGCCAATGGCGTAGTTGTCATAACCCTGCGCTATGACACCCCCGCCCGATTCGAGGTTGACGGTCAGGTGACAAACTATAGCAACTATATCGCCGACCGCGTAAAGTGGGACGATACAGACCCCGTAGCCCGCATAATTATATCGTTCAAGGTGAAGGCCGATGGCTCGGTGGCTGACAACGATGTGCTGGAGGCAACGGATAAGCGCCTGCTACGCCGCATCGAGAAGGCTATGGCGGAGGCCCCACGCTGGATACCTGCACTCAAGGATGGCAAGGGCGTCGAGACCACCCACTTGCTGAAAGTCACCCTCCCCAAAGGGCGCACAATGCCCCGCGAAAGAGTTGTAAGAATACAGTAATCATTGATTTTACAAGGCTATCGCATCACTCCACCGAGCCGCGAGGAGGAAACGAGAGTTTATCTCTCGTAATTTTGAATTCCCTCTAATGCCCGATGGGGACTGTGTAGTCGCCACGTTTTTGGCCGAGGTAACGGTCACTATACCAATTAATAAAATTCTCGACCGTATTCCACTCTATGGCCATAATCTTGTGACGGCGCAAAAAGTCGAACACATAGTCGCACGTGCCGTCAGCAAGGGCATCCTGCGGCTGGCGCATCATATAGAGATAGAGAATCTGCAGATTGACCAAATCGACACGATGACGCAAGGCCTCATCCTCAATCCTTACGGCCTCAACAGCCTCCGAAAGAATCTTGCGGGCCTCGGCTACAAACTCATCGGTGTAGATAGGCTCATTCTCCAGGAAGAACAACCCCATATACTCATCGCCTACAAGCCCTTGACAGAGGTCGAAATATTGCTGAATGTAGGGTGCGGCAGGGCCGTAGAAGTCCGCGATGAACTCGGCGGCCAACTTCATCGTATCCTGATTGGGATTCCACATCAACTTGGCCAAAATCCACGTCTTCAACTCGGCAAAGGCGCCGCCCACTGACTCATATTGGCCCTCCTCGTGCAAGCCTATGGCGTTGTATTTCTGGAAGGTCTTGACGTTGTCGGCCAGCACACCGAAGTTGGGGCAAGGTGCGAGATATTGGCGGAAATTGACCACATAATCCCAAATATATAGTTTCGAGGCCAATGCCGACCACGCCTTAATGTCGCGTATGAACGACTCGTTGTGCTCGCACTGCTCGATAGGGTGCGCAAAGCAACACTCGATACTGCACAAGCGAATAACCACATTCTCGCGCGGCGATATGCCCGTAGGCGCTTGGCGCGTATATTGATAGGCAAAGGTGCTGATATATTTGTCGGGATAGATGGGTTTGATGGCATCGGCCACCTGATTGACAAACCATATGAGCAGGCCCGAATGACCGCCATACTGCTCCTCCAAGGCACGACACTTATCGCACTGACACATAAACTGATGGTCGTCCTGCGAGAGCGAATATACCCAATAATCGGGGTTGTTGGCGATGACCTTCTTCATTCGCTCCTTGCAAATCTCTAACACATCGGGATTCGACAGACACAACTGACCATAAGCAACACGCTCCCCGTCGCGCATAGCAAAATATTCGGGATGCGTGGCAAAAAACTCCTTGGCAGGCACGAAATAGGCGAATGTATGACCGCCCCAGAAGCCGACCAGACCGCCGTAGTTATTGCTGACCGACGACCATATAGAGTTACACTTATTGTGGCCCATCCACCCGTAATCACGCTCCTCGGCGTATGAGTCGTTGAAACGGAAGGTGATGGCGGGGCCTTCGCTATGGTTTAGACTCTTGAACGACCACCTCTTCAGTGGTACTATCTTCGTAAAGTTTGTTGCGTACCACCTCACGCCCAACTCATTCTCCAGAAACGAATATACGCCGTACATCGTACCCCAACGGCTACCGCCATATATCCACAAATTAGGGCCTACGTTACGATAGGTATAGGTCTGCGACTCTGCCTCGGGACGCTCAACGCCCAACTCGGCGCCATACGTCTCGTTATATCCTATGAAGATATGCTTTTCGCCCTCGGCTAACTCATTGCTACGCTTCAGGGGCAGTTCTGCGCCGCTGATTTGTTTCAGGTAACTCTGCAACTCCTCGGCCGCCGTCTGCTCCGACTCCGAAGGATTGTCGCACACGACAATACTATATTTGCTCTCGCTGCCCTCGAACAGCGTATGTCCGCAACCGACAAAAAGCATTACCGAACAGAGCAACGCAACAAAACGTAGAGAATTTATCTTGGCCATTTTTTTAGGGTTATTTTATGGGAAATATCGATTTAGTACAACTCAATATATTCGTAGGTGTTGCCGACAGCCGACAAGTAACGCGCAAACATCTCCTGCGAGATTACCACCGTCGCCGTGTTGTCGTTGGGGTGGAAACTCAGCGCGGGGTAACTCTTAAGGTTGGCATCAAGGAAGAGATGAACGTGGCACTCCTCGTCATTGACCAATCCGAAGGGCGACACCGAGCCGGGGCGTAGGCCCAGCCAGCGCTCCATACGTTGCTCCGAGGCAAACGACAATTTGCCTTGACGTAGGCGTTGCTCAAGGTCGTGAATAGCCAACGACTGCTCGCTGTCGAAGACAACCAGATAGTGGCGGGTGCCCTTATGGTTGCGGAAAAAGAGATTCTTGCAATGCTTCGAGCCATCCTGACGCCAATACTGACGTGCTATCTCGATGGTCGGGGCTTCGGGGTGCTCATACACCGAATATTCTATATCGTGCGCCTCAAGGAAATCGTACACCCTCTGGCGACGAAGAAGGTTTTCTTCACTCATTTTGCTTATAAAAATATTACAATTATTTTGTTGTTTATAGTTTACGTCACTCCACAAAATCGCTTGTCGATTTTGATTGGAGTCTCTAACCTATTTAATGTCTGTCATTGCGAGGAGCGTAGCGACGTGGCAATCTCCTACATCAAAATTAATCCACTTCGTGTCTTTTCACCTTTTTAGCCGTAAAAAGGTGAGCAAAAAGCGGCGCGGTGATAAATTTTAGGGGCTAACCGAATAAATTTCCTAAAACGGACGCCTTCGCGTTTTTACTTCGTGAAAAATTCTCCGTTTTTTAACGGAAATTTCTCCGCTTATCCTTTTTCCTAAAATTCATCTGCCGCGATTTGGCTTCGCACGATAATTCTTAATCTTGAATTTTGAATTTATCGTGACGCTACTCCCAAGACACCTGTTCTGTCCTTCGCCCACTCATCCTGCGCACGCAGAGTCTGCTCGATAATGTCGCGCACGGCACCTCGGCCACCGCAGAACTCCGACACATAACGTGATGCCTCAATGACCTCGGAGCAGGCATCCGCCGGGCATACGGGTATGCCGACCAACTCCATACACTCCAAGTCGGGGATGTCGTCGCCCATATAGATTGTCGTCGCGGGGTCCACGTCGTACTCGGCAAAAAACTCCTGCATAGCCGAAATCTTATCCATACAATTAAGATAGAGTCGTGTTACGCCCAATCGCTCCATACGACTGCGCAACAGGTTGCCGTGACCTCCCGTAATGACACACACCTTATAGCCGCGCCTTACGGCATAGGCTATCGCATAACCATCCTTGGCGTTGTACTTGCGGATGAAATCCGTTCCGCCCTCGATGGGCATAATACCTCCGTCGGTCATCACGCCATCGACATCCAAAATGAAAGCCTTCGTCTTGGCTATATCTTCTTTGAAGTTTCCCATATATATTCTGTAAGTAGTTTATAAATCTCCTCCTCGCGACTATCCCCCGAGAGCATCTCGCAGTGGCGTGCCGTAACCGCCTTGTCGCCCCTGACGGCAGGGCCCGTCTGCACCTCACGCGGATGGTCGGCCTCGACAGCCTTGCGAGCCGTCTGCTCTATGAGTGGGCGCAATATATCAAACGGCAAGCCCTCACGCTCCGAGAGCCTGTCGGCTGCCATAGCATATAGTGCATTGACGAAATTGCAAGCCAAAACACCCGTCAGATGTATCTCACGCCTACGTTGTGACGTGGCACGATAAACCCTATGGCTCAACAAGTGGGCCACACGCTCCAACTCTACAGTAGTAGGCTCGTCGTAACCCTCGACAAACAAGGGCACCTGCTGAAAATCGACTCTGCGCCCAGCCGTGAAGGTCTGGAACGGATAGAAAACGCCTCGCGCCCTCTCACCCAATACATCCATCTCGACACTACCTGCCGTATGAGCCACAATAGCATCTGTACGCCTCGGCAGACGAGAGGCAACCTCGCCTACGGCACGGTCGCTGACGCTTATGATGTAGAGATCGGCCTCGGCAGCCTTTGACACATCGGAGCACCACTCGGCACCCGTCATCTCGGCTAAAGCATCTCCCCGCACAGGGTTGCGAGCCACAATCTGCTTTAGTTGTAACTCCTCGCTCTGGGCTACGGCCAGCGCAATGGCCTCGGCCACATTGCCACTGCCTACGACCGATATTGTCTTTATGGTTTTCATAAGTAAGGTCATTCTACTAAAGCAAGGTCGTTATATTAAATCTACGATTAGGCAGTTGGCCTTGCTATCCAAAGTCTCGCTCTTCAACTCCTCGACAACGTGCGCGGCACGATAGAGTTCGGCGGGCTCGCTAACATCTATCGAGTCGCGCCCCTCGCCGTGAGCATCCACGGCCAGCAATACGTCATATACCTTGAGTGTCGATATATCGCGCGCAGGGGCATACGACAACTCGAACTCGTTGCCGCCGACGTGAATCTCGTGCAACATACCCGCCTCGACCAAAGCCGACAGGATACTGCTCAAGATACGTTTGGGGATACCCAACTCGTGACGTATATCATCCACAGCCATAGCACCCTTGCCGTCACGGAACGTGCGTGAGACGATGACCATAACACCTATCATCAATTTGCGGCGGCAGTCGTAACTCACGAGCAACGACTCGCGCTCCTCGTCGAAACGCTTCTCGTTCTGGAACGTGAACGACAACTCTCCTCCCAAGAGCAATATGCTCCACGATATGAGCATCCACAACAGGAACAACGGCAGAGCGGCAAAACTACCATAGATGGCGTTGTACGAAGTCATCCACGTCTGCACGAAGACATAACCCCATTGGAAGAGCATAAAGACCGTACCGGCAATGAATCCCGACTTGATGGCCGCCGAGAGATTGACTTTGGTATTGGGCAGCACCACATAGATGAGCGAGAACATAAACCACGCTATGGCCATCGAGATAAGTTTCGAGAGGGCATTGAGCCACATATTATCGGCCCAGCCCAGCAACTGCTGAAGATAGACACTAACGGCCGATGCTCCTACCCACAAGATGGGGGCAAAGACTATGACGGTGATGTAGTCGCTAATCTTGCGCGACCAACTGCGGGTATTCTTCACCTCCCAGATGTTGTTGAAGGCATCCTCGATAGAACCAAACACACTCCACACCGACCAGAACAGAGCCACCAAACTGAACAATGCCACCAATCCGCCCTGCGTGCGAGCCAACGCCTTCTGCGAAAACTCCACCAGATAATCGACAACTTCGGGAATCTGCGGGAAGACCGAATATAGATTCTGCACCAGGCCATCGGCCAAACCAAAGCCCTTCACAACGGCAAAGACCAACGCCACGACGGGCACGATTGACACCAGCGTATAATAGGTCAAGGCGGCACTACGCACCATTGTAGCGTGTGTCGATAGGCCCTGCAACATATAGAGCAAGAGTTTGGCGGGACGCGCCAGCAACCATATCATAGCACGAGGCACAACCCCCATCGAGGCCTTCTCATTATCGAGACGGTCGAGATATGTCATCAAAGTCTTAAACATAGGCTTTTATATTACAAATCGTTTGCCTTTTTATCTCTTTAATCTACGCTTCGCCCTCAATCCGACAACTTGCCACACCACGATTGGGCTGATGCGCGGAAATATTTCTTTTATCTTTAGTTAGCACGTCACTCCACCGAGCCTGCAAGGCGAGGATTGGAGCCTCTAATATATTTTGTATTTGTCATTGCGAGGAGCGTAGCGACGTGGCAATCTACTACATTGAAGAACGTGGGAGATTACCACGTCGGACTTTGGGTCCTCCTCGTAATGACATCTCCTTTTTTCTTTCCTCCTCTAAGGTAGAGGAGGTGGCACTCGCCTAAAGCGAGTGACGGAGGAGTCTGTAAAACTTAAAACCCAATTTTGAATTTTGAATCTTG
>JAZOVT010000071.1:0-4653 GCA_045658845.1 Alistipes sp.
TAGACCCCACAAAAAAGGGTGTTAAAATAGTTTTCAACTTTTCAACACCCATAAATTTTCATCAATCGTGGTAGCAAAAATGATTATAAAATTATTGAAAAATATTTACAATTTTCTGCATAAAAATTTTGGTATTCTCAACCCCTATTCGCTATCAGGCAGTTATTAATTTAACGGTTTTCGTGGCACTTTTTTCATCAAAAATCTATCAACACTCCACTGCCCCGTTATCAACAACTTTTCGCCAACTTATTAACCTTGTTTAACGCAATTTTCAACAATCTTCTGCGCCACCTCGCGGTAGTATTTCTCCACCTCGCTATCTGTTGCCACAGTGGGTGTACCGCACTCGCCACCCTCCATAATCGACTGAATCAAAGGTATATGGCCTAAGAACGGTACACCAGCCTCGGCGGCATAACGCTCGGCACCGCCCTGACCAAAGATGTAATACTTGTTGTTGGGCAACTCCTTGGGTGTAAACCACGCCATATTCTCCACAATTCCCAACACAGGCACTCCCACCTGCTCGTGACGGAACATCTCGGTACCACGCACCACGTCGGCTACGGCCACCTGCTGGGGAGTCGATACGATGATTGCACCGTCCAACTTAATCTCCGAAATTATCGTAAGGTGAATATCGCCCGTGCCCGGGGGCATATCAATCAACAGAAAATCCAATCCGCCCCACATCGTCTGGTGCAGCAACTGCTTCAGCGCATTTGTCGCCATCGCACCGCGCCACATCAGAGCATCGGTAGGCTGGATGAAGAAACCGATTGACATCAACTCTATATCCATACTCTCGGCAGGGATGATGTAGTCGTTGCCCTGCTCGTCCTGTACAGCATCAGGCAGATAATCCTCCAAGTTGAACATCTTGTGCTGCGACGGGCCATAAATATCGGCATCCAAAACACCCACTCTATAACCCATATTTCTCAAAGTGAGTGCCAAGTTTGCCGTAACGGTAGATTTACCCACACCGCCCTTACCCGAAGCGACGGCTATAATCTTACCCACCTTTACGGTTGTGCTCTCACGCTTGGGCTGTGGAGCGCGGGGCGTACCCTCCTTTATTACGACTGTGATGTTGTCGGCCGCTGCGGGGTAGGCATCGCGGAGCATCTTCTCTACGATGTTTTTAATTCTCACGGCAAATGGGTCTCTGGCCTTTGGGAAGCATAACACTACCGTAATCTTATCCTCGCGGGCCGTCACACTCTGCAACACACCGCTCTGGACTATGTTCTGCTCGGTTTCGGGATGCACCACCGCCGAAAGCAGTTTTTTTATCTGTTCTTCCATAATTTTCTCAATGATTTATTTAACTATTGCAAAGTTACATTATATAAATTCAAAATTCAAAATTACTAATTCAAAATTGCGAGTAAGCGAGGGCAGAATCAAACTTGTTTGAATTATGCCGAGCGTAAGCAATTAAAAGCCACCCTTGTGGTGGGTTAAATTTACAGACTCCTTCGTCACTCCTTTCAGTCGTGCCACCTCCTCTAACTTAGAGGAGAAAATAGATAAAAGAGCAAAGATAAATAAAAAATTACCTCGCGAAGCCTAATCGCGGCAGATGAATTTTAGGAGATAGGATAAGCGGATAAATTTCCGTTAAAAAACGGAGACCTTTTCACGCAGTAAAAGTGCGAATGCATCCGTTTTAGGAAATTTATTCGGTTAGCCCCTAAAATTTATCACCGCGCCGCTTTTTGCTCACCTTTTTACGGCTAAAAAGGTGAAAAAGACGCCTTTGGCGGATTAATTTGGGAAAGGAGATTGCCACGTCGCTACGCTCCTCGCAATGACAAATAAAAAATAGGTTATAGACTCCAATCCTCGTCAAAAGGCTCGGTAGAGTGACGTGATAAATAAAAAACTCGCCAAGCGTATAGCCTGACGAGTCTTATATTTTTATCAAAATCTCTAATTAAAACGTTGCTGTCATCACTACGGGGTAGTGGTCCGAGATGTAGGGCGCACCGTAGTATTTATCCAACACGCGGAATGTCTTGGCCTCGGCACCACGATAGAAGATGTGGTCGATAACTACATCCTGCAAATTGTCGAAACCGTTGAATGTACCACGGCGGTCGGTCTCGGGCGCTGTCTCACGCGCATCTAACATATCGGCCTTCAAAGGCTCGAAAATCGCATCGTCTGTACGTGCGTTGAAGTCGGCAGTGATGAATGCCGTCATACCCTTTGGTACGATTTGGGCGCAACGCTCCACCATCAGTGCCAAACCATTGCGCTGTGCCTCCTTGCCAACGTGGTCGAGGTGGGTGTTGAGGTATGCGAACTCGGTGCCTGTCTTCTTCATCTTGAGTTTTGTCCAGGTGCAGGTGCGCTTGCAGGCTGCATCCCAACCCATCGAGGGTGTGTCGGGAGTCTCCGAGAGCCAGAACGTACCGCTGTCGAGCAACTCAACCTCATCCTTCAGATAGAAGATAGCCATAAACTCGCCATTGCTCTGGCCATCCTCACGACCTATGCCTACCCAGCCATACTGTGGCAAGTTCTCGGCCAGGAAATTAACCTGATGCAACAACGCCTCCTGCAAACCGAAGATTGTAGGTTTCTCCTCGTTGAGCATATTGAGCGATGCGACCTTGCGCTCACCCCAATTATTACTCTCGTCGTTATGGCTCACAAGTATGTTGAACGACATAACCTTGATTTCGTTCTTGCCCTTCGAGCAAGATGTAATACCCAACGCAATGAACATAGTCAAAGCAATAAGTAAAGTTTTCTTCATAGTAGTATGGTTTAATTAGTTAAATTTTTTCGTAGTTGTTTAGTTAGTATGTCACTCCACAAAATCGCTTGCCGATTTTGATTGGAGTCCTAACCTCTTTTTTCTGTCATTGCGAGGCTTGGTACAAGCCGTGGCAATCTCCTGCATTAAGGAACGTGGGGGATTACCACGTCGGACTAAAGTCCTCCTCGTAATGACATTCCCTTATCTATTTCCTCCTCTAACTTAGAGGAGGTGCCCTTTAGGGCGGAGGAGTCTGTAAATAGAGAACGTCATTCCACATTTTCGCAATATGAGCATTACTGATACTTTAATATTAACCTTGCGAAAATGATTGGAATCTACCTTTAATGAATAGACATTAATGATACAGATTTAATATCTCTTTCCTCTTTGCTCTCGTAATTTCTACCTATACTTATTACTAATCAAAGTCAGGAACTCCTCGCGCGTGCGCGTATCCTTTAAGAATATACCCGTAAATGCCGAAGTCGTCGTGGCTGAGCCCAACTTCTCCACGCCGCGCATCTGCATACACATATGGCTCGCCTCGATGACCACAGCCACACCTATCGGGTTCAGCGCCTGCTGTATGCAGTCACGAATCTGCACCGTCAGTCGCTCCTGCACCTGCAAGCGGCGGGCAAAACACTCCACCACGCGGGCAATCTTCGAGAGTCCCGTGATGCGACCATTAGGGATGTAGGCGACGTGAGCCTTACCCACAAAGGGCATCAAGTGATGCTCGCACATCGAAAAGAGTTCGATATCCTTCACCAGCACCATCTGCTGATACTCCTCCTGGAAGATGGCCGAGTTGATAATCTCTATAGGGTCCTGCGTGTAACCTTTGGTCACGAACGACATAGCCTTTGCTACGCGCTGGGGTGTCTTGAGCAGTCCCTCGCGGTCGGGGTCCTCGCCGAGCAATCCCAAAATCTCACGATAGTGGTAGGCGAGTTTCTCGATGCGCTCCTCGTCGTAACGCTCCTCGCGTATGTAATTTGTTGCTAATTTCTCCATAATAAATTCTCTGATTATATACATCTGCAAAGTTAATAAAATTAGTCTATATGAAAATCTTTTGCAAAAATGAATTTTATTATATTAAAATTGTTTACTACATTTGTGTATCACTTCAGGGTGATAAAATATTTTTAGATGAAAGTGTATCGCTTTTATCCCAAATAGGAATCTGGAAAATTCATAAGGCAGGGATTGATGATGATACTCGCTCATCTGTATTGGTATGCGTGTTGTTGATAACCTCACATACTGTACAGGTGTGGGGTTATTGTATCAGTTTATTTTGCCAAGGTATTCCAGAACCTCTATTTGAATAAACGGTCGGCTCCACACTTTCTATTTTGACCAATACATAGACTTTTGGAGTCAAGTCTGCAAATTTTTTCGTATGGATAATGAAAAATCTATAGGAATAATGATAAAGGAGGAGTTGGCTCGACAAGAACGTACTGTCAGTTGGTTTGCTCGTCATTTATCTTGTGACCGTTCAAATATCTACAGAATTTTTCAGAAAGATAATATTGATACCGAGTTATTGATAAGAATCTCCAACATTCTAAATCACGACTTTTTTGCTGATATATCTGTTATGAAAATACGAAAAGAGTAGGACTTATTTTTTATTATAGAAAATTATTCTTGATTATATAATCCCACACTTGTGTTGCGTATTAAGCAACATAAGTGTGGATTTTTTGTCAACATATTGAAAAACAATATAATAGGTTTAATCCGTATCTTTGTAAAAATTTTGTTAAACTATAAAAAATAATTAATTATGAACAGATTTAAGTTTTTACTAACATTGGCTTTTGCCGTAATTTCTTGTGTGTCTTTCGTGAGTTGTAGTGATGATG
>JAZOVT010000072.1:0-6000 GCA_045658845.1 Alistipes sp.
CAAGATTTGGGGTATAATTCCAATCCGCCCCTACTGCATAAGCAAGAGTAATTATGAAATTAGCCACAGCGTTATCTGTCGAAAAGAAGGCTGTTCGACATATTCATATCGGCTAATTAGATTCCAGTTAAAGTTTACACCACTTACACTACTCGGATGTCTATTATAATAAACCAATTGAGCAGTTGCAATAACTCCGCATCCTGCTAATTCTCTAACATTTGTAGAATGAAAAGGGAAATTATTGTTAAACGGAGCATATTGGTCCCATTTTGTTTTAAGCAATGGATTCACTTGAAAATGATATGTTGTATCATACCATTCTTCTTGATGAGGTAATGGATTAGGTATTAACTCCGTAGTGTCTTTAGGAAAAGGTCCTAACCCCATCAAATCCGCCTCGACAGCATCGTTAATTAATCCCGTAACAAAAGTTTGGATATCCTCTTCGTCGGCTGATTCTGTGCGTGCAGTAGCAGTTGTCAAATCTTCGGGTGAAAGTTTTGTTTCATCCATAATGGCATAGACAGGCTCAAGGCGCTTGTCAGCACCCATTATGGCGCATCCGCCATCGGGAATATCAATCAAATAAATTGCAGGAGCATCTTCAGCATCAGAACTGCGCGTTGCGGGCACAAAGTCGCTTTTCATAAGAGTTTTAATCGTTACATCGTTAAACGATGCACGAGTGCCGTTGTTCGACAAGAACATTCCCAAACGAGAAACCGCTTCCTCTGGTGTTACCTCATACGAAATCTTTTCTCGTTTGCTCTCTAATGAGATTTCTTCAAAATCTTCATTGTGACAAGCGGTGAATGTAACTAACATCATCGCTAATAAAAAGGTAATTTTTTTTCATAAGCAATTAAGATTTTAGTTAATAATGGCATTCTGATTGTAAAGTTATGCATATTTTTCTAATCTACAAAATTATAATGATAAAATTTTATTTAATAAAAATATTTATTTAATTCACTGCAAATCAATCTGTAAGAAAATTACGATTTATTATCATTTCAAAACAAGAGGTACGAATAGTGCAAAGACAAAAAAGCGGTACAACCAATATTGATTGTACCGCTATAACAAATCGCCGACTACCCTATTTAGCCTCGTTTACTGCGCTCAACTCCTCAAACATTGATGAGAATGAAGACACCATATCACGACGCAAAGCAGCATAGTGCTTGCGAACGAGCGATGCGTTGTGAGGCTCGGCAGGATTGTTAGCCTGAACATAGAAAGCGTTACGCAAAGCAACAGCCTTCTCCATCAACTCAACAACAGCCTCCTCCTTTGAGGGCTGAAAATATATTGCCATCTCGCAATCGAATACAAAACCCTCCAAGCGATAGTCAATCTCCTTCTTAAGAATTCTCAAATTTGCCATAATCTTACTATTTTAATTTGTTTTGTTTGGTTACAAATATACTAAAATCTATTAACTCTTCCAAAAAAATCACTATTTCTGACCGACAAACGTAAAATATCGGCCTGCCAGATAACTATATACAACACACACCGCAGTCGTTAATGCCTTTGCCGGTGTAGGCCATATATTGCACACCTCGACAAAGAGTTTTATGCACACATAGTTCAACAATATAGAGCCAACAACCGATAATGCGTACTTAAAAAGTTGCTTGCCACTACCGACCTGCGTAGCACAAAATGCCACATTGCGATTGAGCCAAAAACCTGTAAAGAATGTTATCGGGAACACTACAACCAACGAGGCAACGTGTGGCGACATCACAACAAAGCCCAAATCGACAAATTGCTCGGCCACAACATAGTGATATACAACAAAATACCACACCAAGTCGAGCAGCATATTACCTCCGCCACACGCGGCATATCGAAACATCTGCTTCGACAGGAGAGTCGAGAACGGCCTGACATAGAAGAAATCAATCAGGCGGCCTATCGCTTGTGCTAACTGCATTACTACCCCAATTGGTTATTTTTTCTTATACACCCACAAGTCGGCATAGATATCACGGTATGAGTTTGCAAACGCATTGCAATCACCAATCTTGTCACTACCGAAGAGCGTTACCATAAACTTATCCTTGAAAGGCAACACCTTGCAGTTCAAATCCTTAATACGACTCTCGGCCTGTGCAATAGCACGTTGCGCATTCTCCTCGGTAGAGAAAATACCCATAACAACATAGTACTCATAGTCAGCATTACTATTTGCCACAGTTTCAGCAGATTGAGCAGATTGAGTTGAAGTATTGGTTGAAGTCACGGCATTACCACTTGAAGTGTTAGTTGAACTTGCTGTGGCATTTGCCTCACCCTCAACATTTTGCGCCACTTCGCCCTCGGTCGCAGGTTGCTCTGCCGCAGGCTGTTCTGCAACTTTTGCAATAGGCTCAATTCGCATTGCATCAATCTTTTGCTCTCCGCCAAACATTATATAGCCACAGAATCCCAATGCCACCAACACGCACACTGCACAAATAGCATACAACCAAGTATTAGAACGGCGACGTATAACTATCGTCTTGACACCCTTGGGGTTAATGGCCGACGCGAAATCCGACTCCATAACAAAACTCTTATGATTCAGGACGCCAACCCCGCCAATCTTAATATTACTACCCTCTCGAGTCTTGGCGCTCCAGCGCTGATAAATATCCGTAGCCTGCTCGGTGCTACATCCTGCAACGGCAACAATCTCATTTACAAGCGAAGGGGCTTGTTCGCTCGACTGGAAAGCCACAACATTACGAGGACTCAACAACTTATCAGCCGAAATCTTACGCGCCGCCTGACGCTCAACATACAACGAGCCAACATCGGGGAGATAGACACCTCGACCACTGACAAGCATATTATAGATAATTTTATTAACCTCTCCTACCATAACTTACAATATTATTTATGCTTTGTTTTACTATTATTTGTATTACGCTGCTTTGTCGCAGGCAAACCAATCGGGAAACTTCCTTGAGCGGCTCGCCACAGCACATAGACGGCCATAATAATGAACGGAACGCTCAACAACTGTCCCATATTTAGCAACATACCAGCCTCAAAAGCCTCCTGGTCCGTCTTGATAATCTCGATAAAGAATCGTGTAAGGAATATACCCAACAAGCCTATACCGAACATAACGCCGGCGCGTTTGCGGGCTATATCCTTCTTATAATAGAACCACATCAATATTCCGAATGTAATGAAATAGCATATAGCCTCATACAACTGTGCGGGGTGTTGCACAGGGACATCCGAAAGTGGCAGATTATACAACCTCACAAACTTAAATCCCCAAGGCACGTTGGTCACATTGCCGACAATCTCGGAGTTACACAGATTGCCCAGGCGGACCAAACCTCCACCTATCGAAACGGGAATCATTATACGGTCCAGCCACCACACATAGGGCATATTATGTTTGCGTGTAGTAATCCACATACCCAACAACATACCGATGGCAGCGCCGTGACTTGCCATACCGCCATTGCGTATCTCCGTAAGAATAGCCCACGGCTTGGTAATGTAGTACGAGAACTCATAAAACAAGCAATGACCTACACGCGCACCCAAAATAGCGCCCAATACAATCCAAATAAATCCCGTCTCGACAATCTCCTGTCCGAACCCCTCTCGGCGGGCAAACTTTGTAAAAAAACGCTCGCCCAAAAGTATCGTAATAGCCCACATTAGGCCATAGTAACGCAATTCAAAGCCCCCGATATTGAACATTGCAGGGTCGAAATCCCATACTATATAGAGTAAATTGTTAAGCATAATAAGGTCTCTTCGCTATGAATGGAACGAAAACCACATTAGTATATTGCGCTCCAGATTATTAAATTTAAGCCCGCCCCCACAGGAGGCAGGCACTTTCATTAATAGATTCTCGTTATTTGGTTGTGACAATCTCTTTCTTTAGCGGGAAGGCAAACGTCGTACCCACACCCATTTCGCTACGCACCGTGATACGCTCACCGTGAGCCTCGACGATATGCTTTACGATTGCAAGGCCCAAACCTGTACCACCCTGCTCGCGCGAACGGCTCTTATCGACACGATAGAAGCGCTCGAAGATACGAGGCATATCCTCCTTTGAGATACCTACACCTGTATCCTCTACCTCGACCAGCACCTTATCCATCATATCGCGGAACTTGATGCGGGTAGAGCCGCCCTCCTTACCGTAATGGATAGAGTTAGTAACAAGATTTACAAGCACCTGGCCAACGAAATGCTGGTCGGCAGTAACCCAGAATGACGAAGGCAACGAATCAGCACCTTTAACCGAGAGTTTGATATTACGCTTCGCAGCCTCGATATCCAACTGCTCGACAATATCCTTTGCCAAAGCGACGATATCGAAACGTGTCATCTTGAGTTGATTCATATTGTTCTCCAACTTCGAGATGGTATCCAAATCGTTGACAATGTTTATCAAACGGTCGATACTCTTCTCGGCACGCTCAAGATATTTGCGATTGATGAGTTCATCCTCCAAACCGCCATCAAGCAGAGTAGAAATATAACCCTGAATATTGAAAATAGGAGTCTTCAACTCGTGAGCCACATTGCCAAGATACTGCTTACGGAAAGCCTCGTTCTGCTTAAGACGAGCAATCTCTCTATCGTTATCATCGGCCCACGCGGTAAGTTCTTCTGAAATATTCTCGACGTGCTTATCCTTCAACTCATCCACTATCTCGTTTGTAGGAACGTGACGCGATAGAACCATAGAGTAAATAGGCTTAAGTTTATAGGCAACATAGGACTTTATAAGATACAACGAGAAGAGTGACACCACTACAAACACAGCGAGCGCTACAATAGCAATAAGCCACCATACAATCTCACAAGCAGCCATTACGATAGCCACAATAAATGCCGAGGCAAAAGCCATAAGCAACGAAGCATTCTCTTTAGTCTTAATAGTCATCATAGTTCGATTATAACCTTTTAAGTAATTAAACCATTTTACATTTACATTGCGCCATATACACCAACAACTCGATATACGGCTTCGATTTCCGACAACAGAATGGAATCATTAGGCTCTATCGGGCTATTAACCTCTGCCATATCCAAACATTTAGCAAAGTCCAAATCCTCATTCTCGCCGAATAATAGCGTACGACAATCGTTATCATCCTGCACAGCGGTTACCTTACGCAAATATACAAAATTTGATGTCAATATCATATAATATAACGAAGGAATTATCGCTTCAACTGCTATTTTTTTCAAAAAAACGCTCTTTTTTGCGCTTTGACTCTTTTCCAACACACAAGATACGGAGTCATTGCCACCACAATCGACAACAACGACCATTTCTGCATCTGTAGCCATAGGAAAACTTACGATACAATCAGGCGAGATTTCCGCTCCTCGACAATAAGCCAAAAATGAATTCACCTCACAATAACAGGGCATAGTCACCACCTCACACTCCTCGTGCAACATTTCGCCCTCGCCCGTCAATAACCAACCGATACTTATCGCAGGAAAAGATTCGACTATACGACGTGCAAGTTTCTGCGAGATACCGTTATTGCCGTTCTTAATCTGATACAGATTCTCGGCGCGTGATAATCCAATGTACTTCGCAAAACTATTGATGGTCATATTGGACCACCTTATTACACTCGCCAATCGTTGCCAATTGGTATTCAAATTTGTCTTATCCATTTTTTTTCACCATCTTTGCAGCGAGGCCTCGTAGTTCAATGGATAGAATATAAGATTCCGGTTCTTACGATGAAGGTTCGAATCCTTTCGAGGTCACACAGAGGGCTGATGAGGCCCTTTTTTCATTTACTCTATCGTTACAAAACGCAACCTTCGACTAATCATCACATTGCAACGCTACCCTTTTTCACATATATGCATCTAGGCCCAATAATATTTTCAAAGATAGAGATTTTATTTCTAAATATATAATATTTAGTCCTTTTTTTACAATATTTTGTTGTATTAATAATAACAAACGGTCGCAATTGTAACGAAAAAAAATAGACG
>JAZOVT010000073.1:0-21627 GCA_045658845.1 Alistipes sp.
ATCATCATCTTGCCTATATTCTTATGAATCTCATCTGAAGATTTTGAAGCATAATCCTCCTCGAAATATCGTGCGACAAACTCTATCTTACCATCTTTTTCCGATATGGCTAATGAGATATTATCAGGCGGATTATCTGCAAAAACCTCTGTCGAGCAGATTATTGCACAAATAAATACTATAATCTTTTTCATAATAAGGCTTAAAATCTAATTGAGCCAACAGCCATTGGATATCCTTCCGACGTAGCAGATGGGTGGAATGAGTATAGATTACCTCTCTTATCTGTCTTTTCCACCTTAATAAATTTCGCGCCAGGAGCAGCGATGGCATCAATCAAATTATATACATACAAAGCACCTAATGCACCAATGCAAATATTTCTTGCCGTTGCAAAATGATTACGTTTATCCATATATGACTTCATAAGGTGGACATCGTGCGTTTGCAGAATCTTTGAAGCGTAGTTAGCGCGGGTATTTTCGGCAAAAACAATACCTCCAACCAACGCAACGCTACCACCCAACATCAATCCACCTTTCAGATTGGCGCCTTTATGAAATTGTCCCCAACCAGGTATAATCATCGACCTCCACAAACCTCTGGCCCCATAATTTGCTGTTACATATGTCTTGTCAAATTCGGGTATTTGGTTATTGTTGGATATGGCATATATTTTTGTCAAGAGATAATTGCCACTCTTATTCAAAGTCCAATATTCATCAATATCGTTTATATATACCTCCAACTCATTGCCTTTGATTTTGGTATCGGTATTACTATTATACTCAATGTTCTCTGTCAAACGGCCATTATCCCATTTTTGAGTCAATTTCTCATTGGAATTATTTGTCGATATTACGACAACTCCATTGCTAAAGCCAGCATTTGATACCAACTCCGCCAAACATTTATTTTTGGCATCGCTCAAAGAGTTTGCTGATTGCGAAATAACCTTGTACGAGAAAGTATCATTTGATGGTTTGGGCGGCTTAGATACCCACTTGGGACGAATACGCTCTGAAGCCCTCTGAGCATAAACATCAACGCTACAAAATATAATTGTAGCAACTAAAAGTGCATATATGGAATACTTCATTTTACTAATTCATCTTCGATTTCTTATACTCCTCTAAGCCTTTTTGCATCTTCTCGATGAAACGCTCTCTGTCGTGCTCGAGTTTCATTACTTCGTTATCGCTCAAAGCCTTATCTACGCCCTTCTCAAAATCGTTCTTAGAAACCTTCATTTCCAAGCAAACATACACCTGTATGCTACCATCTGTCAAGTCGTAAATGTTAGTCTTGAGAATCTTGGTGTTTTTAATAACCTCGCTTACATATTGTGTCATCACAGCCTCACCAATAGCCTGCGATGTAGACTTCAAATTAGATGTAGCATTCTTCTCGTGGTCTTGAGCAGCACCCTCAACTGCAACCTGAATCATATTTGCCAATCTATTTCTTGCATCTCGCTCAGCCTCATTTAGAGCAGTTTTCTCTACATAAGAAGTTGCTGTTCCGTATGCGCGCATAAAATTAGAGTCCTCATTTGCTAATTCAATACAAGGCTCTGTAGTACGCAAAGTACGACTTGGGCGTTGTGGAGAATTAGAGGCCACTTGTTTTGTTCCTGCACAACTCAAACAAAGAATAAAAGATAATGCTACCAAGATAAATTTTGCTTTCATAATAAAAACTGTTATTTGCCGTAGCAACTCCCGTGCGGCGTATTTTCAATAAAGAAAGTGTGGAGTCGATATTCGGTTATCTACGTGAAGGTTGTGGAAAGACCTATAACAACGATAAACAAATCAATACCCCACACTCGAATAGATATGGAGTATCGAAGTGTAGCAATTACACCTCGTCCACAGTCTAAACAAGAAATGAGTGCTGTTCGTTGCCCCGTTGTTATTGAAAACTTCCACATTTTCACGTAAGGACAGTGCGAAAACACTTTCTATAATATGTATGCAGTACAATCTAATGCACTACAATACAAAGTTAGAAAATAATTTTCATTTTGAACAACACTCAATCTCTTTTTTTACAGAAATATTTATCGCAAAGTTCGGATAAACAAATAAATAATGCAATATGATTTACTATTGAAAATGAATTTTATTGTAAGTTAATTGGACTTTCTATGATTATTTTACAATATAAGCCCATAATGTGAAGAAAAATATATAATTAATCAACATTGATTAGAATCCAAAATTAAAATTATCCTCATTCCTCTGGTCATTTTGTGCAAAGTTTTGTGTAAAAGATGGCGCGAAGTGTTCGCTTGCAGATATATACTCGCCAAAATGTACAAAGTCCAAAAATCATATTGCTCCTATTTTGTAACTTTGATACACAAAACCGAGTAGATACAAACCAAAAAAATTAGGGTTTATGAAATTATTATTTGTTGGAGGTATTGGAACAAGCGAAATGTTATTGATTGCGTTTGCTCTATTGTTGCTTTTCGGGGGTAAGAAACTCCCCGAACTAATGCGCGGAGCAGGTCGCGGCATCCGTGAATTTAAGGATGCCGTGAATACTCCGCCTAATGACGAAAGTGATAATTAGGTTGTGGGCCTACTTTTTAGGCTGCTTGTAATCTAATCTAAACGATGTCTTCTTGTCTGTGGGGAAGTCGGCGGGTACGGCTTGCTTCACCTTGCCCGTTGCTGCCCACTCAGCACCACGCAGCACGAGAGTTTGGAATCCTGCGCACTGCATAGCGGGATTATTCTCCAATGTGGGGCCTGCGTGACCTAACATAATATGGAACACACGAGCCTTGCCGTAATCAACCGTAAAGACCAACGGCTCCTCGCGGCCAGAGCCACCCGTAGCCTTATCGGCAAAACCCGAGTAGAGCAAATCCTTGATGTTGGCAGGACCGCGCATACGGTCATACATCTCATCCTGCGCGTGAATCCAATTATCGGGCAAGCCCTTGGTTATGGGGTGCTTTGCCTGACGGCAGTGCATAGGGTATTCTCGTTGCTGACCGTGCGAGCCACCAGGACCAGGACTATTATCCAGGACGGGCTTACCATCCTTTAGGTAATAGTAGGGGCCCGACTTCTCGTTGCGGCCTTCCCAGCCACCGAGCGCAATAATCTTATTAAACTCCTCCCAACCTGCAAATGCGTTGTCTGCTGCGTGATAAACCACTACTCCACCGCCATTCTGCACATAACGCAAAAAGGCCGCATCGGTCTCGGCTGGCCAGCGGTCGCCGTTATAGTCCAACACCACGACATCATACTTCTCGAAGTCGGGCTTAAACTTACTCATATCGCCACCAGCCGTAGCAGTCAGCACGATATCCGACTCAAACATACCCGAATTGTTGAGAATAAGTTTCAGCGCCTGGTGGCTTACAGGCCAATTATGGTTATTCTGACCCGACACAATCAAGGCCTTGAGTTGCTTGCCTTTAGCCGACGCGGGCATTACAGCGATTGCCGACAGGAGCAATAGCGATGCAAAAACAGCAAAAAATCTCTTCATAATATCTCTCTTCTCTCCTACTCTATTTCGCATACTCGTTACACATCAAGTGTGTCGGCGCCACATCCTCGTCGATATGAGGGTAACGGCCCAATGGCTCCAGGAAACGGTTGTCGTTCTCGTCGTCATTCACGGTCGATACCTCGCCTATCATACTATGGCCGCCCTCCGACCAGAACTGGTGATACATATAAGGCTCAAAGCAGATGCTCTGTCCCTTTTCGATGCGCAACACCTCGCCTGCGGGCACTACGGTCGTTACGCCATCAATCTGCACCGTGCAGGGCTCATCCGTCGGACGCTCCTCGGCATCGGCCTTCCACAATTTAATGCACAACGTACCGCCGCCACGATTGATTATATCCTCCATCTTCTTCCAGTGGAAGTGCGTAGGTGTAACCTGATTCTCACGCACAAACATAATCTTCTCGCAGTAACTCTTCTTGTCGTACTTTACGTTTCCATTGCGGATAGTAACCAGCGTAAGGCCCTCCTTCATAAAGTCGCCTTTGGCAAAATCGGTAACATCCCAACCCAACTGATTGCGACGTATCTCCTCACACTCCTCGCCCTTTGTGGCCCACTCCTCGGGAGTCCAATCAACCCACACGGGCAGATAGAAAGAGTGCTCGGCAAAAAAGGCACGAGCCTCGTCGATATAACGATTAATCTCACTTCGTTTCATAATGGTCTATAGTTTTATTTGGTTCGTATTATTTAATTCCTTTCTCGTTCAAGAACTCTTCAATCGCCTTTAATGTAGGTGCGCCGTCCGTTGCCGTTGCATTATAAAGGTTAAATCTTGCCGCAGCATTGGCTATTTGCAGTGCGCGCGAGAGTGGCAACTCCTCGTGCAACGCATACAACATCGCCGCACAAAAAGCATCACCAGCACCAACCGAAGAGACAATCTCCGATGCTGACACTCTAAACGATGGCTCGAAACACTTCTCGCCGCTTGCCTTCATACCAAATCCACCCTCGGGGAAGTGAATCACCACAGCATCGTTTACTCCTTGCTCAAGCAGGAAACGAGCAGCAGCCTCCACCTCGTCAAGCAATATCTCGCCTTGCGCGTCTCGCAACGAGCGACCGAAGCAGGCTCCCGCCTCGACCTCATTCACGATAAAGTAGTTCATATACTTCAAGCAGGGCAGAATAACCTCACGAAAACGGTCACCCTCCTCCGACACCACATCGACCGAGGTCAGGTAACCACGCTTCTGTAACCCATCAAGTACTCGTGCCGCAACAATTCCATACTGTTCGTCGGCGGCATCCATACGCTTGAGCAACAACAGGTAACCGAGATGAAAAATCTTTGCTTCGGCCTTAATCTTCTCGACGTGCTCCTCGCCAAAAGTGGCATTTGCTCCGTGATGGTGGAAGAATGTACGACTGCCCGAGGTCATATCGGCCATAACATCTGTGTATGAGGTTGCCGCATCTACTCGGCACATACCTTCGGCATCAATCCCCATACGCTCTATGGCGGCCATAATCTCATCACCCCACGCATCACGTCCTACGCATCCGCCAGCATACAACGGAATGCCACTCTCCAGATGAGCCAAGTCGGCCAACACATTATGTGCGCAACCGCCAAACCCCGACTCTATCTTCTCGATTGTCACCAGGTTGCCTGCCGCAGGATAGGTCTTTATAAATTTTATGGTATCAACGAGCCAATTACCAGCACTTACAATTCCTCTTCTCATACGCCTTATGCTCTGTTATTACTCTCAAACAATCTTATATGCTCGGCCACAACACGCTGCGAAGCCTCGACCATAATGCCCTTCATCGTAATATAATCGGCGCGCTCTACACTCTCCGCATAACGCTTTACATCCTCGGCAATAGCGACCTGAATAGCCGTAGCGACGTTAATCTTGCAGATGCCGTTGTGAATACAAGCCTTGAAATCCTCCTCGCTCGTACCACTACCACCGTGCAACACCAGCGGCATACGATTTCGCTCGTGCAACTCTATCAATCGGGCAATATTGAGTTTCGGCGTAGCAACATATCGTCCGTGCTGATTACCTATCGCCACAGCCAAAGCATCAACACCCGTGCGGGCAATAAACTCGGCAGACTCTTCGACATCGGTAAAGACATCCACCTTATCGTCATCAACGCCCACATCACCTACCTTGCCCAACTCGGCCTCGACATCTACACCCATCGCCTTGGCCATACGGCTCACGGCCGATGTCACAGCCACATTCTCCTCAAAGGGCAGATTCGCGCCGTCAAACATCACCGACCCAAAACCCAACTTTATGGCCGCAGCGCACGTCTCGAAACTCTGTCCGTGGTCCAAATGCACCGCTACGGGAACACTCGCCCTACGCGCAGCCTCCAGATACATAGGGGCCATCAACTCCATCGGAGCGCACGGGAACTGCACCTCGGCAACCTGCAAAATTATGGGCGAGCGCAACTCCTCGGCGGCACGCACCGCACCCTCTATATTCTCTTGGCTCAAGCAGTTGAATGCTCCTACGGCATAACCTTTGGCATTGGCATCCTGCAATAACTCGTTTAGTTGTACTAACATAATATCTCTGATTTTTAGTTTCCCGTTTTCAAGGGGGTTAAAATATGTGACCCTCCTTCGATAACAAAGTTACCTATTTTTTCGGGTTTTTGTTCAACCTTGAGCCTTTATTTTCTCCTCGAAGTGTAATTTTGGGGTAGATTAGCCATTATTAGGCTTATTGCGTTTATTGGATAAGGGAAGTATAGATACAAAAAAAGGTTGGCCTTATGCCAACCTATGTGCCCAGGACAAGACTCGAACTTGCACGAGCTAATGCTCACTACCCCCTCAAAGTAGCGTGTCTACCAATTTCACCACCTGGGCCTTTTCACTCCTGGCAGGGCATCTTTCAATACCATTCTGCCGAAAAGGTGTGCAAATATAGCGACTATTTTATTAACTACAAAATTTTTAGGCCAAAAACAACATTTTTACACCTCTGCATCACCCATATTCCTCTGCTATGCCTACATAAACACCATCAGCACCACTTGCGCCAACAGCACTCGTGCAAACATCGACAGCGGATATACCGTCGCGTAGGCTACCGATGCGTGGTCGCCATCAACGCTCTCGTTGGCGTAGTTCAAGGCCATAGGGTTAGCCATTGCACCACACAACATACCACACACCGAACTAAAATCGACCTTCCACCAACGCATAGCCGCAACACCCATCAACAACACAGGCAGCAACGTAACCATAAATCCAAGTCCTACCCACATAGCGCCCGTAGCACTCATAGCCGTCGCAAAGAATCCTTGACCAGCCTTCAAACCCAAACAAGCCAAATAGAACGATAGGCCAAAGCCTCTCAACATAAGATTTGCGCTACGCGTAGCATAGGTTATAAGATGCAGACGAGGGCCATAGCATCCTATCAATATACCGACCACAACAGGGCCTCCCGCCAAACCCAATCTCACGGGCAGGGCCGCTCCAGGCAACGACAACGGCAACGAGCCGAGTATCAAGCCCAACGCAATACCTATATATATTGATGTAAGATTCGGCTCATTGAGTTCCTTCTCGGCATTACCCAACACCTTCTCGACCTTCATCACGGCACGCTCCTCGCCCACCACGACTACACAGTCGCCCATCTGCAACATCAAATCGGGTGTAGCCAACAACACAACGCCACTACGATATATACGGCTGATGTTTATGCCATAACTATTACGCAGGCGCAACGCTCCCAATCGCTTACCGTTAATCTCTGGGCGAGTGATTATAATCTGACGCGATGTAAGTTTTCTATCCAGGTGGGTCCAATCGACATTATCATTGTTCCAATCTATATCTTCGCGACTGCCAATCATCACCTCCATCACCTCCATATCCTTGCGTGACGAGACCACCAATACTCTGTCACCCTCCATCAATACGGTATCATTCGACGGCAAAATAACCTCTCCATTGCGCCACAGACGCGATATTACGAAAGGTACTTTAGCAAACTCCGCAACGCTGTGCATATCCTTACCAAAGACTCCGGGATTCTGCACTCGCAGAGTCGCTATAAACGTATTATTGACGTGCTGCTCGTGAGGAGTAGCCATATCGCACTCTCTCACCCACAACTTTCGCATCAACATAATGGCTATAATCACACCCACTACACCCAACGGATAGGTCACCGCACAACTCATCGCAGGGGCTGCCGTAGGCTCTCCCATCTGCGCCAGAGTCTGCTGCGTTGCTCCCAGCGCAGGGGTATTAGTCGTTGCACCACACAATACACCCATCATTTCGGGCAGAGGTAAGTCGAAGCATCGACTCATCGTCACGACCATCGCCGTACCCAGCAATATTACGCCCAACCCTATTGTATTCAATTTCAAGCCGCCCTCGCGGAACGAACTCATAAATCCAGGGCCGACCTGCACTCCCAACGAATAGACAAACAGCACCAAGCCGAAACTCTCGGCAAAAAGCAACATCTTCTCGTCGATACTCACACCGAAGTGGCCCGCCACGATGCCCGCAAAGAATACGAACGTCACACCGAGCGACACACCCCACACCTTAACCTTGCCGAAGAAGAGACCTACGGCACAGATTAGCGATATGACGATGACGGCCTGCATAGCCGAGTGCGAGAGAAACAACGATTCCAACATTGTGCAACAAGATTATTTCAGACTCATCTCCTCCAACAGGTAGCCCGCGCCACCTATTCTGTCAATCACAAACAACACATAACGAATATCTACTGATATGTTTCGGCAAATCGAGGGGTCGAACTCAATATCGCTCATCGTAGAGCGCCAAGTACGGTCGAAGTTGATACCCACCAACTCGCCTCGGCCATTGATTATAGGAGAGCCCGAATTACCTCCCGACGTGTGGTTTGTAGCCAAGAAACATACGGGCACACTGTAACGGCCATACACCTGCTCGCCCCAACGACCATAATCCTTTTTGGCATATATATCGCGCAACTGCTGTGGGATGTTATAGTCGTAGATATTGGGGTCGTCTTTGGCTATGATACCATCAATAGTCGATACAGGATGATGATACTCGGCATCGGCATACTCATAACCCGCCACCTTGCCATAAGCCACACGCAACGTGAGGTTAGCATCGGGATAGAACGCGCGCTCCTTATCCCACTCACGCAGAGCCTGCATATAGGGGCGATACCACTTCTCGATGGCTGGCACATTGCTCAAATTACGATAAGCATATTTTCTGTTATTCTCGATTATAGGCTCAAACTGCTTTGCAAAGGCTACCATCACATCGCCCCTAATCTGCTCTGCCGAAGGTGCAACATCACCCAAAAGCGAAGTCTGGGCGAACAACCACTCGACATACTTTTTGGCTCCGCCCTTTGCCTCAACTGCCTCCTTCAAACCTTCGGGCAGACGCTCCGAGGGCATACGCTGCAAGAACTCGCCTAACATCTCAACGGCAATCTGCTCATCTATCGTACGGTTATAACTCTTCTTAAATGCGGCTATCTGCGCTGCCAACTTCTCCTCATCGGCACTCTCGGCCGCACGGCCAATCGTACGGGCGAAATTAAATACATCGACAGTCGCAACAGACTCATTATAAAGTTCGCGAATATAATACTCCGTCTCAACCTGCTTGTATGCCGTGTGCATTGAATCGAGCAACGAAGCATATTCGGGCTTCGACTTTGCCCACGCCGCAAACTCTCGCTCATAAGCCTGCTTTTTGGCTACCGTACCCAAACGGCGCAAGCCCATCACTTCGCCCTGCCATTTCTTCCACGCATTGGCTATCGAGGCGTGAACGGCTGCATAGGCGATACGCACCTCGGCACTCTTCGCTTGCTCGGCAGAGATTATATCCAGACGCTTGGTGCGCAGAGCAATCTTCATCGGGTCTGACACCTCGGCAACATACTCTACGGCATCCGAAATAACATACTCCTGCGTATTACCGGGGAAACCGTAAATCATTGTAAAGTCGCCCTCATCCACGCCCTTGGTCGAAATCTCAAAGTGACGTGCTGGACGGTAAGGCTTATTGTTTTTTGAATACTCCGCAGGGCGGTTATTCTCATCGGCATATACACGGAAAATCGAGAAGTCACCCGTATGGCGCGGCCAAATCCAGTTGTCGGTATCACCACCAAACTTACCTATTGATGAAGGCGGCGCACCCACCAAACGTACATCGCGGAAAATCTCATATACGAACAAGAATTGCTGATTGCCATAATACATCTGTTGTACATCAGCCGCATAACCCTCCTTACGAGCCTCGGCAACGATATCCTGCGCCTTCTCACCCGCGGCGATACGCTCCGTCACATCCTCCATACGCACCAGACGACGTACAGTCAAGCCCGGTACGGGTAACTCCTCGGCCTGAGACTTTGCCCAAAAGCCGTTTGTCAGGTAGTCGTGCTCAACAGACGATAACTGCTGGATAGAGCCATAACCACAGTGGTGGTTGGTCAAGAGCAAACCCTGCTCCGACACATATTCACCCGTACAACCGCCACCAAACAACACAACGGCATCCTTCAACGACGCCTTATTGATTGAATAAATATCCTCGGCCGTAAGGCGGAAACCCTTCTTGCGCATATCCTTTATGCGTGAGTCTATAAGGCTCGGTAACCACATACCCTCGTCGGCACAAACACTCGTCAGAGTCATACACAACATCAACGAAAGAAACAATTTTCTTATCATAATACGTTTTATTTTAATTTTCCTAACTCAATAGTTCTCAAAATATCAGTCCTCCTACACCAGCAGGAACGCGAAATAGCAACCGATAGCCAACAACGCCATCGCCATCTTCACCCACATCTTGCGACTGCACAACATTACGAACATAACGACCGATGCCACCATACCGAACAGTGTAAGATTTATGACTTTGCTATCCTCGAAGAAATATACCGTGCCGCGAACGTACAACAAATCGGCTATCGCCAACACGAAGTAGTTGAATACGTTGCTACCTGCGATATTACCAAATGCAATGTCGAAATTACGCATACGGAACAGCGATATGGTCGATGTCACCTCGGGTAACGACGTCGCAACACCCAAGAATAACGCACCTGCCAAACCCGAGCCCAAGTTCAGGCGCTCGGCAATATCATCGGTCACATAGGTCAATATTACGCTTGCCACTATTATGCCCACGCTGGCCGCAACAAAACGCACCACAATGCTCTTGAGCGACAATGCCACCTCTTCGCCCGCAGGCTCCTCATCGGCCGCCGCACCATTATCGCTGGCCAAATAGCGCACCGAGAGAGCATACAATACTGCAATAACCAATGACGTAACGCTCATATAGAACCAAGGCGACTTGCCACCCAACACGATTTCCATATCGACAACCTGCTGCCAATTCAACCACACAGCCACATACATCACCAGCAACAACAGCAACACAGTACGATGACTTCGTGCCAAATTAGCCTGCGAAAAGCCCTTTGCAAAGAAGAGTATCACGACAGCCAACATACCGAAATTAAAGAGATTGCTACCCAAGATATTACCAATACAAAGGCTCGCATCATCTATGAGCGTCGTAGCCGATATGCTTGTAAACAACTCTGGCAAAGATGTTATGGCCGACAACAAAACACCGCCCAAAAATGCTCCCGACAATTTGGTCGAGCGGTCAATCATATCGATGTAGCGCGATGCCAAAATCGAGAACCACACGACAGCGGCTACCGTCAGTAAATACAAAACGTAAATCATATCTTCTTCATTTATTAATTCTCCTTACCTATCTTACTGCCGACATCAAGCCCTTACGAGGCGAAGCATCGAGCCTAATGGCTACAAATACCAATATCGTAAAGGCCACAAGCGATGAGCCTCCGTAACTCAGGAAGGGCAACGGAATACCCATCACAGGCATCAATCCTACGGTCATACCCACATTTACCAGAACGTGGAACAACAGAATTGCCGCCACACAGTAACTATATATTCGGCTGAAAGGCTCCTCCTGCCTCTCGCCCATCTTCATCAAGCGCAATATCAACGCACACAGCAACGCAAGCACAAACATAGAGCCTATAAAGCCCCACTCCTCGCCCACCGTACAGAAGATAAAGTCGGTATGCTTCTCTGGCACGAAGTTGTATTTAATCTGCGTACCCTCCATAAAACCCTTACCGAACAAGCCTCCCGAGCCAATAGCGATTTTCGACTGATTGACATTATAATCTGCACCACTCGGGTCGCTCATAATACCCAGGAATGACAATATTCTCACCTTCTGATGCTCCTTCAGCACCGACTCGAATATGGTATCTGCCGTAGGCACAAAAGCCACCGAGATAATAAAGATTCCCAACGTCAGGAACATCGCCGCGATATTCTTTCTAAAGGCATAAATTGCGGCCACGACAACACCCACAATCGTCATTATCAGCAAAGAAGCATATCCGCTCAGCGTATTGTCAAAAGCGAACATCGAAAGGCCATAAAGCAGCATTGCCGAGAGGCATATCGCCGCCAGGAACATTATATGCATACGCCACGAGCCTATCATCATAGCACTCGATGCAGTAAATATAATAAGCAATAGCAACAGCAGGAAAAGCGGCGTAAAGAGGAACGAACAGATAAACAGCACCGCCACGATAATCATCGGGATACATATCCACTTATTCAGGCCCTCACGATAAAGCACAAAAATAAACGAACACAACACCACGCCCGAGCCCGTATCGTTCTGCAGGATGATAATCGCCAACGGCAGGAATATAATAAAGGCCACCCGCACCAAATGCCCCATACGCTTAATCGAGAACGAGTAGTTACTCATCAGTCGCGCTACGGCCAACGCCGTCGCAATCTTGGCAAACTCCACGGGTTGTATCCTGACCGAGCCAAACTCAAACCACGCCTTGGCTCCATTTACCTCACGGCCAAAGAGCAATACCGCAATCAACAGCAATATACCCAGCGCATAGGCATAGTAGGCATACATATGATAGTACCTCGAATCCAGCAACAGAATAATCAGAGCCACACTAAAAGCCGCTCCCATCCAAAAAATCTGCTTTATATAGTTTTGGGCAAACGAGAATACCTCTATCTCATCATTATACGATGCCGATACTATATTCACAAAACCTATCGCCACCAACAACAGATAGATGACAACCGCCACGCTATCGACACCTTCAAATAGCGATATTTGATTCTTATTACGTCTATTATTCAGCATAGTGTCGCGGGTTATAAGGGAAATTCTTAATTGTCTCAACCAATTGCGGGCGAGTGATAGTATCCGTCAGATAATACTCCTCCAACAGACTTGCAATCGGCAACGCTATCGTTGCACCAAAACCACCAAACTCCACATATACCGAGATGGCAATCTTCGGATTATCCTTCGGAGCGAACGAGAGGAATGTCGAGTGGTCCTTACCGTGAGGGTTCTGCGCCGTACCTGTCTTACCACAGATGTCCAATCCCGGCACATAGGCTCGCCACGATGTACCTGCACCCTGCACATTCACGCCACGCCACATACCCTCGACAATAGGTGTAAAATACTCGCTATCGACTTTGGTGTATTGTTTTTCGTAGAATCGGCGGTCAATCGAATCCTGACCCTCGATAGCCTTCACGATGTGAGGAATATAATAGTATCCTCTATTTGCAATCGTTGCGGCCAAATTAGCCATCTGCAACGGGGTACAACCCAACTCACCCTGACCAATCGACAACGACAAAACGGTCAAACTATTCCACGAACCTCGATAACGCTTATCGTAGAATTCGCGCGTTGGCACTGTACCAGGGCCCTCGCCTATAAAGTCGGAATCGAGTTTGCGGCCATAACCAAAACTCTTCACATAGTCGGTCCATACCTCCAAACCCTTCTTCACGCTACCATACTTGCGATTCTCGATTATATCGCGGAAGACATAACAGAAATAGGCGTTACACGACTGCGCTACGGCATTTCGCAAATCCAGCGGCGATGCGTGCGGGTGACACTTTTGGCTTATTCGACCAACGTGATAACCCAAATGGCAAGGATAGGCCTGTGCGGGCGTAAGCACACCCTCCTGCAGACCGATAAGGCCCTGCACCAACTTGAACGTCGAACCTGGAGGATACTTCGCCTTCACGGCACGATTAAACAACGGATTTCGTTTATTGCGCAACAGACGCATATAATTATTGCCTCGCTCGCGACCAATCAACTCATCGGGGTCAAACGTAGGCGACGATGCCATAACCAAAATCTCCCCCGTCTGCGGCTCGATAGCCACAACAGCACCAACCTTTCCCTCCATCAACTCCTCGGCAAAGGCTTGCAAGCGAGCATCAATCGTACAGGTTATTCTCTTTCCCGCCACAGGCAACGTATCGTACATACCATCCATATACGAGCCCTTGATAGCGCCGTGAGCATCCTTTTCGAGAATCATCACGCCGTCATCACCTCGCAAATACTTCTCATAGGCGGCCTCCACACCTGCTCGGCCTATGTAGTCGCCCATCTTGTATTCGCCCTCGCCCTCCTTTATGTCGTTGCGGTTAACCTCCTCCAGATAACCCAACAGGTTACCTCCGATTTTACGCGGATAGTTACGCATCGTACGATACACCGAGTGGAAACCAGGGAAATTATACTCATCCAATCTCACCTTCACCTCTGTCGGCACGAATGCCGCCACCAACGTAGCCTTACGCGGAGCGCTACGGGCATCGCGCAACACACGCAACAACTTCTCTTTGCTTATGCCGACCAACTCGCACAAGCGCACGGTATCGAAACCCTGCTTGCCGATGTCACGATACGTCACCATCAGGTCATAGCACTCCTTGCTCTGCACCAAGTGTTCGCCATTGCGGTCGAGAATCTCACCACGCGGAGCATACAGCACCTCATAACGCAACACATTGCCGTCAGCAAGGCTCTTATACTTCGAGTCGAATAATTGGATGTAACCAACTCGCAGAGCAATGACAGCAAAGATTCCATAGACAATGGCTTGCAGAATCACACGCCTTACATATGTATCGTTCCCGCTCATTGTCCAGGCTATTTATTAAGGATTTTTTCGACAAACAGTTTTACGATGTACCAAACTATTGCAACCGAGACCACATCGCTCACTATCACACGCAACAGCGTATGGAACAGATGCAACACCGAGAGCGACTCCACAACAAAGTATATCGTGCTGTGTAGCAATATCATCATTATGATATAGGTCAAAAGATTCTTCTGCGGCAGGCGATACAACGCAGGAATGGTGTCATCCACACCCGTATTCAATCCGCTCGTAAAACCTATTATGAGGCTTCGGGCAAATCCCGTTGCCGTTGCGGCTATCACATTCAAGCCGCACATACCCGTCATCACATCCATCGTAAGACCCAACAACGCCGACAGCAACACAACCCACACAGGCTGCATACCCAGCGGCAGGATTATGATAAAAGCCACATATATTAGCGGATGGAAATATATACCCAGCGAGATGTTGTCCAACAGAAAAATCTGCAACACCACCACGCCGATGAACATTCCAATGTATGATAAATATCTCTGCATAAAACTCGTTCTCTTAACTTACAAAGCCTCATTAAAGTCAAAGCGGTTTTCTACTACCCTCCCCCTTTAATATGGCGTTACCGCTCCGCCCGTCGAGTATGAGCCACTTTGAACAGCGCCCTCCAACTCGGTCACCTCGTTGTAGTCGTAGTTCTCAATCAAAATCACGTTGCTCACCTTCGCCAAGTCGGTAGCCAGGCGTATCACCACATCGTTGGCCGTCTGACTGTCGTTACGCTTATAACTCTCGACATATCCGATGCGCACCTTCATATCGGGCGGGAAGTATTGCGACACACCCGAACTGATAACCTCGTCACCCACCTCAATCTCGGCATAGATTGAGAGGTTGTTCATCTCCACACGATAGGGGCTCTTACCGCTCCACGCAATAGAGCCAATACGCTCATCACCCACAATCTTACCGCTGGTACGGAAATCGGTATTAAGTATTGACTTCACCACCGAATAGCGGTTTGAACAGGCGGCCACAAATCCCACCATTACGCCATCGGGCGTAATCACACCCATATTGGGAATAACACCGTGCATCGTACCCTTGTTCAGCGTGATGAAGTTGCGTGTACGGTTTGTGGTATTCGATATAATGCGGGCCGCCATATGGCGATACTGCACCAATCCCTGCGCTGTGAGTGAGTCCATCTGCTCATAAGCAACCGAGTCGGCCGATGCCGCCTGCTGTTCACGCATAAACTCCACCTGCGTCTCCAATTCGGCCACACGTTGCGCCAACAACTCATTCTCGCTACGCAGCGTAAAGTAGTGTTTTACACCAAATATCGAGTTCTGCAACCCACCTACGACACTATTGGTGTGAGCAATGATTTTAGCCTGCGTATAGTATGTCGAGTGCGCATAAACATATAGCGCCACGCCCTCAATCATAAGGAACAACAGCACTACATAGATTCTGCGTATGAACTCAATTAACTTATACATAAACTCTTCGCTCGACTCCCGCCCCAAGGGCAGTCGCCACAACTATTATAATTAGCGACAGGCGGAGGAATCTTGCTCCTTTCCGCCTGCCGTAAAACGTAGTTTTTATTACGAAATTATCTCTACTCAAAAAATCGACCCACTTACTTTCTCTTTTTGTCCTCCACTATTTCATCAGGAATGAGAACTTGTCGATATTCTTCATTGCGATACCTGTACCGCGAGCGATAGCGCGCAACGGGTCTTCAGCGATGTGGAACGGCAGACCGCACTTGTTAGAGAGTCGCTTATCCAAGCCCTTAATCAAGGCGCCACCACCTGCCAAGTAGATACCATTCTTCACGATATCCGAATACAACTCGGGCGGCATAGTCTCCAACACCTTCATCAACGCTGCATCCAACTTCACGAGTGACTTCTCCAATGCATAAGCAATCTCGTTATATGACAATGTCACCGTCTGTGGCAATGAAGTCAAGATATTGGGACCTGTCAACAAGAAGTCCTCGGGCTCCTCCTCCAATTCTGGGATAGCGGCACCGATAGCCAACTTAATCTCCTCGGCAGTACGCTCACCGATACGGATGTTGTGCTGCTGACGAACATAGTTCTTGATATCCTCGGTAAACACATCACCCGCTACGTTGATAGACTCCGAGCAAACGATACCACCCAACGATATACAAGCAATCTCCGATGTACCACCACCGATGTCGATAATCATATTACCCTCTGGAGCCTCCACATCCAAGCCTGCACCCAGCGCAGCAGCCATAGGCTCAAAAATCATATATACATCGCGTGCACCGGCGTGCTCGGCAGAGTCGCGCACGGCACGAATCTCGACGTTTGTAGAGCCCGACGGGATACAGATTACCATACGCAACGAGGGAGCAAACATACTGTTCGATGTACGCACCTTCTTAATCAAGCCGCGCAACATCAACTCCGTAGCGTTAAAGTCGGCAATCACACCCTCCTTCAAGGGGCGGATAGTCTTAATATTGGGGTTGGTCTTCTCGTGCATCTGACGAGCCTGCTGGCCGATAGCCATCACCTTACCCGTATGAACATCCAAAGCCACGATTGACGGCTCGTCAACCACAACTTTGCCGTTGTAGATAATAAGTGTGTTGGCCGTACCGAGGTCAATAGCCAACTCTTGTGTTAATGAAAAAAATCCCATATCTATGTTTTGTATTACTAATCAAATAGTTACACGTCAATCCCACCCTCTCTGCACCGCCTTTTGTCGCATACAAAAAGTGTAGAATCGACTTGACAGTACAAAGGTAGTGAAAAGATGAATAACTTTTCCAACTTTTTTGTGGAAATTTTTGTTAATTTTGCAACGTCAATTTTTTAATTTGTCTTTAGGATGGTTATTACCGAAAAAAAATGCGCTGTAATAGGTTATGGTAGTTGGGCAACTGCTATTGTCAAGATTCTCTCCGAGAACAGCACTCCTATATATTGGCACATTCTCAACGACGAGGTGGCAGAGTCTATCCAAACAACAAAGCGCAACTGCAAATATCTGCGCGACACAGAACTCGACACATCCAATATTGAGATTACATCCGACATAAATCAGGCCATCGGCAATGCACAATATGTAATCCTCGCTATGCCGTCGGCATTTATGAAGAGTGTTCTGCAACCATTGACCACAAGCCTGGCTGACAAATACATAATATCCGCTATCAAAGGTATCGTACCCGACGACTACACCGTCGTAAGCGAATACTTGACAAAGCACTACGATGCCAATCCCTCAATGACTGGCATCATAACAGGTCCTACTCACGCCGAAGAGGTAGCGATGAGTCGCCTTTCATATTTGACTGTTGCTTTTCCCTCAATGTCGATAGCCGAGCATATAGGCACATTATTCCAGCGCCCCTACATCAACGTCAACTATTCCGAAGATGTAATCGCTACGGAGTATGCCGCCATCGTAAAAAACATCTACGCTCTATCGGTTGGACTTGCCACAGGATTGGGTTATGGCGACAATTTTGTATCGGTGCTTATAGCCAATTGCGCCGCCGAGATGAAACTCTTTATCAACAACATATCTCCTAAAAATGATAGACTTTGTTCGTCGGCCTTTTTGGGCGATTTGTTGGTAACGTGCTATTCTACCTATAGCCGCAACCGTCGCTTGGGACTACTCATCGGACGTGGATGCACGGTGAAAAGCGCAATGAACGAGATGACTATGGTAGCCGAAGGTTACTACGCCGCCAAATGCATCAAGTATAGCCAATTGCGTAAGGATATAGCACTCCCTATTGCCGATATGATTTACGAGGTTCTCTACAACGGTGCATCGGCAAGACAATCTATGCGCAAATTATCAAGCATATTACAATAACAAATTAGATATCAAATAATTTACAATAACAAAAAACTAAAGAAAAATGAGTTTAATGAAATTAGAGACCGCCAAGAGTGGTGTGGTTATCACAGAAGAGATGAAGGCACAGGCCGCTGCAGCCAACAAGTTGTTGCATACAGGCGAGGGTGCAGGTAACGATTTTTTGGGTTGGGTAAACCTTCCCTCATCTATCGACGCCGAGCAGATTGAGGCTATCGAGGCTCAGGCTGCCAAGTTGCGTGCAAAGGCCGATGTTGTAATCTGCATCGGTATCGGAGGTTCTTACCTCGGTGCAAAGGCCGTTATCGAGGCTATGAGCAACTCTTTCGAGTTCCTCAAGAAGCAGCACGACAACCCCACAGTAGTATTTGCTGGCCAGAACATCTCGGAGGATTATACTCACGAGTTGTTGGATGCCGTTAAGGATTACTCTGTTGCGGCTATCGTTATTTCAAAGTCTGGTACTACAACCGAGCCCGCTATCGCTTTCCGTCTCATTAAGGCTTACCTCGAGGAGCGTTACGGCAAGGAGGATGCTGCCGAGCGTATCGTAGCCATCACCGACAAGGCTCGCGGCGCACTCAAGACATTGGCTACCAACGAGGGCTACCCCACTTTCGTTATTCCCGACGATGTAGGTGGTCGTTTCTCTGTTCTTACTCCCGTAGGTTTGTTGCCTTTGGCAGTTGCAGGCATCGACATCAAGGCTTTGGTTGCAGGTGCGCAGGCTATGGAGGCTGCTACAGGTGCTGATGTTCCCGTTGAAGAGAACCTCGCAGCACAGTACGCTATCGTTCGTAACGAACTCTACAAGGCAGGCAAGAAGGTTGAGATTTTGGGTTCTTACGAGCCTAAATTGCTCTACGTTGCCGAGTGGTGGAAGCAACTCTACGGCGAGTCAGAGGGTAAGGATGGTTTGGGTATCTTCCCCGCCAGCGTAACTCTCACAGCCGACCTTCACTCTATGGGTCAGTACATCCAGGAGGGCGAGCGCACACTCTTCGAGACCATCATCTCTGTAGCCGAGTCAAAGTACGAGGTTAAGGTTGAGGCCGAGGAGGCTAACCTCGACGGTTTGAACTTCCTCACAGGCAAGCGCCTCTCACAAATCAACAAGATGGCCGAGTTGGGTGTTCAGTTGGCACACATCGACGGTGGTGTTCCTCAACTCCGCATCGAGATTCCCGCCATCAACGAGACTTCAATCGGCGCACTCATCTACTTCTTCGAGAAGGCTTGCGGTATCAGCGGTTACATCTTGGGCGTTAATCCCTTCAACCAGCCGGGCGTAGAGGCCTACAAGAAGAATATGTTTGCCTTGTTGGACAAGCCCGGTTACGAGGAGGAGTCAAAGGCTATCAAGGCTCGCTTGTAATATAGTAATCAACAGATAAGCAAAGGGTTGCCCCAGCAGGAGCAACCCTTTTATTTATCATTGCTTGATATTACTCAACCAACCCGACAAATTCCTTCAGTTCGCAATAGACTCGTTGCACGGGCAGGCCCATCACGTTGTAGAACGAGCCTTCGATGCCCTCAATACCGACATAGCCAATCCACTCCTGAATACCATACGAGCCCGCCTTGTCAAACGGTCGGTAATTATCGACGTAATATTCTATCTCTTCGATAGTTAGCTCTCGAAACTTCACACGCGACAGCACCGAAAACGAGCGACGAATTAAAGCATTGCTTAAACTAACACCCGTAACCACCTGATGCTCACGGCCCGACAACTGCTCCAACATCGCCATAGCCTCGGCTCTATCTTTGGGCTTTCCCAGCACCTTACCGTCGGCAATCACCACAGTATCAGCGGTTAACAAAATATCCTTATCGCCCAACGCATCGGGATAAGCATCTGCCTTAAGCCCCGACAGATACTCGGCCACCTCTTCGGCTGGCATCGTCGAAGGAAAACTCTCGTCACACTCAAAACGTGGTGCAAGCACAAACTCAATCCCTGCATCCGCAAGCAACTGACGTCGGCGCGGCGACTGCGACGCCAAGATAAGACGATACTCCTTTAATTTATCGTGCAATAGCATATAATCAAAGATATTTTCAATTAGAAAAAACTACATCACATCAAAATCGAGCAATGTATGTCCTCCGATGCGGGCCTTGATGTTGTCGCCCGCCTTGACGGCCCCCACACCTACGGGCGTACCTGTATATATAAGGTCTCCGATGCGCAGAGTCATATAACGCGAGATGTGGCTGATGATTTCATCCACCGTAAAGAGCATATCTTTGGTAAACCCTCGCTGGCGCACCTCGCCATTGAGTTCCATCTCGAACTCCAAGTTCTGCACATCACCGCCCAACTCCTCGAGCGACACAAACTGATTCGACAGGGCTGCCGAGTGGTCAAAGCCCTTGCACAACTCCCACGGCAAGCCCTTTGCTATGGCCTCGCGCTGAAGGTCGCGCGCCGTAAAGTCGATACCGAGTCCCACCTCCTCGTAGCAGCGTGATGCAAACTTTTTGTCGATGCACTTCGCAAGGCGTGTGATGCGCACCACGAGTTCGCACTCGTAATGCACCTCATTAGAGAATGCAGGGATGTAAAACGGGTCGTTGTTACGTAACAGAGCCGTATCGGGTTTCAGGAAAAAGAGCGGCTCCTTGGGTAGTTCCGCCCCATCGTTGAGTTCTTTAGCGTGGTCGGCATAGTTGCGACCGATACAGATTATCTTCATCTATTTTTCAAATTTTTCTTTTCTTACATTTACATATATACCCGCCACCACAAGCATCGCCGCAGGCACACCCACCAGCATCAGCGCATATAACTCCTCGTTCGGCATCAGTGGCGAGAGCAGGGCAAATGGCACACCCGCAAACATCACATTTGATACAAAGCGGCCAAGTTTTTGAATATCAATCTTCTCGCGTTTTGCCTTTGGCATAGTGTTATAGCCCGCCATCGTTTCGGGATAATGGCGCAAAAGCAGGGCTATCAAGCACCAAACAGCGGCAAATATAACAGCACCCAAAAGCATATTACAAAATCATCGACAACAGATTATTAGTAAAGTTGAATAGGTTATGTGTCAGCATCGGAATCACGATACTGCGGGTACGCAAGGCAATATATGCCAACGCATAACCAACCATCCCTGTCGCAATGAACGAACCTACGCTGAATGCCACCTCGCCATTCTGGAATGCCAACGAGTGTACC
>JAZOVT010000074.1:0-20250 GCA_045658845.1 Alistipes sp.
GCCGACAAAATAAAGTTCATTTTTTATGATAAGCAGAAGATTGCTCAGAATTAAGGCTCTGAAAGCCTTGTATGCACATCTTAAGTCGGAGTCAGATTCATTGATGGCCTCGGAGAAAACACTCGTTGCATCAATCGACAAGACTTACGACCTCTATTTCCAGATGTTGTCACTCATCGTCGAAGTGGCTCGTTACGCCAACGAGCGTCAGCAGGCCGCTATGCAGAAAAAACTCCCCACTTACGAAGATTTGAATCCCAACCGCAAGTTTGTCGAGAACTCTGTTGTACATCTTATCGCCGAGAGCGATTCGGTAAACGACTATTTGGCGGCGCACAAACTCTCGTGGGCTCGTTACCCCGAACTTATCAAGGCGTTGTATTTGCAGTTGGAGCAGAGCGATTATTATAAGAAATATATGACATCGCAGGAGCGTTCCTTCCGCGAGGATTTGGCTTTGGTGACCGATTTCTACACTAACGAATTGGAGTCATCTGAGATGCTGGAGGAGGTATTGGACGAGCAGTCGATACTTTGGAACGATGATTTGGGCTTCGCTCTGATTATGGTGACTCGCACATTGTCGAATATGCGTCCTTCACACCGCGATGTAAAGGTATTGCCGAAGTTCAAGAGCGAGGAGGATTTGGACTTTGCGATGGAGTTATTCGAGAAGGCAGCCGTCAATTATGACAGCAACTTAGAGGTTATCGAGCAGTTTACTCGCAATTGGGACATCGAGCGCATTGCATTTATGGATAATGTGATTATGGTTACAGCAATGGCCGAGCTGGTTTCATTCCCTTCGATTCCCGTAAAGGTTACACTCGATGAATACATCGAGATTGCAAAATACTACTCTACAGCAAGCAGCAGCACATTCATCAACGGTGTGTTGGATAAGGTAGTTACTATGCTGACCGAAGAGGGCCGTATCAATAAGAGCGGACGCGGATTGATTTAACGCGCAGATATGAACGGCGCAAAATGTTATATAGTAGCAATGGCTCTAATATGCTTGGGAGCGTGTGGTGGCAGGCAAACTGCTACAACGTCGCAGCCGCAAGATGTCATTGCCGCCAATATTCAGACCGTAGCCATAAATCACTCTATCCTACAAGAAGGCGTACGCGACACGTTGCATTTCGGAAGGATGCGCCAAGGCGAAATTATCCGAAAGCAGTTGCGCATCCAGAATGAGAGCGATGGCCCGATGGTCATTCTGCGACACGTCACATCGTGCGGTTGTACGACAGTAAATTATGAGCGCAAACCAATAGCCGCAGGCGAGAGTACTATAATCGACTTTGAGTTTAATTCACGAGGTGAAGTGGGTTGGCAAATGAAACTTATGGAGTTTTATTTCGCCGAAAAGGACACTCCGCTGAAGATTTACATCGAGGCCGAGATTGAATAGTTGCTTTTTGGCAAATAAGTAGTATCTTTGCCAAGCACTTTTGCAGAAAACAAAACTAAAAAACAATAAATTATGATTAATTTTCTTCAGGCAGAGGCTGTAGCGCAGCCAGGTATGGGCAGTTTCTGGATTATGATGCTGCTGATGGTAGCAGTAATGTATTTCTTTATGTGGCGCCCCGAGTCAAAGCGTCGTAAGGAGATGGCTAAGTTCCGCGATGGTTTGAAAAAAGGTGACAAGATTATCACTGCTGGCGGTATCTACGGTGTAGTTAAGGAGGTAAAGGAGACAACTCTTCTTATCGAGGTTGATGGCAACGTAACATTGCGTATCGACAAAAATATGGTCGTAGCCGACAACTCACAGTTGCAGAAATAATCGTTAAGATTATACAAAATCAAAATGCCGACTCCCTGAAAAGGTTGTCGGCATTTTATTTATCTGGGCATAAAGCCCCACTACTTAGTCTTCTGCAATTCTACCTCGACCATCGCGGGAAACATATAACGCAAATCGTCTCTCTCATCAAGTGTACGAGCCATATTGCCTATTGTGCGGTTTAACTTACCCTTGAAAACTTTTTCACCCTTGTATCGCACAGTTACAGGCTTATCCAAATCAACCATTTCGTCATTCAGACAGATTGTCAAACGAGAGTAATCAGACTCACTAATTTCAATAACATTCTTGTCAATCTCTGCTATAACCGTAGCCTTATGACGGCACTCCTTTTCGGGTACTGACAACCAATAGAATGCTGGGCGTGTAACCTCCTCCTGACGCCACACAATCTTATTAGGGTATGGATTGCGCTTGTATTTAGCCATCCAGGGAACTGCAGCAGCATCTACCCTATCCATCCAATGGCCTTTACCCTTGATAATATGCGTTTCGTGGATATATCCCTCATTATCGGCCTGCTGCAACGAATCCATTATCGCGCCGTGCTTTACGGCCAATTTGTTTCTATCATACGCGCTATCATTTTCGCCCATCCAAATCATAAAAGGTGTATTGCGCAAACTAACCTGCAAGGCCTCACCAGGATGTCCCGCCATCATCGAGGCCGCCGCCCATCTGTCGGCCATACGTGGAGCCATACGCCACACGCCATCACCTCCTGCTGAATAACCCATCAAATAGACTTTATCGGGATTAACATCCATAGTCGCAACAGCCGCCTGAATCAGCATCTCGAAGAACTCATCCATACCAGGCTTAAACCACATATTCCAATCATCCCACGGCGCGCGCGGGGCGACATACACACCCTCCTGGAGTTTATAGAGGCGTATCTGATTATCCCACTGCTGGTCATTCACGCGCTTATGAGTAGCGCCACCTCCGTGCATCGAGATATAGAGGCTACGGCCATCGGCTGGTTTTTCGCCATAGGTAATAGCCTTGAACTTCATCTGCAATCTTCCACGCTTAAACGTTTCGTTCTCCAAAGCCTCTTTGTGGAGTTGTTTCATCTGCTCACGCCACTGTGATTCCAGCAATGTGGCAGCCTTCGCTGCTTCATCTGCTGTCAAGTTCTTTTGGGCAAAAGGCTCATTCTGCAACTCAATCTTTGCAGGATTCTGCTCGGTCCAACGCTGCAAAGCATCAATAGTTTGAGCGCAGATATTATTTACGGCCAATACCGCAACAAGTAGAATGTAAATACGTTTCATAAAAGGTCTATTTATTTAGTTCATCTTCTGTCTTAAACTCCATAAATCCAAACTCCTCACGGGCACGTTGCTGCGGGAACAGGAAATAGATGCACGAAGCCGTTGTACACAATTGCTCGGCAGAGTCAAAAATTTCCACATCAATAGTTATTACGTTGCGCATCTGTTTAGCCACTTTGGCACGAAGAGAGATATGGCTATCGGTAGTCATAATGGGTTTATGGTATTTGACCTCCATACGCGAAGTTACACCACTCGTCTGAAATTTACGAAATACCACCCAACTCGCTATCTCATCGGCCAGCGTAGCCTGAATACCGCCGTGCAACGTATTGCGCCAGCCCTGAAACTCTGCACGAGGATGCCAATGGCTGACGATATAGTCGCCATCCTCGAAAAACTCCATCCGCAAACCGCTCTCGGAGTTGGGGTCGCAACCATAGCAATGATAGGTAGGCTCACCTGCCCACGGATTTATGATTTTCTTCATATTGCGGTCTGCTACTGATTAGTCAATTTACACAGGGCGCGAGCCAACTGGTCGGGGCAAGAGGTGCCCTTACGGCCACAGTCTATACCTTTCAAGCGTGCAATTACCTCATCTACTTTCATTCCTGCAGCCAAAGCCGCTACGCCTTTGGTATTACCTTGGCAACCACCTATAAACTCTACACTCTTAATTACCTCGCCATCCAACTCAATAACTATGGCCTGCGAGCAAACGCCCGAGGTGGGATACACTATTTTTTGACTCATAACCAATATTCTTTTACTTAAAATTATAGACAAAGATACTAAATTTGATGTAATCGACTCTATTCGCCCGCAAAAAAGGACAAATCTCACAACATTTTTGTACATTTGTGGAAAATTTAGAGTTACGATGTACGACGTTATAGTTATAGGTGCTGGCGCAGCAGGCTTGATGGCTGCCGCAACAGCCGCACGCAACGGCAAGAAGGTGCTCCTGATGGAGAAGATGGAGAAGGCTGGCCGTAAAATCAGAATATCGGGCAAGGGCCGATGTAATGTAACCAACGCCCGCCCACCCGAGGAGTTCAAGGAGTCGATTCGCACCAATGCAGATTTCTTTGAGGTCGCTTTTGCCGAGTTCAACAACAAGGCGACGATTCGTCTATTTGAGCGTTTGGGAGTAAAACTCGACATTGAGCGCGGACAGCGTGTATTCCCCCACAGCGGCAAGGCGTGGGATATAGCCAATGCTTTGGTCGATTACTGCTTGGATAATGAGGTGGAGATTGCCTATAACACACGCGTGAATCGCATACTGACGTTGGACGACAAGATTTATGGTGTGACGTACATCAACAAACGAGGCTTTGAGCGCAAGGAGGAGGCCGAGAATGTAATCATTGCAACAGGAGGCGTGAGTTATCCCGGCACAGGCTCTACGGGTGACGGATATATTTTTGCCGACCAAGTGGGCCACACGATTGAGGAGGTGCGCCCTTCGCTTACTCCCATACGCACATCGCATCCGCAACGTAAATATCTTGACGGCCTATTGCTTAAGAATATTCAGGCACAACTAATCGTAGAGGATGAGGTCGTCAGAGAGGAGTTTGGTGAGATTAGTTTTTCGGATAGAGGTATTGAGGGTGCTGTTGCATTGCGCGTAAGTCGTGATGCGGTGGATGCATTAATTGATGATAAGCGTGTAAAACTCGTCATCGATATGAAACCTGCATTGACTGATGAGATGTTGCAGGAACGCATACGTCGCGAGATTGACGAAATGCAACCCGATGAGTTCTTCTCGGAGTTGTTGCGCAAATTGGTGCCAAAGCATTTGGTTATGCCGATAGCGCACGAGATGGATGTACACTCGAAGAACTATATCCGCAAAGTTACCGATGCCGAGATTAACCGATTGATTAAAATCCTGAAGGGGTTTGTATTCCCTATTACCGATTACGCACCGTTTGAATTTGCTGTAGTAACGGCGGGTGGCGTAAGATGCGACGAGGTGAATAAATACACTATGGAGTCGCTCAAGGTTAAGGGTTTATACTTCGCTGGCGAGGTTTTGGACCTCGATGCCAACACGGGTGGATACAACCTGCAAATAGCATTCTCGACGGGCCGTTTGGCAGGACAACTAAAGAAATAGACTAATTTATAAATAACTATGAAGATAACGGGACGTAACATAAAACGACGTTTGTATGGGCTACGCAATTTGGGTAGCAACATCAAACGTGCGCGTTATTTTCGTGGTCACGGCGTACATTCCCCCTTTGTCTATGCAATAGTAAGACAGGTTTTTATGTGTTCTACTTTTTTAGGCGAGCAACGCGATTTTTATGATGCCCTCATAGCATTAGGCACTCCAAAAAAACGAGCCCGAGAGTTGCAGAACCTTATGGAGCATTGTCGTTACAACTCATTTGGCATAGATTCTGCGACAGATGCGTTTGAGCAATACGACCTCATAGTGGCAACAATCGACATTGAAGCCTCTCAATTGAGCAATATGGCACAAGTAGCCTCGCAAACAGGCAAAACACTCTGCATAATGCGCCCCTCGCTCGACGGTGAGCGCGACAGAGCCTGCAAAAAAATTGTAGCCGAGCATAGTTGCACAAGCATCGACAACAGAGGGTATCTGTTATTGTTCAACAACCACCTACCAAAGCAAAAATTCAGATTATGAAAGTATATACCAAAACGGGCGACAAGGGCACCACATCGCTTATCGGAGGAGAGAGAGTTGCCAAATGCGATTGCCGAGTAGAGGCATACGGCACGGTCGATGAATTGACGGCCTTCACCGCATTGCTGGCTGATAAACTTTGCGGGGATAAGGCATACACCGCAGAAGTCGCTTTTTTGCGCCGCATAGAGTCTCAACTAATGACCGTTGCGGCACTCTTGGCCGTAGGCGAAGGTGGCCAGGACAAGGTTGGCAAACTGCAGAACACCGCAACAGAGGAGTTGGAGCAGGCAATAGATACAATGCAGGAGGCATTACCGCAGATTACAAAATTCACCATCCCTGGAGGTGACGAGCGCGTATCACTCTCGCACGTCTGTCGTACTATATGCCGCCGCGCCGAGCGTCAGGCTTTAAGAGCAGCCGAGAATTGCAATATCGAGGAGCAAGTTATCGTATATCTGAACCGCTTGTCGGATTATTTCTATCTTTTGGGACGTACCATAACCCACCGCAGCAATGTGGAGGAGATTTTGTGGATACCATAAAAGTGATTTCACAATATAATCACAACATAGGCAGAAGTCGCAAAATGTGGCTTCTGCTTGCGTCTGATAACGATTTGACTGTAACCCGATTAACCCCAAAGCACAAACCCTCCACAATAAGGCATAAATAGGATATAAGATTATCGCAATAAAAGTTTGCAATTTACATTTTTTCTGTATCTTTGCGCCCGATTTAATGAGCGTTGGGCTTAATGGCTAATTTTCAGCGCATAAAAACACACAAATAATTATTACAAACTATAAAACCACAAAACTATGTATTGGACTTTAGAGTTAGCATCAAAATTGGAGGATGCTCCCTGGCCCGCAACTAAAGAGGAGTTGATTGATTACGCAATCCGTTCGGGCTCACCGCTTGAGGTATTGGAGAATTTGCAGGAGATTGAGGACGAAGGCGACATCTACGAGTCTATCGAGGACATCTGGCCCGACTACCCATCAAAGGACGATTTCTTTTTCAATGAGGAGGAATATTAACAGAAATTTATCAGTAATGCACTGATAATCAGAAAAGAGGAACAAGAAAATAAACTTGTTACACTTTTTTTATTCCCATCATCGCCCCTCCGCAAGCATCGTTCTACGCCATCCTTCGAAGGGCGCGAAAAATTTTCTTGTATATTTTCTGTTTCTTTTTTGAATCCTCTTACATATTAAAATAGGAGTACCTATAATATTTATTATCGGCATAGTAATCGTAAGTTTTGCGTGGTCACATTTTTCCTTAACTTTTAGTGCCACGCCTTTTTATTTTATTTATTCCTACATACCACGCAATTTATTTATATTTTTCGTATATTTGATGAAAATTACACCAATATTAAAAATCACCAGACCATTAAATTAAAATCAAATATTATGAAAAGGCTCGCGTTAATTTTAGCATTGGCTATTTCTCTCATCTTTAGTTACAGTTGTACAGAAGATGAGACAGTCAAAAAGGTGGAATCAGTATCTATCAACAAAAGCAATTTAACTCTGACCATAGGAGACAGTTTTGCTCTCAAGGCTACAGTCAAGCCTTCTGATGCTGACAACAAAAACATTTCGTGGAAATCAAGCAACGCAGGAGTGGCAAGCGTCAATACCGACGGAAATGTAACGGCCATTTCAGTTGGCACTGCAACCATCACGGTCACTACCGACGATGGAGCAAAGAGCGCAACCTGCGAAGTTACGGTAAAGGAGAAAACGTACGATGTAGAAGGCGTGACTTTGGACCAGGAGACAATAACCCTTACAGAGGGCGAGACAGCAACCCTGACCGCAACGATAACACCCGAAAACGCTACAAACAAAGCGGTAACTTGGAGTACAAACGATGAAACGATAGCAACTGTTTCAGAAGGAACTATCACTGCCATATCAGCAGGCTCTGCAACAATCACGGTAACAACGGAAGACGGAGAAAAAACCGCATCGTGCGAGGTTACGGTAAACGAAAAAATATACAATGTAGAGGGTGTGACTTTGGACCAAGAGACAATAACCCTTACAGAGGGCGAGACAGCAACCCTGACCGCAACGATAACACCCGAAAACGCCACAAACAAAGCGGTAACTTGGAGCACAAGCGACGAGACGGTAGCCACTGTTTCAGAGGGAACAATCACAGCCATATCAGCGGGCACTGCAACCATCACGGTCACTACCGAGGACGGAGCAAAGAGTGCAACCTGCGAGGTTACGGTTGAAAGTGCAATCCTTAAAGATGTTGAGAGTGTTAACGACTTAACCTACACACTGAACACTCCTGCCGATGAATTTTATGTATCGTGGAGTGCCGTGCAAAATGCATCTGGCTATCAATGCTGGTACGTTGTCGAGGGTGACACCTACGAAACCCCAGCCGAAGCGATAGATAACGGAGATGGAACGTGGAGTGCAAAATCCAGCACAGCAATGGGTGCCGCTACATATACATTCTATGTAATACCCATTCCGATTGATGGTCACGCTCTCAAAAATGAAGAGCCATCATCAATTGATATTGTTCTGCCGAATTTTGAAAACACGTTCTTCTCATACAGATTTATGTCTGACAATGTTGAAGAGGGTGTAGAGTACGAGACAGCCTGCTATGATTTGTACGTCAAATACAAGAATATTCAATTCCTAAAATCCGACAAGACAAAACCCATCAGTGATAATTGGTACATATACACTACTACCCCCGTCGATAATATGCACCATCTCAAGATATGGTATAGTCTAAATTATGACATCGACGAACAGGGCATTAAAGTATATTCAAGCACAGAGCCCGGCGTTAAAGGCGTGCAACTTACACCTGACGGCTCAATTCAAAGTGGAAAATGGAGAGTGTACTACACTATCCCCGAGGGACACAAATACCTGTACATCGAAGGAACAAGCGAAAAACAATATCTACTCTGGACATCATTCACGATATACCACCAATAGAAACAGGCATTCGATATAGCAAACATATAAAACAAAGAGAGAAGAGCGATTTCACTCTTCTCTCTTAATTATTTCAACTTTCTCACTCTACTCCTCGGGAGCGAACATTGGGTCCCAAGCAGGCAACAAGATAGGCTTCTGCTCCAACATCTTCAATACATCGGCAGGAACATATTGCTTCTCGACAACCACACGGAACATATATTCGTTAAACCACTCGTCGGTCATAATCAAGTTACCCTGATAGCCCGATGATGCGCCCCAACTATTCTCGACCATCCACTTCTTGGGCTTACCCTCTTCGTCAAGGTCAACAGCGATGAGCGTCATAGCGTGAGACGAGCCGCTGGCATAGGTCTGTATGCGTTGTTTCTTATCCATCGGGAAATCGGTACGGAACAACGACTCATAATCGATATTGGCAATATCCAAAGTACCCTTTGTGCGGTCGATGAACTTGCCAACGTCGCAAGAGAAATACATCGCCGTATTATCCTTAATAGAAGCAATCGCCATCTCCTTTACACGCTCAATAGGAAGATTGATGTAGAGCCAATTCTCACCATCATAAACGTGGCGGTCATACTCAATCTCATACACCTTGCCGTACTCACGCGATGGGTCGTTCATAATCATCACATAATTCTTCTCCAAATCCTCACCAATAAACTCATCATAGAAGGCCTTCGGAGTATAAGTCTTCTTGCTCACCAAATTACCCGACTTGTCGTAACGAGCCCACTCAAATTCAGTAGGAGGAACGCCCAAACACTCAACCAAGATGCGATAAATCTCGGTAAGCATAGCCTCCTTGCGCTCGGCAGCCTTCGCTGGTTTCAACTCGCGCAACTCCAAAGCATACTCGCGCAACTTGAGTTTGAGGATTGTTGCCATACTGCTCGTATTGTTGCTCTGATAGGTCTCGGGCATAGCCGACTTGGGTACAACACCATACTTCATAATAAGGTTTGATACGCCTGTAAACTGGCCACCGTCACCAATCGGATTACGCAACAACCAATCAACCTTGCGGTCATCCATAGGCAACTCACGGGTGTCGATTATCGCCTGCAAAAAGAGATTCGACTTCTCCAACAAATCGTAGAACGAGCAATAGTTCTGCGAAAACTCAAACGAGGGCAGGTCGTGTTTTGCAATCATCTTGGCACGTAACACATTCAAGCCCGTAAACAACCAACAACGGCCCGATGACTTCTGGTCGGTAATACCTTTCGTTTCGACGCGATGCGAGAAGTGAGTATCACACATAGTCAAGTTCTCGGAATTAATCGCCAACGCAGCGATAGAATTTGAAGCGAGGGCATTTTTGATTGCCTTCTGCTCGGGAGTGGCAGCATAGCCTTGACGAATACGCGAAAGCATATCGCTATCGATTCCGCCATCCTTGGTTTGCGCCTCGGCGCACATTGCACCGACAAACAACATTGCGGCGCAGATAAAAAGTCTCTTCATACGTTATTTAATTTAATAGTTTTCTTACTGCAAAATCTTCTCATAAGCCAAACGACGACTCTCGATAACCACATCGCCGCAGTAGGTAAATCCCAACGACGAGATAAGGCTCTGCATTATCTGATTATCGGGGTGGGTATCTATGCGAAGACTCGGAAGTGAGTTCTCGCGGGCCAACTGCTCGGCACACTGCATAAAGCATCGGCTCCAGCCCTGCCCTACTCTGTCGGCCGCAACGCACAACCTATGGACAACGGCATAATCGCCCGCAGTGAGCCACTCGCCACCCGTCAAATCGTTGTATGCCACCTCGCCCGTAAATATTACAGCACCATAGGCCACAATCTGCTCGCCATCTTTTGCCACATAGCCCACGCCAGTAGCCACATCACGCTCCACGCTTGTGCGATTAGGATAGCCACGTTGCCATTGGTCAATACCCGCAGCCCCCAAACGACCACTCGCCGCAAGCATAATCTGCTCGACTGTATCGATATCCTCTATTTTTGCCTTTCTAAAAATCACCTCTTTACAATTATAGTTGCTCTTACAAAATTGCTATTATTTCGCAACATCCTCATACATCAGGTAGTGACACTCCTGCATACCTACCCTTTCATATACCTGGCGGGCCGAGAGATTGGTCCTTTCAACATATAGACGCACTTGCGACACGCCACTCTGCGCCGCCAGCTCCTTTACTTTGGAATACATTGCACGGAATAGGCCTCGGCCACGATGAGCAGGCTTTACATATACACTCTGCACCCACCAATACCACTCGGCATTCCAATCGCTCCACTCGCGTGTTATCATCAGGCTGGCTACGACCTCACTACCCTTTCGCGCCACAAGATAGGTACCCTTGTTGCTATCATTCATAGCGGCAGTTACACCACGCAATACTTTATCGTGGTCAAGCATCGCGCCCTCCGACTCCAATGCCATATCGACCTGGAACTGTGTAATGGAATCAATATCCAAAGCACAACCCATAGCGATTTCGTATTCAACCTGCCCCATAGTGCAAATAAAGTTTGAGCCAACAAAAAATAACAAATAATATACTCCACAAAGTTATATTTTTTTCTCTTATTACACATAGATAAAGAAAAAAAACTAACTTTGTAGAACAACATAGAGCATAACACTAAAACTATTTAATATGAAGAAATTATTTCACGCTTTTAGTATGACGGCGTACATATCACTATGTTTGTGCGCAATATCCTGCACAAACAAGGCTCACAAAGTAGAGAAGCCCGAATATTATGTAGCCGCTTTCGTATGGCCATCGTGCCACAACGACTCATTGGCTCAAGCACATCTATGGGCAGACGGCGAAGGAGAGTGGGAGGTCATAAAGAAAGGTACGCCCCGCTATGATGGGCACTATCAACCCAAACAGCCTCTTTGGGGTTATGAACACGACGATGACCCGAAGGTTGTAGAGCGCTGGATTGATACGGCGTTGGCGCACGGTGTAAATACTTTTATTTACGATTGGTATTGGTATATGGATTACCCCTACCTTGAAGGTGCGCTTAACGATGGATTCCTCAAGGCCAAGAACAACGAGAAGATGAATTTCTACATTATGTGGGCCAACCACAATGTACAAAAGAACTATTGGAATTGCCACCGATATGGCGACGACAACTCGTTGTTGTTCGACGCTACGGTTAATTGGGCCCAATTCAAAACAATCGTAGATAGAGTGATTAACCAATACTTCAAGCGCCCAAACTACGTCAAAATCGACGGCTGCCCCGTATTCTCAATCTTCGATATGGGACGTTTCTTGGAGAGTTTCGGCTCGATGGAAGAGGCCGCAAAGGCTGTACAATATTTCCGCGATGAGGTGGTAAAGGCGGGCTTCAAGGGCCTGCACATTCAGGAGAGTGCCGGAGGTGGCGGATTCCTCACTGAAGAGCGAGCAGCCTACACGCGCGAATACATTGAAAAACTCGGCGTTAACAGCATCGCATTCTACAATATGGGAGGATGGAATAAGGATTATCTCACTTACGGCAAGAACGCCATCGAAATTCGCAAACAATACGACAAAGAGTTGCCAATTACTATCTTCCCAACGGTATCAATCGGTTGGGATGACACACCGCGATTCCCCGCAAAGGGAGGTGATGAAACAACCCGTTACAACGTATCGCCACAAGCCTTTGCGACATTCCTGCAAGCCGCCAAAGAGTATGCCGACAGCCACCCCGAGCAACCGCCATTCATTATGATTAATGCGTGGAACGAATGGGTAGAGGGAAGTTATCTGTTGCCCGACCGCAAATACGGATTCGGATATTTGGAGGCCGTACGCGACGTAATCATCAACGGCAAGTACGACACGCCAAAGAGCGAGTAACACACTCACATTATACCACAAAAAAAAGGAGGTCATCACTGACCTCCTTTTTGGTTGAGCTACCGAGATTCGAACTCAGAATAACAGAACCAAAATCTGCTGTGTTACCGTTACACCATAGCTCAATCGTTGCTCGTAAGCGGCACAAAAGTAATGCAAAAAAATCAATCGGCAAAATTTTACGCTAATTTTATATGCAATATTTTTACGCTATTAAACTTTAGGCTTGCAATCACATTGATTACAAGCCTAAAGCATATAATGAGGATTTGACTTTACTTTATTATCTCATCAACAATAAGAGAATAGCCATCGTTATTGGGGTGCAAACCATCAGTAAACAGACTCTCGACAATCTTACCATCCTCACCCAACATCTTAACGCCAGGATTGATAAACTTAAAGCCCTTCTGCTTAACCATCGAGCCTAACCACAAATTCAGCTCCTTGACACGCTGCTCCTGACCACGACGTGGCAATACACCGACATAGACAATCTCGGCCTTCGGCTGGCGTGCCTTCACAGCATCCAGAACGAGTCGCACTCCCTCAACAATATCGGCATCACTATCGCGGCCGATATTATTAGTGCCAATCATTACAACCACCTTCTTGGCCTCATAGCCGTCCAACTCTCCGTGATATATACGCCAAAGGACATTCTCAATACGGTCCCAACCGCAACCCATATTCACGAACTTGGTCATCTTCGACTGCCATACCTGCTCACCATTCTGCTGACGATGCGCACCGCCCCAATAGTGAGTAATAGAGTTACCAATGATTACGGCCTCGGGCTGACGCTCTCGTGCCTCGCTGATGATTGTACGATGGCGCTCATCCCACTCATAAAGGTTGGGCTCACGACGTTGTGTAACGGGTTTCGTTGACAAACGATTGCCTACGGGCATCTTCAATATCTCTCGCACCTTCTTCTCTACGACAACAGCCTGCTGCAGCATACCCAAATCTGTCGGATGAGTGCCATCAACTGTCATATCCTGCGTCAAGGCGAGTTCCTCGCGAGTAAGATAATAAAGATTCTTCACACCCCCATCCTTCAACTCCTTGTAAGCACGTTTTGCGGCCATATTTACCGAATCAACAATCGCGCGCTTGCCAGGATGTGCCACATCGTCGCTATAACCAGCGTGCTCGACAATCAGGATAGGCTCATCGTGCTTTGCTCGAATCTGCTTAACAGCGGCCAAAGTACGCGGATAGACATTCTGCAACATACCCGTCATATTGGGATAACAATCGAGGATAAAAAGGCGAGCATCGGTCTCGACGATGAAATCCAACACCTCGGTCTCCATAGGGCCATTACCCGAAAAACCGAGATTCACAACGGGCAAATCCAATGAACGCTGCATAATTGTACCCCACGCCATAGCAGGACGTGATGCGCAACCACCCTGTGCGATAGATGTACCATACAATATAATCGGTTTCTCCTCCGAAGTCGGAACAAAACGGAAATAACTACCATCATCGACACCAATCTCCATCTTCTCTATACCATTATACAGGGGCAAATAGAGGCGGTACTCGTAACCGAGTTGACGTGATGAATTGGGCATCTCGTTATAGCGATACAATACATTATCGCCAAAAGAATATCTCGATGGTGCTACATAATCCCACGCACCATCTTGGTCGATGCGATACAAATCGACACCCGACTTACCTGTCGATGGCATATGATTCATAGCATAATATTTATCGAGGGTAGTATAACGCACCTCGATATTGGGCGAATTACTAAAAAATGTAATCGAAAGGCCCGCCGACTGCTTTGCAAGTCCCCATACCGAAGTACGCACCTTGCTCTGGGCGCGTTCCGGCAATCGTAAATAGCCCTTAATCTCCGATGTAAAGGCTTGATTCTGGATTACATCATACTCGCACTCCATCGGGTTGTACCACGTTGTCTGTGCTGTCACCGATGTAGCAACAAATAGCGACAACAACAATGAAAATAAGATTCTTTTCATATCCTATAAATTTACTTGTTATTTCAATTTGCTCAAGAAGCGCTCTCTATCCACTATAAAGCGTGTATGCTTTCCCTCGCCTATCACGCCCGCATCATCCCACGCTTTAAGCGAGAAGACCAAACGGCGGCCGTCAACCTCTTCCAATGTAGCCTCGGCCACAACATTTGCGCCTACAGCAGAGGCCTTGAGGTGAGATGTCGAAATCTCGATACCCACGGTTGTAGAGCCTTCGGGCAGATAATCAGCCACCGCCTTCATTGCAGCATTCTCCATAAGTGCTACCATAGCAGGCGTAGCCAATACCTCCATATCGCCTGAGCCAAGTACCAATGCCGTATTTTCGGCACCAACCGTCATACGGCTCTCATATTTTAATCCTACTTCCAACATAATTTATTCTACTACAAGTTCCAAAATACCAACTGAAGACTCCTTCTTGGGAGTAATATTAAGACGCAAAGCCTCAGCCTCGATAGGAGCATCGGGGTGTACCATATTGAATTGGTCTAACTCGATACCGAATCTGTCTGTGATATACGGCTTAAATTCGTTCCACTTTCCATCAACAAAGTATTCCATACTCCACTCTACGGGACGCTGAACACCACCCTTATCGTCATACCAATATACCGATACGCTCTCGATTGGTTGCTTCTTCTTGAGTTTTACCTCAACGCTTTGCTTCTCGCCTACTTTCGGCCACGCCGTCCAGCGAGGAATAGTTCTATCGAAAGAGTTTGTCGGCTGCTTACCATCAACAGGGGCAAGTTCATCATCATTTTGGTATGTATATGTCGCCTTAATGCTTGCAATATTACCTACGGGGAAAACCATCGACTCACGCACCGTAGCGGCATCACGCGCAAACCACACATTCATAGCCTCATTGTCACCACGATTATTCCACGCATAATAAGGAACAAGCGTAAGCGAAGATTTAGTCTCCTGCTCGGCAAAGGCCACAGCGGCGGGCATTGAGATGGTATAGATACCATTCATTATACCCTCAGAGAATTTTCCAACAGAGGCTTGAGGCTTGGCATTAGAGATAAAATAGGTTGACACCTGTTGCTCGTTATCCTCCTCCTCAGCACAATACACCAGCGGGCCACGCGTTACGCAAAGACGATTACTGTCGGCCTTAACACGCTCGTCGGCCACATTGAATCGCACCTCCATAGGCAAATCCAATTCAACCACATCGCCCGACTTCCACGCTCTGCGTACAGGAACAAAACCATCCACAACCTCGCTCTTTACACGTCGGCCATTCACGCGGAGCGTGTACTTTGAATTGACACCATCGGCATAAGAGTACAACTCGCCTGGCACGAACTTATCGTTCAACCACGACGGGATACGCAACCACAGAGTAAACTCCTCGCCATCAACGGCGGGCTCGACAGAGATATTAACAAGACCTTCGAACGGATATTCGGTTTGCTGATGTAACTTAACCGCACCAGCCTTCAAAGGCACTTCGACACTACTACCAGCATACAAAGAGCAGAAGATATCGTCATCGGTATGCGAATATATCATACCTGAAACCTGCGGAATCAAACGAGCCAAGTTCGATGGACAACAAGCCGTACCAAACCAAGGCGAGCGACCAGCGCGTCCGTGATTAAAGGTCTTGCGACCATTAGCCTCCAGAGGATTGACATAGAAGAAACGGTTACCCTCGAGGTTTACTCCCGCCAGAACATTGTTATAGAGTGACACCTCGGCAACATCGACATACTTGGCATCGCCCGACATAAGGTACATACGATAGTTGAACAATACATTACCCACTGCCGAACAAGTCTCGTTATAAGTATCTCTATTGGGCAATACATATTCAGGACCAAATCCCTCGATACCGGGAACAGCACCCAAACCGCCCGTGATATGCATCTTCTTATCGACTATATCGTGCCAAATAGACTCCAACGCAGGCAGCAATGTAGTATCGCCCAGCATAGCGACGATGTCAGCCATACCCGAATAGAGATATGTTGCTCGTACGGCGTGACCAACAGCGACACGCTGCTCACGTACAGGATTATGTTGCTGGGCATAGTCATAACTCAATACGCCCTCACCATTGGGGTTATATGTAACGCCACGAATGTCGATAAACTTTTTGGCCATATCCAAATAGAGTTTCTCACCCGTTGCCTGATACATCTTAACCAATGCCAACTCAATCTCCTGATGGCCTGGAGCCTGCATTACGGGTTTACCTCCGTTATAATTGGGGTCGCCCTCGAAAAATACTTTATTGATATGACGGGCATTCTTTTCGGCTACATCCAACCACTTACGTTTGCCCGTAGCACGATAATAGGCAATAGCAGCCTCGTACATATGGCCCATATTGTAGAGTTCGTGACTATGAACAACATACGAATAGGGAGTTTTACCAGCATAGTTGCTCGGATTACGCAAATGCTCAGGCAGGATATGATGCTCGTAGAGATAGCCATCGGGGGCTTGAGCCGCAGCGATAACATCGATAATCTCGTCCATCTGCTTTTCCAACTCGGCATCCTTTTCCAAAGTCAGCAAACAAGCAGCACCCTCCATAACCTTGAACAGGTCGGATGCAACGTAGTAAGGGCCTGTAAATCGTTCAGTCACCTTTTCGCCACGCAGATACGCTCCCACACGGCGCAGGTTCTCCACCGCAGGCTCGGTCTTTTCCAAAGAGAATGGCACAAGAGTCTTCTTCTGCGTTTGCAGACGTGGCAACCAGAAGTTGTCAGTCAGCGTAACTTGATTAAACGGAATTTGGGTTAAGGACTCTTCTACTTTTTCAGCAGACACATCCTCTCCGCTACACATAGCCACCGCAACACCCGCAAAAGCACATACAAGCGCAAGGCCAATAAATCGAGAATTGAGATTCAAGTAAAACATAGAAATTAGTATTAATTTGTCATTTTGCTACAAATATAACTAATTAAATGCGATTTTGCACATCAATCCACACAAAAACTCTCGCCAACACAACTCAAAAAAAAGAACGAGAGAGGTATGGTAATAAAATATTTCTTTGTATCTTTGACCAAAGTATATTTTAGTTATGTAGATTACGCTCGGAGGGAATAACATCAACGACTTAAACCAACACTTTAACACAGTGGGCGTATATTGCTAAAGACAAATAAATTAACCCAAGAAATCAATCAAGACTAACAATAGAAAAGACATTAGATATGAAAAAACTTTCGCTTTTATTGATGGCTGCCGTATGTAGCCTGAATCTGATAGCACAAGAGGCTAAATTTCACAACAATAAGGTTATCTCGCATCGTGGTGCGTGGAAGAACACAGGACATCCGCAGAACTCGCTCGCGTCGTTCCGTGCAGCAGCCGAGATGGGTTGCCACGGTTCGGAGTGTGACGTGCATCTTACGTTAGACGATTCGTTGGTGGTTTATCACGACCTAAGCCACGCAGGAATGCTTATCGAGAAGACAAAATATGCCGATTTGATTAAAGTGCCTCTTAAGAATAGCGAGAAGATACCTACCCTGCACGAATACATTATCCGCGCAAAGCAGTATCCTCGCACAAAACTCATCATCGACGTTAAGACACCCAAAGAGGCGGCACGCGCTACACGCATCGCATTGGCAGCGGCAAAGGTTGTAAAGGCGATGAATTTCGAGAAGAGTGTGGAGTATCTTATCGGTTATCTACCCGCAGTGGATGAGTTGCGAGCCGTAACCGACTGCCCCGTGGCTTATTTGGGCCGCTACAAGAACGAATTACCCGAAATGCACCCCGACACAATCCTGCGTCGCAAAATCAAGTTCCTTGATTATCAAGGTCTGCACTATCTTGCACACCCCGAATGGGTAGAGGTATTCCAACGCAATGGTATTCACCTCAACGCGTGGATTATCGACAAAGAGGAGGAGATGGATTGGTTTTTGCAACACAACTTCGACTACATAACAACCGATAATCCCGAAAGATTATTGGAGAAGACAACAAAGAAAAAGTAGTTTCACAAACAATAAAGATGAAAAAGGAGATATTAAAACTATTTTGCGTATTAGGTATACTATTTTTTGTCGGTTGCGATTCTGCCGATGAGGATTTCTATGAGAATACGAAATACATTTATGAATTTGCAAACAAAAGTGGTTACGACATTACGATTAGTATGACGGACAAATTTGGAAATTTACCAGATGTATTTACGATTGAAAACGGCAAGTCTTACAAATGGGTTAACAATACACCAAAATATTATTACAATTGGTTTCCATTTGATGCAGGAGGGAATCCCGTAATTATCGAATACGGAGACGAGGTAAGCATTGATGCAGCACATTTGCCAGCCAATCGTCAGTTGATGAAGGAGAGTAATTGGACACAAAAGAAAGACGCTGAGGGCGCAGAAAACATATACATATCGACCTATACGTTCACCGAAAGTGATTATGCGTGGGCTGCAGGAAACGCATTTCAAGAGTAATTACTAATAAGTTTGGCAATAAAAAAGCCACCAAGATTCTTCTTGGTGGCTTTTTTATTCTCGCCGTAAACGACAAAACTTAAAACCTAACATTCTAAATTATTTCTCGCGTTTGGGAAACCAGCCCTTCTCGACTCGTTTCTTTTGCTCGAAGAGTTCGCCAATAGACCAAAATGATGATGCGCCCCACACCGCAAGCAGTGTCGACCATAACACATTTTCAATCATCAACGATGCGGCAATAGCCACCACTCCCATCAATGCAAATACCCACCAAATGCGTGTGCCAAAATAGTACTCACCCTTAATGACAAGGGGATGAAACAATCCAATAATAAGAAATGTGGCAACGCCAATAATTAGTCCTGTAAAATACATATTTATAAATTCTATAATTTCAAATTATCAATAACTCGCTGTACACTCTCCAAGAATCGTGCGGCGTGCGCCCCATCCATCTGCGTATGGTGGAATTGAAACGAAATATTCAGATGATACTTAAACAGATGGCGCGAATAACGGCCCCAAATTATGAATGGGTTGTTGAATATGCCACTATACATTCCACCGCCAAACTCCAACTCGGTATCTATAACAGCCGAAGTACCGATAACCATACACTCTGTCGACAAATCGCGGTCTACACACGTTTTGGCAACTTCCGATGTGTAGGTCATATAATCGCTACAATAACTCTCAAAGTCTCCACTAAACTCAATGTCGCAAGAACTCACCTCGCCCGTATGATTCATTACCTGCGAATTGATAGCAATTTTATCGAACTGCATAAGTTTATCGCCCACAGGCAATAAATAAAACTCCTTCTGCCCGATAGCGGCCTTGCCAATACAATAGCATAGCAACATATTGAACTTCAAACCCTTTCTTCTGCTTATCTTAACAAGGCGAGTAATATCAACCTTCTTGACGAAGGTGAGCCTTGGATTGGGCGCATTTTTCCATATTTCAAACTGATGTCCTCGTGATGTCTCCTGGGGATTTACTTCTCTCATAATAAGCAGTTTTTGATAAATAGATGCGAAGATAAGAAAAAATAAGCAATAAAACAGATTTATTTACATAGTTTTATTATAACGCAATAAATTAGGGTTAAATATTATAGTGTTGTTGTAAAGATTTTATATCTTTGCGTGATTTTTCGTTTG
>JAZOVT010000075.1:0-61704 GCA_045658845.1 Alistipes sp.
AAATTTATTTGCAGATTAAAATTATTTCTCTACCTTTGCACTGTACTACAACACTAATACAGTAGAAAGCCAACAACAAGCAGAAGAACATTTCTCTTAACTATATTATATATATGATTAAATTAAACAATTTATCGGCAGGATACTCAAAGAGGCATCCTGTATTGCAAAAGTTACAGACGACTTTTGCACAAGGCAACATTTATGGTCTGCTTGGTGCCAATGGAAGTGGCAAGACTACCCTACTCAAAACAATTTGTGGTGTACTATTCCCACTCAATGGGGAAATCTCGGCAATGGGCTACACGCCGCAAAAGCGTGAAAGCGATTTTTTGAAGGAGATATTCTATATCCCCGATGAGTTTTCACTCCCCACGCTAACCGTCGAGAAGTATGTTGATACTTACACACAGTTCAGGCCCAACTTTTCGCGTCAGAAATTCGAGTCTGCACTAAAGGCGATGAACTTCACATTTGGGGAACATCTGCACCGACTATCTCTCGGAAATCGCAAAAAGTTCCTTATCTCGTTTGCATTGGCTTGCAACTCACCTTTGGTTATAATGGATGAGCCTACAAACGGATTGGACATTGAGGCCAAACGCTCGTTCCGTTCACTTTTGGCGTCAGAGGATTTGACCGATAGATTAATCCTAATTTCGTCACACGCCGTAACCGACCTCGAACATATATTGTCGGCTGTAGCAATAATCCACGATGGAGCGGTTGTAATAAATAGTACAATAGATGCCATAGCCGCAAACATAGCCTTCACCTCATCGGCTAACTGCAACGATGCACTATACACCGATGGTCTGCGAGCAATAGTCAAAGCCGAGGCAGAGTGGAGTGACGTTGATTTGGAGATGCTATATATGGCAATTCACAAGAGTAAAGATTTTCGCCAATATGTAATCGAGAACTTCTCGGGAAAGGAGTCGATATGCAACAGATAAAGTTATTTTTTAAGGATTTTAGCAGATTAATCGCTGTCCACTACCGCGAAAACTGGTGGGTAGGGCTATTTGCCATTGGCGCATTATCTGTGGTTACTATATATAAATATATCAATATCATAAATATATATAGCAACATTGGCTGGAATCAGGAACTACTAACGCTATTTAACCACAATAGAGAGTTATGCACCGCGCTCATAGTATTTATTACAGCCGTGTACTCTTTCGCCTGCACGCTCAAAACCTACGGGGATAAAGAGCGCATACACGACGCAATGATGCTCCCAGCATCACACAAAGCGAAATTCTTTGCAGATGTATTATATTCTTTGGTATTTATTCCGCTTGTGATGTTTGTAATACTATTTGTGACCGACACTGTGACTGCATTGATATGCCAAAATAGTGAAGAGAACATTGTATTGATAAACGCCGATAAAGAGTATATATATTCATTGCCATCATTTTTATATGCCATACTCTTCTTCCATAGCATTACCACTCTTTGGAGAGCAGACAACAGCCACATTGCAGTTCGCACAGTGGTCGTAATGACAATACTATTTTTAGCATTCTATGTGAATACCCCTCTAACCTATCCATTTATATGGTCAGATTTTACGGGAGTAACACGCGAAGGATTGCATATTGTGTTCAATATGGATATCAGTTGGGCTTCATCCGAGTTGGGAAAGATTTTACACAATCTCATCTATGGCACTTTGCCTATTATGCTATACGCTATATCGTACTACAAACATAAAGAGCGCTCGTTATGATTACGCAGAATGACACTACACCCATCTTCTTACAGATAAAGAGGTGGATAGAAGACCACATATTGCGCGAAGAGTGGTCGGCCGACACCCAACTGCCTTCGGTGAGAGAACTTGCAGCAGAGTTTGGTGTAAACCCCAACACCGTAGCACGCACCTACGAGCGTCTGACATTGGACGGTACGGTCCGAAGCGCAAGAGGCATAGGTTTCTTTGTAGGCGAAAACGCCAAAGAGGCTATCGTCAGCCGTCGCCGCGAGGAGTTCGTCGCACATACATTACCATCATTTGTTGAGCAGATGAGATTGCTCAACATTGAGCCCGAAGAGATTATTAACGCTTATAATAACCACAAAGATGAAAACAGGAAATAAACTTACGATTATATTTTTCGTCATCTACTTCTGTTTGCCCATAGCCTCACAGATTACAAACCGCACAATCTGGAACAAATGGCGCAATGAGAATCTCGGCAAGTTTGCAAACACCGACAAGATAAGGGTGTTGGAACTTCACGGCGAGGATTTAACCGAGAGACCGCTGACAACAACGCGAAGCACCCAAAACGCCAATCTGATAACGCTAAATTGTCTGCCCGAAAAATTAGAGGTAAGCGGCGACACCCTACGAATGTGGTTACCACAACAAAAAGAGCGCAACAAGAACAGCAAAGTTATTGATGTGGAAGGAATGTATTTCCACGACCTTGAGTATATCTTCGTAGATGGGCGGCCTGCCCGACGAGCCGAATTTGTAGAATACACCAATCCCGAAACGGGAGAGACAAGCAAGGCGGTACAATATTCTCCGTTAGAATAAAAAATGGGCGTAAACTTTTGCAGTTTACGCCCTAAATATTTGAGTCGAAAAAATTACTTCATCTCAACCAATACCTCACCTGTCATCTCGGCGGGAGCATCAAAGCCCATCAACTTCAAAACTGTGGGTGCAACATCTGCCAAAATACCATCCTTAACGCTCTTCACGCGGTCAGAAACAACGATGATAGGCACAGGATTCAACGAGTGAGCCGTATTGGGCGAGCCATCGGGATTAAGCACATTATCGGCATTGCCGTGGTCGGCGATAATCACTACATCGTAGCCATTCTCGACAGCAGACTCTACAACGCAACCCGAGCACACATCAACAGTCTCAACAGCCTTCTCAACAGCCTTATACAGACCTGTATGGCCTACCATATCGCCATTAGCGAAGTTCAAACAAATAAGGTCAAACTTCTGAGTATTCAAAGCCTTAACCAACTCATCCTTAACCTCAAAAGCACTCATCTCGGGCTTAAGGTCGTAAGTTGCAACCTTTGGTGATGCAACCAAGATACGCTCCTCGCCCTCGAACTTCTCCTCACGACCTCCGTTAAGGAAGAAAGTAACGTGTGCGTACTTCTCGGTCTCGGCAATACGCAACTGCTTAAGGCCAAGTTTTGAAACATACTCACCCAAAGTATTGCTTACGTTATCCTTATCGAACAAGATGTGCAAGCCCTCAAACTTGGCATCGTAAGGAGTCATACAGCAGTAGTACAAAGGCAGAGTCTTCATACCAGCCTCGGGCATATCCTGCTGTGTAAGAACAACTGTAATCTCCTTTGCACGGTCATTACGATAGTTGAAGAAAATCACCATATCGTTAGGCTTGATGCGGCCGATAACCTCACCATTCTCATCAACGCGAACGATAGGCTTAACGAACTCGTCGGTTACACCCTCATCGTATGAACGCTGCATAGCCTCAACCATATCAGTAGCCGCTACACCTACGCCATCAACGAGCAAATCGTAAGCCTCCTTAACACGCTCCCAACGAGTATCGCGGTCCATAGCATAGTAACGACCTACGATAGAGGCAATCTTACCTGTTGACTTAGCCAAGTGCTCCTCAACATCGGCGATAAAGCCCTTACCGCTCTTGGGGTCGGTATCACGTCCATCCATAAAGCAGTGAACGAATGTATTCTCAATGCCGTAGTGAGCCGAAATCTCACACAACTTATAGAGATGCTCGATTGAAGAGTGTACACCACCATCCGATGTAAGGCCCATAAAGTGTACGTTCACACCATTAGCCTTTGCATATTCGAATGCCTTAACAATCTCCTCATTCTGATAGATTGAGTTATCGGCACAAGCACGGTTAATCTTCACCAAATCCTGATAAACGACACGACCTGCACCAATATTGAGGTGACCTACCTCCGAGTTACCCATCTGGCCATTAGGCAGACCTACATTCTCACCCGATGTGTACAACTTTGCATTGGGATACTTCTCGGTCAATGCTGTAATGTGCTCGGGATGCATTGAATAAATAACATCCGACTTGGTGTGGTCACCGATTCCCCAACCATCGAGAATCATCAATAAAACTTTCTTGTCCATCTTTTTATATTTTCATTAAACTCTTAATCCAACTGTGATTTAATAATCTCTACCGCCTTGTCGATTGCAGCCTGCAATGCATCGGGGTTCTTACCACCAGCCGTAGCATAGAACTTCTGGCCACCGCCACCGCCATTCATCACCTTGGCAGCCTCACGCACAACGGCTCCTGCATCAACACCGCGAGCAACAATATCGTCACCCAACATCACGGCAAGCATAGGCTTATTGTCATTGACACTACCCAAAACCATTATGATATCCGACACCTTACTACGCAAAGTATAAGCCAAATCCTTAACCATATTTGAGCCATAAGGCACCTGACGAGCCACAACGAAATATTTATCTTCGGCATTGCGAGCCTTCATTATCTTCTCGACCATAGCATCAATCTGCTCCTTATGCAACTGCTCGAGTTCCTTCTGAAGCGTCTCGTTGTTCTCAATCATCTTCTTGATAGCGACCTCAATCTTGGGATTGTTCACAAGTTCAGCCAAATTGCTTATCTGGTCCTCTACGGCATAAAGCACCTCCTCGGCACGCTCGGCAGTTACGGCCTCAATACGACGTACACCAGCCGAGATAGCACTCTCGCCAACAATCTTAAACACGCCCAACGTACCTGTAGCCGAAGTGTGCGTACCGCCACACAACTCAACCGAGTCGCCAAACTTCACGACGCGTACCTTATCGCCATACTTCTCGCCGAATAGAGCGATAGCGCCCATTGCATTAGCCTCGTCCATAGTAGCCTCACGATTCTCCTCCAAAGGATGGTTCTGGCGAATGAGTTTATTCACCAAACGCTCCACCTCGCGCAACTCCTCGGCTGTAACCTTCTGGAAGTGCGAGAAGTCGAAACGCAAGCCCTGCGGAGTCACCATCGAGCCCTTCTGCTCGACGTGAGTACCCAATACCTGACGCAAAGCCTGGTCCAAAAGGTGTGTTGCTGTGTGGTTATTAGCGGCGGCTTGACGTTTCGCTGCATCTACGACAGCCGTAAACTCAGCCTCGATATTTTCGGGCAACGTGGTAACGACGTGGATAATCAAGCCATTCTCCTTCTCGGTAGCGACAACGTCAATCTTCTCGTTTGCGCTCTCGATATAACCGGTATCACCAATCTGACCACCCGAATTACCATAGAACGGAGTCTGGTCAAATACCAACTGATAAGTTGTCTTACCCTTTGATGTTACACGACGGTAACGAGCAATATGAATCGGAGCGGTAAGAGTATCGTAACCGATAAACTCGCACTGCTCGATTGACTTCAACTCCTGCCAATCGTCAATATCCTGTGCTGCAGCATTACGTGAACGCTCCTTCTGTGCCTGCAACTCCTTCTCGAAGCCCTCCAAATCGACACCTACACCCTGCTCGCGAGCAATGAGTTCGGTAAGGTCGATGGGGAAACCAAATGTATCGTACAACTCAAAGGCATCCTTACCAGCGATAACGCCGCCATTGCCAACCTTGGCAATTACGCGGTCCAACAAGTTGATACCCGTAGCCAATGTACGCAAGAATGAAGCCTCCTCCTCTTCAATCACACGCTCGATAAGAGTCTGCTGTTTCTTAAGTTCGGGGAACTGATGACCCATCTGCTCGGCCAAACCAGCAACCAACTTACACAACGTAGGCTCATTAAAGCCGAGATAAGTGTAACCGTAACGTACCGCACGGCGCAAAATTCGACGGATAACATAACCAGCCTTGGCATTTGCTGGCAACTGACCATCAGCAATCGAGAATGCTATTGCTCGCAAGTGGTCGGCAATAACACGCATTGCAACATCAGCCTTCTCATCATCGCCGTAACGCTTACCTGCCATAGCAGCAATACGAGAGATTGTTGGCTGGAATACATCGGTATCGTAGTTCGACTTCTTGCCCTGCATAATCATACACAAGCGCTCAAAGCCCATACCTGTATCGACGTGCTTTGCAGGCAACGACTCCAACTCGCCGTTAGCCTTGCGATTGAACTGCATAAACACCAAGTTCCAAATCTCGATAACCTGCGGGTGGCTCATATTGACCATATCGCGACCAGGAATTTTGGCAATCTCCTCCTCGTCACGCAAGTCGAAGTGAATCTCGCTACAAGGGCCACAAGGACCTGTCTCGCCCATCTCCCAAAAGTTATCGTGCTTATTACCGCGAATGATGTGGTCTTCGGGCAAATACTGCTTCCAATAACCATAAGCCTCCTCATCGAAAGGCACACCATCCTCCTCGCTACCCTCAAAAACGGTAGCATACATACGGCTCTTATCCAATCCATAAACATCAGTGAGCAACTCCCACGCCCAAGCGATAGCCTCCTTCTTGAAGTAATCGCCAAACGACCAGTTACCCAGCATCTCGAACATAGTGTGGTGATAGGTATCGTGACCTACCTCCTCCAAGTCATTGTGCTTACCCGACACACGCAAACACTTCTGCGTATCTGCCGCTCGCGGAGTCTGGCGGGGTGCATTACCCAAGAATATATCCTTGAACTGATTCATACCTGCGTTGGTAAACATCAACGTAGGGTCACCCTTTACGTCCATAGGTGCCGACGGCACAATCGTATGCTCCTTGCTCTGGAAGAAGTCCAGAAACGCTTGTCTAATTTTATTTGACTCCATAAATATATTGTTTTTACTATTCTTATCGTTATAATCTCGTAACAGATTGCAAAATTACACATTTTACGTTAAATTTGCACCATAAAATAATATATTTTAATATATATGGGACGAAAATTAAAGCATAACAGAGAAAAGAGTGAGGTTCGCAGCCTCATTCATCGCCTGCGCTCGTATCGTCTCATTAGAAAAGCGCTAATCGGTTTTCTGCTTGTTTCGATTATCAACTTGCTGTTTTCATCATTTTTTTACACCCCAAAACTCTACACTTTGGCAAATGAAAACCGCGAGTTGCAACTCAAATTCAACCTACTGCAAAATCGTATAAACACCGCGCAACACCGCTTGGCCGAAATCAAGCACCGCGACAACAACGTCTATCGTCCTCTGTTCTCTTCCGACACGCTCTCGATTGACGGCATATACTCACCATACGAACAGAACAAATACGCCGCTATCGAAGGCGACGAGTACGCTCCGATAATCCTTTCGGCGTGGCAAGACATCGACCAATTGGCCCGCAGTCTCTACTTGGCATCAAAGTCGATGGATGAGTTGCAGATTCTATCGAAGGACAAAGAGAAATTTTCAACTGCCATCCCCGCTATATGGCCCATTGACCGCTCGAAGATGCGCAACAAAATCGGAGCATTCGGCTATCGTAACCACCCCGTATTACGCCGTTGGAAATTCCATAGCGGAGTCGATATGCCGGGCCGCATCGGCGACCCTGTATATGCCACAGGAGATGGTGTAGTGGAATACATTGAGCGTAGCCGCGCCCGTTATGGCTACGGCACGCAAATACTTATAAATCACGGCTATGGCTACAAAACACGCTATGCTCACCTGAACAAACTACACGTCGCAAAGGGTGACACCATAAAGCGTGGACAACTAATAGCCGATATGGGAAATACGGGCATCTCGACATCACCACACTTGCATTACGAGGTGATTTACAACCGCTCGCACGTCAACCCCATCAACTACTTTGACCGCAATATGTCGGCCGAGGCTTACAAGAGTTTGATGAACCAGATACAAGATGCAACCTACGAGTCAGAATAATAGTATGCAGGAACAAAACAACGACATAAAAAACACAAAACGTCGTCACCCTCGTCGCCAGAGAGTCATCCGCTTTATCGTGCAACTCTTTGCGTGGATTGGTGCTGCATTGCTCTATTATGTAGCATTTGCGCTATTGTTCGACACTCCGTTGGAGCATCGTATGCGTCACTCGACAGATGTGTTGCGTAGCGAATATGAGACATTGTCGGCGCGTTACGATTCGCTGGAGATGGTATTGGACAACGTTGCAGAGCGCGACCGTAGCGTATTTCGTATTCTTTTTGAGTCTGACCCTTACGATTTGGATTCCGAGCAGAGCGAAGAGCGCCTTGCACTTCACGAAAAGACTATTTCGAAGAGCAAGCGCGATATTGTAATTGACCTCAAACAGCGTATCGACAATGTAGACAAGCGCATTGCCGACTTGGAATCATCGTGGAATCGCATAAAATTATTGGGCGACACGTTGGGCGAAAAGAGCAATCGCATCCCCTCGATTCAACCCGTTCTAAACAAGCAGTTATCACTACTTACCGCAGGCTATGGCAATCTATTAAACCCCTTCTACCGCACACTACAATCGCATCAAGGCGTAGATTATACGGTAGCCGAGGGCTCGAGTGTGTTTGCCACAGCCGACGGCACGGTAAAGGAGATTTCCGACAAGAGTTCTACACTCGGCAAAACCATCGTAATCGACCACGGCAACGGTTATCAAACCTCATATAGTCACCTGCTTTCAACGCTTGTACGTCGTGGCCAAAAAGTACAGCGCGGCGACATCATCGCACTATCGGGAAACTCTGGACTCTCGCTTGCGCCACACCTCCATTACGAGGTGCGTTTCAACGGCTTGCGAGTTGACCCCATCCATTATTTCTTTATGGAACTTTCGCCCGACGAATATAGTCGCATTATACGCATTGCGCAGTCGGGTATGCAATCGTTCGATTAAGTATAAATTTCTTTCGGAATAATCCCTGCGGATTCGATATATTTTGACTTTATTTTGCTAACTTCGTGGCAAAATAAAGTACACCTGCAATGCAACAAACATTTTTAGGCGAAGTCGCACGCAACCTATATGAGCAATATGGCGATGAACTATCATCGTTGACCATCGTATTGCCCTCACAACGAGCACGTTTGTTCTTCTCTGACGAACTTTCGCGTTTGATTGACCACCCAATATGGCAACCGGAATATTTGTCGATGGACGAGATTATGCGCCAAGCAACATCATACTCCATTGGCGAGAAAGTTATAACCATCACCGAACTCTACAAGGTATATTCACAATATCACGACGAGTCGTTCGATAAGTTCTATTTTTGGGGCGAGATGCTATTGTCGGACTTCGACCTGATAGACAAATATATGATTGATGCCGACACTCTATTCCGTAACCTATGCGACATCAAGGAGTTGGAGGCCGACCTGTCGTACCTCACGCCCGAAATGCGTAAGATAATACACTCGTTTTGGAGTAACTTCGCCGATGAAGAGTCATTGTCGGATGAGAAACGTAAATTTCTTGCCGTATGGTTATCATTGGCACCCATCTATCATCGTTTCAAAGAGCGACTTCACGAATTAGGTTTTGCATACACGGGAATGCTCTATCGCTCGGCAGTCGAGAATATAACCAACGGGCAAGGAGAGCCCGACCTCAATAGACGCTATGTTTTTGTAGGATTCAACGCCCTTTCGGAGTGCGAAAAACGTGTACTCAAATACATCAACAACAACGCCGAGGGGTGTGAGTTTTATTGGGATTACGACTCTTATTATGTTGATAACGCAGAACAGGAGGCGGGAAAATTCTTAAGAGAGAATATCTCTCAACTTAAACCAAAGGTTGATATAACACACGATAATTTCCTAAAAATCAATAAAAAATTATCATCTATCTCAACTATATCTAACGTTACTCAATGTAAATATGTAAATACTATTTTACGCGAGATTTCGCCATCGCTGCAATTTGACAAACAGACAGCAATAGTACTCACCGATGAGTCGTTACTCATACCCTTGTTACACTCTTTGCCACAAGAGTTGAGCGACAACATAAATATTACGATGGGCTATCCTTTGCGCCAAACCACTGCCTATACTTTTGTCGAGAGAGTTATTGAATTACAAAAGAATATGCGACGCAGCAGTAATGGCGACACTACATTCTATCACACTGACGTGATGGGCATACTATCACACCCATACCTAACCGAGCGCGCGAGAAAAAAGTGCGAGAAAATACGCAACGAGATTTTGTCGGGACGATATATCAGAGTTAGCAGCAAGATATTTGCAGAGGAGGATTTATTAAGCACAATATTTTGTACGACAAGCAGTTGGAGTGAGTTATCTAAATATTTACTTGATACAATCAGTGTAATTATCTCAACGCCAACAGAAAAGGCCGAGGTAAACAAATTGCAACTATCGTATTTAACCATCCTGTCAGAGCAGATTACAGAATTAAGCAACTGCCTGAACAAATGCGATATAGATATTTCGACCTCAACCTTTACTTCACTACTGAAGCGCCACTTGCAGACAATCCGTATCCCATTCAGCGGCGAACCTCTGCGCGGCTTGCAGATTATGGGTATTTTGGAGACACGAAATATTGACTTTAAGAATGTCATTATACTCTCGATGAACGATGATAATTTTCCAGGCAACTTAATGGGTGCGCCATCGTTCATACCCTACAACCTAAAAGCTGCATACGGAATGCCGACACCCGACCACCACGAAGGTGTTTATGCTTATTACTTCTATCGACTCATTCAGCGCGCCGAGCGAATAGATATGCTCTATTGTTCACATAGTGACGAAAAGACCACAGGCGAAAAGAGCCGCTACATACATCAGTTAAACTACGAGTCACCCTACCCGATTCGACAAATAAATTTCGGCGTGGACGTAGCATCGGCAACATCAAAAAGCATTAAAATCGAAAAGAGAGGTCGAACTCAAAAGAAATTGCTGGAATACATCTCGGAGGAGAATCCCAGACTGATGTCGCCTGCGGCATTGGCGCCATACATCACTTGCCCGCTGAAATTCTATTTTGCATCGATAGCCAAACTCAAAACGCCTGATGAGTTATCGGAAGAGGTGGATAATCCTATGTTCGGCAATATTCTGCACAATGCAATGCAGATATTATACAAGACAATAGAGGGAGTGGCAAATCCCGCCGAGCACCTTAAGGGGATGTTGACGGGTGATACCATCGAGAAGGCTGTAGATGAGGCCATAAATCGCAACTTCCTGAAAGGCAATACCACTACGCAGGAGGAATATACGGGAAGTCTTGTATTGGTAAAGAATATGGTGACAAAGTATATTCGCCAAGGTGTTATCTCCTACGACATCAAGCACAACAACTTCGCCGTAGCACACAGAGAGCAAAAGATAACTATGCAACACGATATAGGCGATGGGCGCAAGGTGCTGCTTGGAGGATTTGCCGACCGTATAGACTCTATGGATGATGGCACAATACGCGTAGTGGATTACAAGACGGGAACACGCCACCTGGAGTTTAATGGCATAAGTTCACTATTCGAAGGCAAGAATCGTGCGCAGTTTAGCAATCTGACACAGACAATGCTATATTCGATGGTGCTCAAGCACAACTTCTCACGCAATGTTGTCCCCGAACTCTATTTTGTGCGTTATATGCAGAATGAGGATTACAATCCTCGCCTGATAGACAAAGCGGCAGAGAGTCGTGAGGTAGATTACAACACATACGCTGACGAGTTTGAGCAAATAATCAACTCCAAACTTCAAGAGTTGTTCAACCTGGATATTCCATTTGAGCAGTGCCCAGAGGAGGAGAGCAAGGAGATATGCGCGATGTGTGATTTCAAAACATTATGTAAACGTTAAAAGGTATGAGAGCAAAGATATTAAGTGCAAGTGCAGGTAGTGGAAAGACATACCGATTGGCGTACAAATATGTACACGACACAATTAAATACTTCTACGAGAAGCCTTATCTTTATAGGGCCATACTCGCTGTAACCTTCACTAACAAGGCTACAGAGGAGATGAAGAGCCGCATACTAAAGGAGATTAACGACATAGTACAATCACCCGCAGAGAGCAGTTACCTAAAAGACATTAAGCGCGATACCGCCCTCACCGAGCAAGAGATTATATCACGCGCAAAGGGCATTTTGTCGCGCATACTGCACGACTATTCGCGTTTTACGATACTCACGATTGACAAATTCTTCCAACGCATACTGCGCGGTTTTATCAAAGAGTTGGGAATCGACCTCAACTACAACATCGAATTGGAGACCTCGTCGATACTCGCACGAAGCACCGACGCATTAATAGATGATATAACCACCGACGAAGAGTTGCAGCGTTGGATATTGGATTTTGCGCAGGAAAACTTCGACAACAATAGCAGTTGGGATGTTCGTCGCAACATATTGGCTTTGGGTGGGGAACTCTTTAAGGAGTCGAACAAGCACACCATACTGAATGCCACTGCAAAAGAGGATTTGCAACGCATTATTACACACGCCGACAAACGAGCCCATCAAATCAAAGCGGAGATACAAGGGATAGGCAAGAGGGCAATGCAGGTTATTTACGACGCTGGATTTGGAATAGAGGATTTTTCATACAACTCAACAGGCATCGCCGGTTACTTAAACAAGATAGCGCAGGGCGATATATGTCCTCCAAATACCAGAGCCATAAATATTGTAGCGAGTGGCAAATGGTCAAAAAACACCAACGCACAAGCGTTAGTACCCACCCTGCAACCTATGTATGAGGAGTTATGCGATTTGCTGGAAAACAACAAACGCCTGCTCACAACTCTGCCACAAATAAAAAAGCGATTCCGTAGTTACGCCTTGTTGCAAGATATATATCGCAAGGTGCTCAACCTATGCAACGAGGAGGGTGTGATGTTACTCTCGGAGACAAAATATATTCTCTCACGTTTTGTAGTCGACAACGATGCTCCGTTCATATATGAAAAAACGGGTAATCGTTTCGAGCGATTTATGATTGATGAGTTTCAGGATACATCGGCCAAAGAGTGGAGTAACTTTGTACCTTTATTGCAAAATGCAATGGCACAATCGGAAGATACTTCGGTACTGATTGTAGGCGACGTGAAGCAATCAATCTACCGTTGGCGAGGCGGTGATTGGCGTATATTGCAGCAGGGTGTAAGTGAGGCTTTGGGCAAAGCGAATACGCAATTGGAGATTATGTCGAACAACTACCGAAGCCTAAAGAATGTGGTAGAGTTTAACAACAGAGCCATCGAAAACATAGTCTCGAACTGCAACGAAGAACTCAATAAAACACTCGACGAGGCGCTTGCGAATGGGAACATCAGCAAAGAGTGCCACAACGAACTCTACAACACGCTACACAACGCCTATGAGGGGCATAAACAAACAGCACAAAGCAATGCCTCGTACGATGGTTATATATGCGTAGAGCGTTACGAAGAGGCGGCTCCGATTGTAGAGTGTATAGAGTCGGTGATTGCACGCGGTTACTCGTACAGCGACATTATGATTTTGCACCGCTCGGGCAAAGATGGAGCAAACACCGCCAACACTCTATTGGAGTACAAACGATTAACCAATGCGCCGTTTAATATTATGACGCAGGATTCATTGGTGATAGGCAACTCCGATATATGCAATTTTGTGATTGCGTTAATGCGTATATCGCAGAATCCTACCGATATGATTAGCCAAGCAATAATCAACCAATATCTGGGTAGAGACTTTGACGAATCATTGACCGACGAGGAGCGTAGCAGTCTGGCATTCATCAGTCAACTTACGCCCGAGCAGGCATTTGAGCATATAGTGATGAGATATGCGCTAAATACTCGACGTGAGGAGATTGCATATCTGCAAGCATTGCATCAGCAGGTGGTGTCATTCTGTGCTTCGAAAGTGGCCGACATACAACTTTTCCTCAAGGAGTGGGATGAGTCGGGCTCAAGCGAAGCGTTGGTAGTAGAGAAGGGAGAATCGACTATAGAACTCACCACGATACACAAAGCCAAAGGTTTGGAGCGCAAGGTGATAATAATTCCATCGTGCAGTTGGGCTTTGAAACCTATGAGCAGGAGTACCATTTGGGCAACACCATCCGACGGTAACGAGCAGGATGAGTTGGCTGGCATTGGCCGTTTCCCGGTGTCATACGAAGATGCGTTGTGTAATTCAATATATCACGACGACTATCATCGTGAATTAGTCTACTCTTATGTTGATAACATTAACCTACTATATGTTGCGCTTACTCGTGCTTGTGAGGCTCTCTATGTCTATATTCCCGAGAAAAGCAAAAGCAGCATAGGCGCAAGGCTTTGGGGCGCACTGCAAAGTGACGCCACCAAGGGACAGTCGCGCATAGAGTATGGCACGCCCCACCCTCCCGTACCCCCAAAGGAGAAGCAGAGCGACGAGCAGAAGGTGGATAGCATATTGCTGGAGGAGTACCCTACTTCGGATATTACATCATCGCTCAAATTATCATTAGAGCGTTACTTCGACAACGACCAAAATCAGGAGGCCTCAACAAACCGACACCTGGGAATATTGATGCACTCGATAATGTGCGAGGCGACAGATGCCGAATCGGTTATTGAGAATATAGACTCGGCATTAAAGGCGGGCAAGATAAACGAGGAGCAGGCCAAAGAGTTGGAGGCGATTATCAAGCGTGAGTTTAGCAGAGAGTGCGTAGCCGAATGGTTTAACGAGGAGTGGGACAGCATACGCAACGAGAACGACATCATCTGTCAGGAGATAATTGGCACACGCCGCCCCGACAGAGTGATGATACGCGGCAAGAGGGCTATCGTTGTAGATTACAAATTTGGCGCCGAGAAAAACAGACGTTACACCAAACAGATGGCCGAATATATGCGATTATTGCAGAAGATGGGTTACACAGAGACTCAAGGTTATGTATGGTATTTGACATTAGGCGAGTTGGAAGAGGTTAAAATAGAGTAAAATTTACTAACTTTGTAGATGTTCAATAGCGCAACGAGCAAACAGAAAGAAGGTATGTTAAAAAAGATTATGGCGATAATACCCCCGCAATACTATGGGCGAGGGGTGGCGGTGGCAGTAACACTACTGCTGCGTGCTATGCTTAACTTTTTTGGCATAACGTTATTCATTCCGTTGCTGATGCTAATCTTGGAGAGTGATTCTATACATCAAAACGAGAAGTTGCAGATGTTATACGATGCACTTGGTTGCACGAGTGACACACAATTTACCATCATCATAGCCGCAGGTATAGTGTTGGCCATAGCCGCAAAAAACATCATTGCACTATGGCTGTTTCGTTATGAACGCGACTACACCTATTCGCTTTATCGCGCCCTATCGCGCCGCTTGTACATAGATTATTACAGCAGAGGGCTTGCATTTGTCAATCAGCACAACTCTGCCGAGTTATCGCGCAACATAAACTTTGTATGCCTAAATTTTGTGACGGGCATATTAAAGCCCATAGCGACACTATGTAGCGAATTTATTCTGTTTGTATTAATCATTGTGTCGCTTGCAATTCTCAACGTAGAAGCGGCATCATTGCTGATTGTAATATTCATACCTATTGTTTGGTTATATTACACCTCTATTCGCCGTAGGTTGAACGCATACGGCAAAGCCGAAAATGAAGCACACAGAGTTCGATTCAAGAACGTCACGGAGAGTTTCAAGGGGTATGCCGACATAGAGATTAACAACGCCTTTCCGCAGATGCTTTCGATATTTGACGATTCGACAGATAGGCTCATTGAGATGCGCAAGAAGAACGCAATGTTAGCGGCTACACCTCAAAGCATAACAGAGACAACATTAGCCGCAGGAATGGCCTCGCTGGTGATAATAGGTGCATACCTACCACAAGGTAACATAGGATTGCTATTCGGCATATTTGCGGTGGTAGCCGTACGTCTAATGCCCTCAATACGGAGCATCCTATCGGCATTTACGGCTATTCGTTATAATCGTTACACGCTGGATACCCTATCGGACATCAACGAGCACAATACGCCCGAGCAAATGGATGAGCGACTACATCTGCAAGAGAAGATTGAATTAAACAATCTATCGTTTGCCTATGACAGCCAACCCGCAGGAGCACCCACAAAAGTTATAGACAACCTATCGCTGACTATCCAACGAGGTGAGAGATTGGGCATAAAAGGTGCATCGGGTGCAGGCAAGAGTACACTGATGAATTTGATATTGGGGCTTTACACGCCAACGAGTGGAGATATTAAGATTGACGGCGTAAGATTAGACGACACTACTCGTCGCAAATGGCAGAACTCGATAGGTTATGTACCGCAGAACGTATTTATTACAGATTCGACATTGGCCGAGAATATAGCATTCGGCATTGAATCGTCAAAGATAGACCGCAGAAGAGTTGAAGAGGTATTGGAGATGGCGAGCCTAACAAAATTTGCCAAAGGGCTTACTAAAGGCATAGACACACAGGTCGGGGAGTCAGGATGCCGAGTTTCGGGCGGAGAGCGCCAACGCATAGGCATAGCACGAGCATTATACCGTCAGCCCGATATACTCTTTTTCGACGAGGCGACATCGGCTCTGGACAAAGAGACCGAGAGTAGTGTAAATCGTGCCATAGAGAGTCTATCGACAAATAATAGAGAATTAACCATTGTGGTCATTGCACATCGCGAGACATCGCTCGGATATTGTGACCGCATTATCAACATTGGAGAATAGATGGAGTCGTGCAGAGATTACATAATTGCAAATAATCGCATAAGGTTTTACGGGCCAAAAGCCAATATTGTCGCGGCGGGAGTGGGTAGTTTTGAGACTTTTGCTGCAGACTACGATGCGCAGGCCAAGCCTATTGTGGATATATATACAGGCGAAGACATAAAGGCAGAAGATTTGGATTGCAAAATCCTTACGACGTTTGATTTTGCAGAGGGAGAGGCACAGTGCAAGTTTGGGCAAAGCGACTCGCACTACATATTTATCATCGGAAACGAGGATTCACAACCATTACATCTGACTTATGAGCGAGCAACCGACAAGGTGCGCTGTAATGTAGGATTCGATGGTGAACACAATCCTTCGTTTCTGCGCTTTGGAATGTGGTTTGCCATAGGATTAGCCGCATCAAAACATCATACGGCAGCAATTCATTCCTCGGTAATCGTTGCAAACAATGAGGCCATAATGTTCCTGGGTGAATCGGGAACAGGCAAGAGCACCCACACAAGGCTTTGGAGAGAGAATATCGAAGGTGCTACCCTATTGAATGATGATAGTCCATTTTTGCGCATTGTAGAGGGCAAGGCGATAGTATACGGCTCGCCTTGGAGCGGCAAGACGCCCTGCTATAAGAGTGAATCATATCCTTTGCGTGCAATCGTGCGATTGAGTCAAACGCCACATAATACTATGCGCAAACTGCGAGGAGCGCAAGCCATAGGAGCATTACTGCCATCAATGCCGCCCGCCTTTGCGTTCGATAAGGAGTTAGAGGAGCGGATGATAGATATTTTGTCGGCTACAATGGCCAATGTTGCAGTATATCATTTGGAGTGCCTGCCCAATGCAGAGGCTGCACACCTATCATACAATACCGTTTTCGGATTATGAAATTAGAGTTACGCAACAACATATTTTTCGCTGAAGTAGAAAGGATGATAAACAATGGGCAGAGTGTAACTATTCCTGTCAAAGGATTCAGTATGCGGCCAATGATGCGGAGCGAGAAGGATAAGGTAATACTTACTGCGCACTCCGATAAGGCGATTAAGCAAGGGGCTGTAATGCTATTCCGCCATAATGGGCATCACATTATGCACCGCATCGTAAAAATCGAAGGGCAAAACATCACCTTTGCCGGAGATGGAAACTACAACAAAACGGAACAGGCTACCAGAGATGATATTGTTGCAACGGTGACAGCCATTATAAGGTCCTCGGGGCGCACGATTTCGCTCGACAGTCGGAGGTGGAGGATATATTCAACAATATGGTTGGCATTGCCGAAAATAGTGAGACGATTTATATTAGGATTAACAAACAAATTAAAATTATGGATATAAGAATAGGACAAGGTTACGACGTACACGCTCTGGGCGATGGTCTGCGTTTGGTATTGGGCGGAGTAGAGATTTCGCACACAAAGGGATGTATTGCCCACTCGGATGGGGATGTAGCGATACACGCTATATGTGACGCTTTATTGGGCGCATTGGCGTTGGGCGATATAGGAAAACTATTCCCCGATACAGATGCCGCATACAAGGGCATCGATTCGAAGATTCTCTTGCGCAAGGTGTGTGATGAGATATATTCGCGCGGATACAAAATCTCGAACGTAGATTGCACTATCGCTATGCAACGCCCCAAACTACGCCCACACATTGATACTATGCGCGAAGTGTTGGCCCGCGAGATGGGTATTACTGCCGACAGAGTATCAATCAAGGCAACGACTACCGAGCGTTTGGGATTCGAAGGACGTGAAGAGGGAGTGTCGGCCTATGCAGTGGTGCTCGTATGCAAAGAGTAGAGAAGATGGGATTGTTTTTAGGGATAAATAGAATTGCAAAAAACGATTTTAATGACGTAGCGGATAAAAAATCGCATAAAAAACGAAAAAAAGTTGCAATTTTCTTTGCAGAATAGAAATAATATTCTACTTTTGCGGTGTCAAAAATGACAACAATCCAGATTGGGCTATGGTGTAATGGTAACACTACAGATTCTGGTCCTGTCATTCCAGGTTCGAATCCTGGTAGCCCAACAAAGCCGTCAGACAAATGTCGCGACGGTTTTTTGTTTTTATCTCCCAGACAATCCCACCCTGAATACATATAGACTCACCAGCATAAGTCACCTGAGAACGACACACAATAGTTAAACAAAATACCCGCCTGACCATTGCAAGCGGGCATTATGATTTAGACTGTTAGAATTTTCTACAACTTATCCTTCTTAACGCCCTCTTGGGTCATTACAACGGGAAGAATGTCGCCATTCTCATCGAAATGCATCTCCTCGATACAAGTCACGCGATTATCACGCTTATTTGAATCGATAGGACGGCGATGATAGATAATATAGTATTTATCGCTACGCTTATTATAAACAACAGAGTGGTGGCCCGCTCCGCGAGCAATCTTATCGTCTTGCTGCAAGATAACGCCACGACGCTCAAATGGTCCAAATGGAGAGTCCGAGATTGCATAAGCAACCTTGTAATTAGGACCTGTCCAGCCACCCTCCGACCACATAAAGTAGTACTTGCCGTCACGCATAAACATAAATGGGCCCTCGACATAGTTCTTCGGTGTTACCTCCTTATACAATGTACCATCCTCGAAAGGGACAATGCTCTTGAAGTCGTCGGCCAACTTAACCACATTACAATGGCTCCAACCACCGTAATACATATAATATGAGCCATCCTTATCCTTAAAAACATATTGGTCAATCGGCTGTGCGCCATTCACAATCTCACCAATCAATGGCTTGCCCAACAAATCCTTAAACGGACCAGCGGGATTGTCGGCTACGGCAACACCAATACCGCCAATCTCACCCTCGTGAACATCGTTTGCACCGAAGAAAAGATAATACTTTCCATCCTTCTCCACTGCAGCAGGAGCCCACAATGCCAAACGCAACCATTTGATGCTTGAGTTGTCGATAATGCGCTCGTGCTTAACCCACGTCACCAAATCCTTCGATGAGAAACAATCCATATACAACTGCTCCTCAAAGGGTGCCGAGTAGGTAGGATAAATCCAATAAGTCTTACCAAAGACTACGCCTTCGGGGTCGGCATAATCACCCTCAAACAAAGGGTTACCCGACATCTTCTGACCATAAGCCGCAGCGGTGGCTACAAGAGCCACCGCAACAAACATATATTTAACTATAGATTTCATAACCCACAATTATTTCAAGCCCATAGACTCAACCAAAGCCTGTGTTTCGGGTTTGTGGCCACGGAACTCTACATAGATATCCATAGGATGACGCTGTCCGCCCTGCTCCAACAAATGACGGAACGACTTGGCTGTAGCGGCATCGAAGATACCTTTCTCCTTGAAGAGCGAGAATGCATCGGCAGCCAATACCTCGGCCCACTTATAACCATAATAGCCCGCAGCATAACCACCAGAGAAGATGTGAGTGAACGATGGACTCATAGCAGTACCCTCAACCCAAGGTGTAACCTGAACTGACGACATAGCCTCCTTCTCGAAAGGCTCAACCTCGCCTGCATAAGGCTGTTTCAAAGTGTGCCAGTGCATATCTGAAATACCGAATGAGAGCTGACGAACGTTACCATAAGCGGCCAAATAGTTCTTGGCATCGACAATCTTCTGTACCAACTCGGCAGGGATAGGCTCGCCTGTCTGATAGTGAACGGCCCACATATCCAGATACTCCTTCTCAACGGCCCAATTCTCCAAAATCTGCGAAGGCAACTCTACGAAGTCGCGATATACGCTTGTACCATTCATAGACTCATACTCACCTTTGGCCAACATACCGTGCAGGGCGTGACCAAACTCGTGAAGGAATGTAGTGAACTCATCGAAAGTAAGCAACGAAGGAGTAGTCTCTGTCGGCTTGGTGAAGTTCATAACGAGCGACACCAAAGGACGAGTCTCTACACCATCAATAACCTTTGTTCCTCTGAACTCGGTCATCCACGCACCCGAGCGCTTTGACTCACGAGGGAAGAAATCGAGATAGAGGATTGAGAGCAACTCGTTCTTGCCATCGGCAGCATCGTAAACCTCATAAGCGGTAACATCGGGATGATATACAGCAATATCCTTATTGGGAACGAACTTTAGACCGTACAACTTCTCGGCAAGCATAAATACGCCATTGATTACATTGTCCAACTTGAGGTAAGGCTTCACCTGCTCGTCATCCAACGAATACTTCTCCATCTTGTACTTCTCGGTATAATATGCCCAGTCCCAAGGCATAACATCACCCTTATGGCCCTTCGATGCAGCATACTCGTTAATCATCGAGTAATCCTTCTTGGCATACTCCACTGTTGCATCACGCAACTCGGCCAAGAAATCATTTACCGCAGGGGCCGTCTCGGCCATACGCTCCTCCAATACATAGTCGGCATAGGTCTCATATCCCAACAGATTGGCAATCTTCAAACGCAAAGATGTAATATTGCGGATAATATCAGAGTTATCGAACTTACCACCCAACGCGCGAGTGTTATAAGCACGATACAACTGCTCCTTAATGTCTCGCTGCGAAGAGTAAGTCATAAATGGAATATAACTTGGAGCCTTCAACGTAACAGTCCAACCCTTCTCGCCACGAGCCTTGGCATCGGCAGCCATTGACTCCTTAACAAAGGCGGGCAACTCAGCAACTTTCGATGCAGATGTGATATTGATAGCAAACTCGTTTGTTGCAGAGAGTGAGTTTTGGCCAAAAACAAGTTCTGCCTCAGAGAGTTCAGAGGTATATTTACGATACGCCTCCTTATCCTCATCCGATAGTGCAGCACCTGAGCGAGAGAAACTCTTATAGGTATCCTCCAAAAGTTTGATATCGACATCCGACAAGCCACGACGCGAGCCCTCATATACAGCCTTCACGCGCTCGAAGAGTTGGGGATTAAGAGCGATATCATTACTCAACTCGGTCATCTTGGGCTGGATGCGCAACGCAATGGCATCCATCTCATCAGATGTATCGGCCTCACGCAAATTATAGAAAATACCTGCAATACGGCCGAGCAAAGCGCCCTGACGCTCCATAGCCACGATAGTATTCTTAAACGTAGGCTTGGCGGGGTTATTCACAATAGCATCAATCTCGGCACGTGACACTGCAATAGCAGTCTCAAAAGCGGGCTCATAATCTGTAATCTTAATCTTATCGAACGGCGGTGTGGCATAGGGGGTATCCCACTCGGCCAACAGAGGGTTCGAAGTGTCAATTTCGGGCAACACGGCAACGGGCATAGAATCGCCAGCGCAACCTGCTACCAATGCACTGAAAGTCATCATCAATAATACTTTTTTCATAATTTTTATTTTGTTTTGGTTTTTTCATTAAAATTTGGATTATGCTCTCGGCTCACCTACTCCGTATCTGCCTCTACATGCGCCAACGAATCGACCATAGCAAGAGAGTCGGCTTTGCGGGCTGCAGCACGCTCCTGACGCGAACGCTCGGCACGAGCACGAGCCTGTGCACGAGTATCTACCTTCGTAATCTGACGCAAAGTAGTCTCCTCCTCGATGGTTGGCTCTTCAATCAAACCACGAGCAACAAGCATTGCAGTTTTATCGGGCTCCGCACCTCTAAACGAGCGATACATATCCATACCATCACGCTCACCACCACGCGAGAGAATCTCACGACGGAAACGCTCGGCTACGTCACGATTAAACAAATCGCCACTCTCGACAAAAGCACGATGGGCATCCTTATCCAACACCTCGGCCCAAATATAGAAGTAGTATCCAGCCGAATAGCCGCTATTGAAGATATGGTTAAAATAGGTGTAGTGGTAACGAGGCTCAATTTGCGAAATAAGACCTCGCTTGGTTACCAAAGACTCCTTTTCGAAAGCATTTACATCAATCTTGTCGGCGCTCTCGACAGAGTGGATATCCATATCCGACAATGCCGCTGCGACCAACTCTGTTGTAGCAAAGCCCTCGTTGAATTTACTACTGCGCTGTATGCGCTCAATCATATCATCAGACATAACCTCGCCTGTGCGATAGTGAACGGCATACTCCTTGAGCATCTCTTGAGTGAAGGCCCAATTCTCCATAATCTGCGATGGCAACTCAACGAAATCGCCCTCGACGCCACTCAAGCCCTTATACTTAACATCAGCAAACAAATTGTGCAGAGCGTGACCAAACTCGTGGAATAAGGTCTCGGTCTCATCAAGCGACAACAACGCTGGCACACCACCCGATGGACGAGTGAAGTTGCAGACGATACTTACAACGGGAGGTACTCGCTCGCCATCCTTATACGACTGACGACGCATCGTACCACACCACGCACCAGCACGTTTTCCTGGACGGGGATGGAAATCGAAACACAATGCGCCCAATGGCTTATCGTCGTCATCTATAACCTCATACATCTCACACTCTGCGTGATACAGAGGTGCTTGCAAAGGACGGAATGTAATGCCATACAGGCGGTTGGCAAGGAAGAATATTCCACTCTTTACGTTATCCAGCGAGAGATATTGGCGCACCTTCTCCTCCTCCAAATCATAATCAGCCTTACGCACCTTCTCGGCGTAGTACCACCAATCCCAAGACTCAAAAGTTGCGTCGTGACCATTCTCGTGATGGAACATACTCTTCATACGTTGCAACTCATCCTTTGAGCGCTGAAGTGCAGGCCCCCAAACCTGATGAAGCAACTCATAGACAGCCTCGGGAGTCTTGGCCATCTGATTTGACACTACATAATCGGCGAATGTATCAAAGCCCAGCAACTTGGCCTTTTCGTAACGCAACGAGATAATATCGGCGATGACAGCCTTATTATCATTCTCGTTATCGTTGTTTCCTCGGGCAATATATGCCTTATAGATTTGCTCACGCAGATTACGATTATCGGCATAGGTCAAAAGAGGCAACATACTCGGCTTTTGGAGAGTAAAGGCATAAACATTACCCTTATCCAACTTATTAGCCTGCTCACGCGCCGCGTCACAAGCCGTTTCGGGAACACCCTTCAAATCCTCCTTGTTGGCCACCTCCAGCACAAAAGCATTAGTCTCGGCCAAAAGATTCTGGCCAAACTTAACACTCAATGCCGACAACTGCTCGTTAATCTGCTTCAAGCGAGCCTTATCCTCGGCAGAGAGCAACGCACCAGAACGCACAAAGCCATCATAAATCTTCTCTGTCAGGCGCAACTGCTCGGCATCGAGGCCCAAAGCATTACGCTTGTCGTAAACAGCCTTAATCTTATCGAAGAGTTTTTCGTTAAGAGTTATAGCATCACTATGCGCCGCACGCAAAGGGCTCAACTCGGCAGAGAGGGCCTGCATCTGCTCATTGGTCTCGGCAGAGTTAAGAGTAGAGAATACTCGGCTTACGCGCGACAACATCTCGCCCGAATTATCATAAGCCAAAATAACATTTTCAAACGTAGGCTCCTCTTTAGACTCTACGATAGCAGAAATCTCCTCGTTCTGCAACGACATACCACGCTCGAACGCGGGTTTGAAATGCTCAAACTCGATTCTATCAAATGGAGGCGCACCATAAGGGGTTGCCCACTCGGCCTCGAAAAATGGATTTTCACCACTCTCTATGCCTTTTTTACAGCCACAAACTGTCATAATTATCATCGCTACTGCGAATAAACCTAAAAAGCGTTTCATTACTTAATTTATATTTAATATCTTTGCAAAGATAATATTTATTAAAAAGGTATGCAACTATTTTATGCCCCCGATATTACTCCGCCGCTCTATACATTAAGCGACGAGGAGTCAAAACATTGTGTCAGAGTGCTACGCCTACGCGAAGGCGACTCACTGCACATTACCGACGGCAAAGGTAATTTATATCACTGTAATATAACGGAAGCCCACCAGCATCATTGTATGGTAGAGGTTGTAGAGACCTTCTCGGAATGGGAAAAGATGCCCTACTCGCTCACGATGGCTGTAGCCCCGACAAAAAATATTGAGCGCTATGAATGGTTCTTGGAAAAGGCTACCGAAGTTGGCGTAACACGCTTTATACCAATCGAGTGCGAGCATAGCGAGCGACGTTCTATAAAGCACGAGAGAGAGCAGAGGGTAATCACTTCAGCCGTAAAGCAATCACTCAAGGCTTATCACCCTGCACTCGATGAACTAACGCCTGTAAAGCAGGTCATTGCCACACCTTTTGAGGGGCAAAAATTCATTGCTCACTGTAACAAAGAGTGCGGCGAAAGAGCCTATATGCCGTCAATTATTAAAAAAAATGAAAATATTTTAATTTTAATTGGCCCAGAAGGTGATTTTTCGCCCGAAGAGATTAATTTTGCACTCGAAAACGGATTCAAGCCCATTACGCTTGGAACGCAACGTCTGCGTACCGAAACTGCCGCATTAGTGGCAACGATTATGGTCGCAACCGAAAACAGCAAATAAACGAGCGGAAGAGCACTCCATTTCCAAGTGCAAAACCGCATACTCAAAACGAACAAAACGATAATTTAAGGATGTTTTATCTCGGATTACTTCTGACACTTACACTGCTTGTTGCGGCTCTATTTATAGCGCCGTTAAGGAGCAAGATTTGGGTGGCACTGACAGCCGTGGCAGCAACCGTAGTAGCATTATTCTACCCTGCTATTACAGCACTGAAGGCCACTCAACCAATCGTACTGATTCAGACTCAAGGGCCTATTTTCGGAGTCGAGAATTTGAGCATTGACTCACTCTCGGCACTCTTCATTATGATTATAGGCATTGCAGGAATTGCAACAATAATCTATTCGCGAGGATATTTGGCACAATATCTTGAGAAGAAATCATCGGCTCACATATCGTTGCATTATGCGGCATTGGTGATTATGATTCTGTCGATGATGTTAGTCGTAATGTCGAGCGGAGGATTTTCGTTCCTGCTTGCGTGGGAGTTGATGACCATAGCATCATTTATACTCATACTCTTCGATGCCCAACGTGCCGAAGTGTTGCGTGCCGCTCTCGCATATTTGATAATGATGCACATCGGATTCATATTCCTCGTGGCTGGCTTTGCTACACTTCACGCCACAACAGGCTCGGCATCGTTTGAGGCTCTGCCGATGGCATTTGGTCAAGGCAAGACAATTCTGCTGTTTGTTCTATTCTTACTTGGATTTGGAATGAAGGCGGGATTGTTCCCTATGCACGTTTGGTTGCCCGAAGCACACCCCGCGGCACCGTCGCACGTATCGGCCATAATGTCGGGCGTGATGATTAAGACGGGAGTATATGGTATAATGCGCGTTCTGTGGCACATCAGCGACACTCAAGAGTTGCAGACCGTAGGATTTATAATTCTCGCAGTGGGTATTGTAACAGGTTTATGGGGTGTGATACTTGCCGCCCTACAGAACGACGTAAAGAGATTATTGGCTTATTCGAGCATCGAGAATATTGGCGTTATATTTATCGGTTTGGGTATTGCCACATTGGGTTTAGCCGCTTCGAACAGCATAGTAGCGACGTTGGCTCTTTGCGGAGCATTGTTGCACATAGTAAATCACTCACTATTTAAGTCGTTGCTATTCTTTGGTGCAGGAAACCTCTATTCACAGATGCACTCTACACATCTCAATAAGTTTGGTGGTGTTGCCAAGAGTATGCCCGTAACGGCTATATTATTCCTAATAGCGACTGCCGCCATCTGTGCATTGCCGCCACTCAATGGTTTTGTCGGAGAGTTTATGATTTACCTGGGTATGCTCAACAGCGTGCGCGACGGAGTGAATACTTTGGCTGCCGCGGGAGGCATTATAGCATTGGCTTTGATTGGAGGTATCGTAGTGTTTGCATTCACAAAACTTTACAGCACGGTATTCCTCGGCTCTCCGCGCGACCACCACGTTGCCGAAGCCGAAGAGGTTGATAATATGCGCCTGGCGGCTATGGCCATACCTACGGCGGGAATAATAATTATAGGTATCGCGCCGCAATTAGTGATTCGCGTATTGACCAACATTGCCGACGGATTAATTCCATCGGCCGCCCCCATCATTAGCGGATACATCACTCCGACTTTGGGACGTGTATCGCTCACCGCATTGCTGATAATTATTGTTATCGCATTGCTCTATACGTTAAAGAGTCGCGCCCAACGCTCTCGCACTATTGAGCAAGGCCCGACTTGGGGTTGCGGATTCACTTCGCCAAATATTCGTATGCAATATACAGGTGAATCATTCTCCGAAAATCTGGAGTCAATAACCACCTCGCTCACGCAAAACACAATAGAGGGACGCGCTGTAAGCAAAAGCGAGATTTTCCCATCGGCACATAACTACAACGTTAAACACAAGGACAAGATTGACCGCCTGTTTGCAGAATGGTGGGTGGAGTTATTGCGTATAATCAACAAACGCATAATGAGCCTGCGTACGGGTAAGATTAACCACTACATCCTATTTGCACTATTGTTCCTTGTAGCGATATTTATTCTTTCACTCTTTAATATTTTATAACGATGGGAATAGCACTCAACACACTACTTATGCTGATAGTTGCAATCTCCATAACAGGAGTGATTAACCGCTGTCGCGCACTATTGGCTGGCCGCAAGGGCTTGCCGTTTTTTCAGCACATCTACAATGTAAGACTTTTAATGCGCAAAGGTGCAGTCTATTCAACAACGACCACTGCCCTATTCCGCATCGCCCCTGCCGTGTATCTTGGCTCGGCTATCGTAGCGATACTCTTTATCCCTATTGCCGACCTCAATCCGCTCATATCGTTTGAGGGTGATGTCATATGCTTTGCATATTTGTTGGCTTTGGGACGTTTTGCGCTAATATTGGCGGCAATGGACACTGGTAGTTCATTCGAAGGTATGGGCGCATCGCGCGAAGCGTTGTATGGCGCATTAATCGAGCCCGCCATAATGGTAGGATTCGCCACATTGGCAATGTTCTGCGGCTACACATCGTTTGCTGATATTTTTGCACACGAGCAGTCGTTCAATTTGCATTTGACGATAGTTATGTTGCTGACGGCATATCTCTTTATTAAGATAGCATTCGTCGAGTCGAGCCGAGTACCCGTAGATGACCCACGAACTCACCTCGAACTCACGATGATTCACGAGGTGATGTGCTTGGATTATTGCGGTATAGATATGGCTATGATTCAAATTGCAGGCTGGCTTAAAACGGCATCGCTGTCGATGCTCGCGGCAAATGCAATAGCAGCAACGGGTTGTTTCCATTGGTGGTTTGCCACTCCGTTGGCTATTCTGCTCACGGGCTTATCGGTCGGCGTAGTAGAATCGACACAGGCTCGCAACAAACTTGTACGCAATACTACATTTATAGTAACCATCTCGGCATTGGCGGCTTTGATATTCTTCATCGGCTACCTGCTGCAACTAAACATCAATATTTAAGGCTATGGTATTAACATTCATTATATTATACGTCATAACGCTCATATATCTATCGACGGTTGAGCGTTTCCGTAACTACGCTTCGATAATTGCGTGGCAGGGATGGATTCTACTTGGCATCGCCCTATTGCAACTACACACCTTGAATTGGGTAGAGTTAGGTTTTGTCATACTCGAAACGCTTATTTTTAAGGCCCTTGTAGTACCCGCTATCCTAATGAATGTCATCAAGAAGACCAACATCAATCGCGTAAGCACATCGGGCACGTCGCAATTTAATTCGCAGATGCTGTCAATCGCGGCGCTGATAGTAAGTGCTATTACCACATATTATGTAGCCGACTCATCGGTGCATATGCTGTTCTTTGGTGTTGCGTTGTATGCACTTTTGAGCGGACTTATATTAATCGTTCTGCGCTCGCGCATCTTTACGCACGTTGTCGGATTCCTCGTTATCGAAAATGGTGTTTTCCTCTTTTCGATGGCGATTGGCGTTGAGATGCCCATATTGATTAATATGGCTATTATGCTTGACATCTTGATTTCGATTCTAATGCTCGGAATGTTCCTCACAAAAGTCGATGACAAGATTCACGCCGATGATAGCGATTCATTAACACGAGTAAAAGACTAAAGGCTATGATATATTTCTACTTTTTATTATGGCTTGCCATAGCCGCATCCACTTTGGTTGCCCGCTCACGTCGTGTGGTGCATATCTTATGCGGATGTTATTTGACAATCCACGCAGTATTTATCGAGCAATTATTATTTGGCGGAGAGTACCTCACCACATCGGGAATATTCTTTACGTTTGATGAGGCGGGAACACTGTTTTACATTCTGCTCGCAATAGTTGCCTTGTTTGTATTTAGGCACTCGGAAGAGTATCTAAAGAATGATGCGATAGAGCATTACAGATTGTATTTTTCGTTACTGATGCTGCTTACTACGGCTATCACGGGAGTATATTTTGCCAACAACATCGCCATTACTTGGATTCTATTGGAGGCCACAACTCTTTGTGGTGCAGGCATACTCTACTACCGCCGTTCGAAGCCTACACTTGAGGCAACGTGGAAGTATCTGTTTGTATGTTCGACAGGTATTGCAATAGCATATCTCGGCATATTGTTGCTTTGTGCCGCAGCAGAGAACTCATCGCTCAACTACACCGACCTAAAAGGTCTTATTGCGCACGGCAACCCTCTCTATTTGAAGGTGGCGTTTATCCTGATTCTTACGGGATATAGTTGCAAGATGGAGATTTTCCCGCTTTACACCATCGGCGTGGATGCCAACTTTGCAGCCCCTGCGCCCGCATCGGCTATGATTTCGACGGGATTGGTAAATGCAGGGTTCTTGGCCATATTCCGCATCTATCGCCTGTTTGCCGATACTCCCATATTCGGCTGGGTACAAAATGTAGTATTATTAACGGGTGTTTTGAGCCTTATTGTCGGTGCGTTGTTCCTTCGTCGCACTAACAATTACAAGCGTTTCCTCTCGTACTCGACAGTCGAGAATATGGGTATTGCGGCCATCGGTCTTGGAATTGGTGGCGTAGGTGTTTGGGCGGCTGTATTCCACGTCGTTTGCCACTCGCTCATAAAGAGTAGCCTCTTCTTGCAGATTGGTATCGTGCGCCACATCTACAACGGTTACCGTATTAACCGTATTGGAGATTATATAAACATCAACAAAGTGGGAGCAATCGGTTTGTTGGTAGGTATGGTTGTAATCTTGGCCTTCCCGCCATCGCCACTCTTCATCTCGGAGTTAATGATTCTATCGGAGACCATAACAGCAGGAGATTGGTGGCTGACGGCTTTGATGATGCTCCTGATGTGCATCGTAATCTACTCGGTATGCCACCGCGTAATAAAACTATGTTATCAGCCTAATCAGGATGAACTTCACATATCGAATGTTAATCGCCGTCTATCGTACAGCGCACTGATTCTGATGTTGGGCGCGATTGTCATCGGATTGTGGCAGCCCGAACCACTTAAAGCAATTATTGACTCAATTGTGAATATGTAGTCTATGCATTACTATATAACAAATAACACCTCAACAGAGGCTGTAGCCATCAAAGATATTCCCGAAGTGGAGTATGCTACACTTTACAACGACCTTAAGGAGCGTCTTAAGCAAGAGCAATATCACGTTGCGCACTACTTTGCTACGCCCGAAGAAAACAGATTGATGTTTTATATCGTACTGCTCGACGACAAGGAGCACCAGATTATGTTGGCGCGCTTTGCAATGGAGTACTACGACGACATAGCACTCCCCTCGCTGACGGCCCTGCACCCTGCAATGCACCCATTCGAGCGAGAGATTGCCGAACTTTACAACGTACATTTCGGTTCAATGCCTTGGGATAAGCCGTTGCGTTTCTCGGAAACACGTCGCAACCGCAACTCAACGATGGACAACTACCCATTCTATACCATAGAGGGAGAGTCGTTGCACGAGGTGAACGTAGGCCCTATACACGCAGGAATTATCGAGCCTGGTGCATTCCGTTTTATTTGCGACGGTGAGAAGGTCTTGCACCTTGAGATTGCTTTGGGATACCAGCATCGTGGCGTTGAGACAGAGTTTACCTCTACCGACAACCGTCTGCGTCAAACCCTGCTTGCTGAGAGTATAGCGGGCGATAGCGCCATAGCGCATACATCGGCATTTGCAGCGGCGATTGAGCGATTGTCGGATAACGCCATAAGTGATTCGCTCTCTACGGAGCGTATCGTGGCACTCGAATTGGAGCGTATTGCTATGCATATTGCCGACACGGGAGCCTTGTCGATGGATGTAGGCTATCAACTCGGGCAAGTTGCTTGCGAGGCACTGCGTACGATGACAATCAATACCACACAGGCTTGGTGTGGCAACCGTTTCGGCAAGGGACTGATTCGTCCTTGTGGTACGAACAAGCCTTTGACAAAGGAGAAGGTCGAAATGATACTCTCGAATGTAGCAGAGATAAGCCGCCGTTATGCCGAAGTAAGCGACGATATAAAGAGTTCGCCCACCCTACTCTCTCGTTTCGAGCACTGTGGCATAGTGCCTCGCACAGAGATGCAACGCATAGGAGGTGTAGGTATGGCAGCACGTGCCAGCGGATTGATTCGCGATATTCGTTCTTCACACCCTTGGGGCAAGTATGCCGCCACCACAAAACACGAGAGCATCACGCAACACGATGGCGACGTTATGTCACGCCTTATGGAGCGATGCTACGAAGTACAGCAGTCGGCACAAAGAATAAAGGCCCTGCTTGAGAGTTACACTCCTTCGGCAGAATACAATCGTCCTGACTATGAGTGCAACCTCAAGCCCGCGCACCTCTCATTTGGACTTATCGAGGGTTGGCGAGGTGAGATTTGCCACGTCGCTCTGACCGACGACAAGGGCCAAATATCGACCTACAAAGTAAAGGAGCCGAGTCTGCATAATTGGTTGGCATTGGCATTGGCCGTACGTGGCGAGGGTATTTCGGACTTTCCGATTTGCAATAAGAGTTTTAACCTCTCATACTGCGGTCACGACTTGTAAACGATAAACGAAATTAAGATTATGATATACTCTAAAATAAAAGTTCTGCACTCGCACGGTTGGCAATACATCCCCGACCTTAACGATGTGACGCTCACCGAAGAGTTTCGTGGACGTCCCGAACTGACTGCAACAGAGGATATGGCAGATGTAGAGGCCGCTGCAAAGTTATGCCCTACGGGAGCAATCTCTACGGCACCCTTCTCTCTCGATTTGGGCCGTTGCCTATTTTGCGGCGAGTGTGCCTTGCGCGCGCCACGAAACATCCGTTTCACGAATGATTATAAGATTGGCTCTACATCGCGCGAGGCGTTGGTCGTAACGCCAGAGACAAAGCAGATAGATTTCCATCCCGAATTGGTGCGCAAGGAGATTCCCAAACTCTTCTCTCGCTCGCTCAAATTGCGACAAGTCTCTGCCGCAGGCGACGCATCAATAGAGATGGAGTTGAATGCTACGGGCAACGTAAACTTCGATTTCGGACGTTACGGAGTGGAGTTTACGGCATCACCACGCCATAGTGACGGAGTGGTTATCACAGGCCCTATATCGAAGAATATGGCCGAGCCACTTGATATATGTTATGCCGCTATACCAGAGCCGAAGATTACAATCGTATGCGGCTCGGAGGCGTGTTCGGGAGGATTGTTCAGCGAAAGCAAAGCGATAGACCGCCACTTCATTGAGCAACATCACGTCGATTTATGGTTACCAGGTGCACCGACACACCCGATGACATTTATTGATGCCGTAATGAATCTTACGGGCAAAAAGCAACGATAAGACCACCAGCAGAGTATATGTTCCAGCAGATAATCGATACCGCCAACAACCTTTTATGGGGTTACATTATGATAGCCGCACTTATCTTCTGCGCATTGTATTTTACAATCCGTAGTCGTTTTGTGCAGTTCCGTATGTTAGGCGAGATGTGTCGATTACTTGTCAACCCCGACCAAGATAAAGCGAGCGACTCGAAGCATAAGCCCAAGCGTATAGCACCATTTGAGGCATTTGTAATCTCGTTGGCAAGCCGCATCGGCACGGGCAACTTGGCAGGAGTGGCTACGGCTATTGTCGTAGGAGGACCTGGTGCAGTATTTTGGATGTGGATTATTGCTCTTTTGGGAGCAGCAAACGCCTTTGTGGAGAGTACATTGGCGCAACTCTACAAACGTCGTTCAACGGATTCATACATAGGAGGCCCTGCTTATTATATAATGTATGGTATGCGCAATAAGCCACTTGCCATAACATTCTGTATATTGATTATCGTAACATTCGGCTTTGCGTTCAACACCGTACAAAGCAACACTATATGCGCGGCCTTTGAGAATGCATTCGGAATGGACAAACTATATATGGGATTGGCACTGACTATTGCTACACTACTCATCATCTTCGGCGGTATACAACGCATAGCCAAGGTGAGTAGCGTAGTAGTACCCGTTATGGCAGTCGGTTACCTCATCATAGCACTCATCGTCATAGCGCTCAACATAGAACATCTCCCGACAATCCTTGCGACAATAGTCAAGAGCGCCTTCGGTGTGGAACAATTAGCGGGTGGCGGTATGGGTGCCGCCGTAATGCAGGGCATCAAACGAGGATTGTTCAGCAACGAGGCAGGTATGGGTTCGGCACCTAACGCCGCAGCAACAGCCACTACATCACATCCCGTAAAACAGGGTTTGATTCAGACGTTGGGAGTATTTACCGACACGCTGATTATATGCAGTAGTACTGCATTTATTATCCTTGCAAGCGGAGTCGATTTAAGCGGCAACGACGGCGTGCAGTTGACACAAGAGGCCCTGACAGCCGAGATTGGTGGCGCAGGGCGCATTATTGTGGCCGTTGCAATATTCTTCTTTGCGTTCAGTTCGATTTTCGGTAACTACTATTATGGCGAGGCAAACATCCGATTTATCACCAAATCGAAACGAGTACTTGCCATCTATCGCATTATTGTAGGCGCTATGGTTATGGCGGGTGCAATGATGAGCCTAAAGACGGTATGGGCAATGGCTGATGTAACGATGGGATTGATGACGATGTGCAACCTTGCCGCTCTGCTATTTTTAGGTCGTCAGGCAATAATCCTACTTGATGACTACCGCCAACAACGCCGTAGTGGCAACGACCCTACATTTATCAAGAACGCCCACAAAGAGTTCTGCGATAATGAGGGAATTGAGTGCTGGTAGGGGCTAAAGAACTAAATTCGCATCATACTTCGCCTCGCATACAAGGCGTTTCACTTTTGAAATAGGCCGTTTCGACCGATATGCACACTTTTTCATTAAATTATAGCGTTATATTTGCAACAAAGAACAAGGCAAGTTTAACCTAAAATAAACAGTTATTATGAAAAAGTCAATTTATCTTTCGCTTATCGCTCTACTTTTCAGCGTAGCATCTTTCGCACAAGAGACAAGCAACGAACAGGCAAACGAGCGCAAAGCACCCACCGTAGAGGAGATTGCAAAGCGCAGAGCAGACCGCTTGCGCAACGAACTATTGCTCGGCAACGACCAATACGACAAGGTGTATAAACTTTGCCTGGCTCAAGCCAAGAAGGATATGGCTCGCCGTGAAGAGATGAAAGCCGAGAAGGAGGCTTTCGCAAAGGATATGGAAGGCATCTTAAATGAGGCTCAGAATGAGCGTTTCGAGCAGATGCAGAAGCCCCGTATGCGTGCACCCCAGCACAATATGCAGCGCAGAAAGGTCGATTTCAGAAATGGCCCACAACTCAAGCAGCCCCCATTCAATATGCAACGAGGTGGTCAAATCCAGCCATCACGCGAGCAGATTATGCGCAAGCGCAAGATGTTTGATGACGTACAGCAGCAGCCCGAACAGGCACCACAAGCCGATGCAGGGGTTGAAATGAGCGACCTTACGGCTAACAACAATATTATGGCAAACGTCATCTCGCTGGATATGATGGCATCAGTCGAGGCTGACTTTTTGGGATAATCCTCTCACAAGCCAAACTACCACGATAGCATATTATAAATAGAAAAGAGCGACACTCCAACCTGGAAATGTCGCTCTTTTCTTTCTACTCTGTTTCTGTTACTCAGCAGAGATAGCCTCGCTGGGGCAAACGCCTGCGCAAGTACCGCAATCAATACACTTATCGGGGTCGATAACATAGATATCACCTGCAGAGATAGCCTCTACGGGGCACTCGTCGATGCAAGAACCACAAGCAACGCACGAATCAGAAATTTTGTAAGCCATAATTTTTTGTTTTTATTGTAAATTAATAAAAGTTTCTTCTGTTAAACGCTACTGCAAATATAGCAATTATTTTATAATATCAAAACCTGTATAAGGAATTAATACTTCGGGGATACGAATACCCTCCTCGGTTTGATTGTTCTCCAACAATGCTGCCACAATACGAGGCAAAGCCAACGAAGAGCCATTGAGTGTATGTGCCAACTGCGTCTTACGCTTATCGTCACGGTAACGCAACTTCAAACGATTGGCCTGGAATGACTCAAAGTTAGATACTGAAGATACCTCCAACCAACGCTGTTGTGCCTGAGAATATACCTCAAAGTCATAGGTCAAAGCCGATGTGAACGACATATCGCCGCCACACAAACGCAAGATACGATAAGGCAAACCGAGCGAAGCCACAATCTTCTCGACGTGGGCAACCATACCATCCAATGCCTCATAAGAGTTCTCGGGCAATGCTACCTGCACAATTTCCACCTTGTCGAATTGATGCAGACGGTTCAAACCACGCACATCCTTACCATAAGAGCCTGCCTCACGACGGAAACAAGGAGTGTAAGCCGTCATCTTTACGGGCAACTCGCTCTGCTCGAGGATAACATCTCGGAAGATATTTGTAACGGGTACCTCTGCTGTTGGCACAAGATAGAAATTGTCGGCTGTAGCGTGATACATCTGACCCTCCTTATCGGGCAACTGACCTGTACCGAAGCCTGACGCCTCATTAACCAATACGGGAGGCTCAACCTCCTGATAACCTGCTGCTGTATTGCAATCGAGGAAGTAGTTAATCAATGCACGCTGCAAACGCGCACCCTTGCCCTTATATACGGGGAAACCTGCACCTGTCAACTTAACGCCCAAATCGAAATCAATGATGTCGTACTTGCTGGCCAACTCCCAATGTGGCAAAGCCTTCTCTGGAAGAGTTGACTCCTTCTCAACCAACTTTACAACAACATTATCCTCGGCTGTACGACCCTCGGGAACAATCTCGGCGGGGAAGTTAGGCAACAGCACGATTTGCGACTGCAACTCAGCCTCAACAGCCTGATGCTCTGTAGAGAGTTCTGCAGAGCGAGCCTTCAACGCTGCTACGCAACGCTTCTTCTCCTCGGCCTCTTCCTTTTTACCCTGACCTATCAATGCTCCAATCTGCTTGGCAGCAACATTCTGCTCGGCCAAACAACTATCCAACTCCGCCTGAATCGACTTGCGCTTATCGTCCAACTCCTCGATTTTGGCTATGATGGGTGCTGCCTCTACGCCTTTTTTCGCCAAACGGGCAATAGCAGCCTCTTTATCGTCTCTGATTTGTTTAAGTGTTAACATAACTGTCTAAATTTATTTGCTCGCAAAGTTACAAAAAATCTCTATTCGTTATACTACATAGTGACGCTTTTTTCAATTTACCGCTCTCTAATAAACTATATTAATGATATTCCGTCAAATTTATCCGCAAAATAGTGATATCTCACATTCTTTGTGTACCTTTGCCAAAAGCAAAATGACAGTATCAATGAAGAAGTACCCGATAGAACTACTTGCACCAGCAAAGAATCTCGAGGCTGCAATGGCGGCCATCGATTATGGTGCCGATGCTATCTATATGGGTGCCGCTCGATTCGGCGCACGACGTGCCGCTGGCAACTCAACGGAGGATATTGCGCGTGCTGTAGAATATGCTCATCAATACGGCGTGAGGGTACACGTTGCGCTAAACACCCTACTTTTTGACGACGAACTAAAAGAGGCCGAGGCTACAGCCCGACAACTTATTGACGTGGGCATTGATGCGCCCATCGTACAGGATATGGCTCTACGAGCAATGAATCTACCCATAGAGAAGCACGCATCGACACAGGTAAGCAACACGACGGCAGAGGGCGCCAAATTCCTCGAAGAGTGCGGATTCTCTCGCGTGATTCTTGAGCGAGCATTAACACTTGAGGATATCAAGAAGATACGTCAGGCCACCAATGTCGAACTGGAGTGTTTTGTTCACGGAGCAATATGCGTAGGCTGGAGTGGTCGTTGCTTCCTCTCACGCACAACATCGCAACGTAGTGGAAACAGAGGCGAGTGTTCGCAACCCTGCCGACTACCCTACGACCTAACCGACGCATCGGGCAGAAAGATTCTCTCGGGCAAACACCTGCTATCGGTTAGAGATTTAGACCTATCGGAGAGTCTGGAAGAGTTGATTTTGGCGGGCGTTTCATCGTTCAAGATTGAGGGAAGATTAAAAGATTCTCGCTACATTAAAAACATTGTAGCCTACTACCGCCAACTGCTTGACAGGATTATTGCACGACACGCTGATTTAAGACGTGCATCCATAGGAGAATCGTCAATTGACTTTACTCCCAACCCAGCAAAGAGTTTTACGCGCGGAGCATCATCATATATGCTTTACGGCAAACGTGGCGATGTTGCATCATTCGACACTCCAAAGGCCGTTGGCGAGTACATAGGGCGTGTAGAATCGCTTTCGCGAAACGGTTTCCGGTTGAATTCATCGGCTACGCTCGCCGCTGGAGATGGCATTTGCCTATCAAGCCGAAACGGCTTTTGTGGTACAAATATCAACTCGGCAGAGAATGGCGTAATCGTACCCAACAGAATGGATGGCATCGAGGTTGGAAGCAAGGTATATCGCAACTACGACCACCGTTTCACACTTGCGCTTGACCGCAGCAGAACGAAGCGAACAATACCCTGCTCTGCAATTTTGGCGTTATCGGAAAACAACATAACACTCACGGTAAAGGATTGCGAAGGTATTGGGGTTGTAGTTAACAGGGAGTGCGAACTGCAAATGGCCTCCGATGCCGAGAAGATGGTAGCAACGGCACAACGCCAAATCGAAAAGACGGGCGGCACAATATTTTCGATACGAGAATTTGAGATTTCGGGTAACGAATATTTTGCGCCAGCATCGGCATTGAACGATATACGCCGAGAGGCACTCGAATTGTTACGCAGAAAACGCATAGAACGAAATCTTAATCATAACATTATAGATGATGATTTCTCGGCTCGCTATCCGAGCAATGTGATTACCCGTTATGAGAATGTCACAAACCATTTGGCCGAAGAGTTTTACCGTCGTCACGGTGTCGAGAGAATAGAACCTGCATTGGAGCAACAACCGACTATTGGCGAGAGGGTTATGGTGTCGAGTTACTGCATCCGCCGTGAGATTGGAGAGTGTTTGAAGCAAAAACCAAAAATCAAGGGTGACTTATTCCTCGAACACGGCACGACGCGCTATGCCCTTAAGTTTGATTGTGCGCTGTGTCAGATGGAGTTATGGCATTTGAATTAAAGTAAAACTTTAGGCATAAACACTCGCTATTAAAGCAACACTTGAGATAAAAGCAAAAACAAAATATGAGTCAATTACTTACACCATCATTCCCCGACTACGAATTGATAGATTCGGGCGATTACGAAAAGTTGGAGCGTTTCGGCAAGTTCATCACTCGCCGTCCAGAGCCTCAAGCCCTATGGCACAAATCGCTTAGTGCAGAGGAGTGGGCTTCGATGGCTGATGCTTCGTTCCTGAAAACCTCATCATCGAAAAGTGATGAGCGAGGCGATTGGCACTGCAAACGCAATATGCCCGACAGATGGATAATTGAATACTCATACAAGAAGATGAATCTGAAAATGCGCTTGGGATTAACATCGTTCAAGCACGTTGGTATATTCCCAGAACAGGCCGCTAACTGGAATTTTATTTACGACAATATTGAGCAGCAGTTGGCCGACGGCATCACTCCAAAAGTATTGAATCTGTTCGCATACACAGGAGGTGCGACGTTGGCAGCACGAGCCGCTGGAGCGGATGTTACACACGTCGATTCGGTAAAGCAGGTGGTGACGTGGTCGCGCGAGAATATGGAGAATAGCGGTCTGGATGGTGTACGCTGGATAGTCGAAGATGCGCTGAAATTTGTTCATCGTGAGGTGCGTCGTGGCAACCGCTATGACGGCATAATTTTAGACCCACCTGCTTATGGACGAGGTGCAAATGGAGAGAAATGGATATTGGAGGAGAATATCGTAGAGATGTTGGAGTGTTGCGCCAAACTACTTGATGAGGAGCACGGATTTCTGGTGTTAAACCTCTACTCTATGGGCCTATCATCGACATTGGCTCGTACCGCCTTGCGACAGGCGTTTGGTAATACAGGCACTGAAGAGGCAGGCGAGTTATATTTCAAAGACCGTGCAGGTAAGGAGTTACCACTCGGCACATTCTGCCGATTCAAGAGAGGATAAAGATTTTTTTAACCCAAACAAATAAAACCCCAAGATTATGAAGACCTTGACAAGAGTGGCGACGATTGATATTTTTCGAGCCTTGACAATGTTTTTTATGTTGTTCGTGAACGACGTACCCGGAGCAAAAAACATCCCGCATTGGATTATGCACGCAGAATCGAATGAGGATATGCTGGGATTTGCCGACACAATCTTCCCGCTGTTTATATTTGCTATGGGAATGTCGATTCCTTATGCGGTACTCAACCGCGAGAGGCGTGGCGACTCATCGCTAAAAATTGGTTGGCATATCATCCTGCGCACTATCGCTCTGCTACTGATGGGTGTTTTCTTGGTCAATATGGAGTCCTACGGTTGGGGCGAGGCGATTATACCCTATCGTTGGTTTATGATAATGCTCATCTCTGCATTCTTCCTTTTGTGGAACGACTACCCTCGTGCAGAAGGCGCTAAAAAATACATATTCTCCGCGATGAAGGTTTTAGGCGCTGTACTTTTGTGTGTGCTTTACTACTATTATCGAGGCGCAGATGGCGCACCATTCGGCAAACATTGGTGGGGAATATTAGGTCTTATAGGTTGGAGTTATCTGGTTACGGCTGTAGTATTTTCGTTGGTTAGAGATAGGCTCATTCCGATGACTATTGCGTGGATTGTGATGATTGCGGCATCGCTACTCACTCACGCCCATATGATAAATCTGTCGGCCATACCGAGCGATATGACTCTGCACGCATTGGGAGTTTCGGGCGCTTTTACATCTGTTCTGCTGATGAAGATAGGCGACAAGGATAAACCCGCAAAGTTTATCGGCACGATGTTGGCATTGGGGGCTGTGATGCTGGCGCTGATGTTTGTTGCGCATCCACATTGGATTATATCAAAAATCAGGGCTACACCAACGTGGTTATTTGCTTGCAATGCCATTGCATTCACGTTGGTCGGTGTACTCTATTATTTGGCCGACGTAAAGGGCAAAGCTGCGTGGTTTAACATCATAAAACCTGCTGGAGTGGCTACACTTACCTGTTATATGATACCGTATTTATGGTATGCTATACAGGGGCTTTTGGGTTGGCGTTATCCTGCTATATGTTATGAGAGTTGGGGCGGCATCGTGAAATCGTTGCTATTCTCATTGGCTGTAGTATGGATTGCAGGAGGACTAAACAAGGCCCGCATACGTTTGAAGATTTAGTGTAATGAATAAATACGTACAACTATTCATATCTTTCCTAAAAATTGGTCTATTCACCTTTGGCGGTGGATATGCTATGATACCTATTATCGAGAAGGAGGTGATATACAATCGTGGATGGATTGAGCGAAAGGAGTTTTTGGATTTGCTCACATTGGCACAGTCGGCACCGGGGCCTATATCGCTCAATACAGCCGTATTTGTAGGATACAAACTATACGGTTACCGAGGAGCATTGACTGCCCTTGCAGGGGTGGTATTGCCTTCATTTTTGATAATATTAGCAGTTGCGATATTCTTCACACAGATACGCCACAATCAAATCGTGGATGCCGCATTTAAGGGAATAAGACCTATCGTTGTGGCATTAATGTTTGCTCCCGCGTTGGGATTCGCACGAAGTATAAGTGGAGTGGCAACAGCCGTAGCCGCAGCGGTGGCATTGATGATATGGTATGCAGGAATTACACCTATACTGCTACTTTTAGCGGGTGCGATAATAGGTTTATTGCTTGCGGCCCGCAGAGGAAAGGAGGTTAAAAGATGATATACCTACAATTACTATATAGTTACTTAAAAATCGGTTTCTTCGGTTTTGGTGGCGGATATGCGATGTTGTCGCTTATTCAGAACGAGGTAGTCGTGCAAAATCAATGGATGACAAATGCCGAGTTCACCGACATTGTAGCCATATCGCAGATGACTCCCGGCCCAATAGCGATAAATTCAGCCACCTACATAGGTTACACTGTAGCAGGATTTTGGGGCTCGGTAGTAGCCACGACGGCCGTATGCCTGCCCGCACTTACATTGATGATACTCATTACACGATTTTTCCTTCAATTGCGCGACAATCGCTACGTCAAGGGGGCAATCGCGGGAATGAAACCCGTAGTGGTCGGAATGATTGGCGCAGCAGCGTTGTTATTGATGTTTCCGAAATCAGCCGATGGCGCAAGTTTTATTGATGGTTGGAGTTGGGCTCTGTTTGCTGCAGCAATGGTGGCATCGCTCAAAAAGGTTAATCCTATATTACTGATTGTATTGGGTGCAGTGGCAGGTGTAGCGATTTATTATCTGCCGACTATAATGTAGGAGATTGCCACGTCGGACTAAAGTCCTCCTCGCAATGACACAACAACATTAAAACAGATAATTCCGAACTATATTAGAGACTCCAATCCTCGCCTAAAGGCTCGGTGGAGTGAAGTGTTTTAATCTAATAAAATAATGGCCGCCAAGCATCGTACTTGACGGCCATTTATATTCATTGTTATGGATTACTCCTCATACAAAAGATACTTACGGCGGAGGACCTTGAAATCCTTGACATCCTTCTGCCAGTGAGCGCGAATCTCATCGGCAGTATTACCCGCAATAATCATCTCCTTGATGTAATCGACTCCCGTCAAGAGCAAGAACATACGAGTGAAGAACTTTTCGGGCTTGCCAACCTTATTATAAGCATCAATTACATACTCCAAATTGAAACCATCGGCGATAACCTGCTCGTCATCTATTCCACGCAAATCGACACCATAGCACTCGACATCCTTCAATGGAGGATTCTTCGCACCAGCAACGCTGCGGGGCGTAAAAGTGAATGAGCCATCCTTATAGTCGGGGTGGCCATAGCACTCAAAGGGGTGTGATGTACCACGTCCCAATGAGCAGATAGTACCCTCGAACAAGCAAGTCGAAGGATAGAGATAGATAGAGTGCTGTGTGGGCAGATTGGGTGACGGAGCGATAGGCAAATCGTAACGAGTCTGGTGGGTATAACCCTTGCAAGTGACAACCTCGACATCGCACTTTTTGCTCCAACCCTCACCTTGTGCCATAAGAGCAATCTCGCCCATAGTAAGACCGTGAACAACGGGGATAGGCAATGCACCTACACCCGACTTATACTTCTCCATATCGAGGATAGGGCCATCAACATACATACCGTTGGGATTAGGACGGTCCAATACAATCACCTTGTGAGAGAAATCGGCCGAAGCATTAATCATATTGAGCATAGAGATGTAGTAGGTGTAAAAACGCAAACCTACATCCTGCATATCGACCAACAGAACGTCGAACGCCTGCATCTTATCATCCGAAGGACGGCCCGACTTGCCATCGTAGAGCGACCAGATGGGGATACCCGTCTTTTCATCTACAGAACTCTTGACGTGCTCGCCCGCATCGGCACCACCACGGAAACCGTGTTCGGGAGAGAAAATACCAACAACTTTGATACCTTCGCGAACCAACATATCAACCAAATGCTCCTCGCCAGCCATAGCGGTATGGTTGGCCAAAACAGCCACACGCTTCTCTTCGAGTTGAGGAAGATACTCCTTGGTACGCTCGGCGCCAACCGTCAAAGGCTTATCGGCACACGCCGTTGTCGCAAGTGCAAACAAACACAATAGTGTAAAAACAAACTGTTTCATAGGTTATAATCTCTAAAAATCTATTCCAACTTTAAGGCCTACTCCGCCAAAATGGTAGAACGAATAGCCCAAGCCAACATTTACGCCTAATTTCTTATAAATTCGGAAACGGCAACCTCCATAAGCAGAGAAATATCGGGGACGACCACCATAAGAGTCGCTACCATTATATACTCTGCCTCCTAAATCGGCCTCTACAAAAGGTGTTATCTTGCGGTCCAAAATATCGCTACGCAAACGTACAGCCATCAACATATCGCCAGCAGAAAAACCATCAGCCACAACACCCACACCTGCTCCAATAAAGAACTGCGGCACTACCTGATAACCGTGATAGGTAAACAGAGCGCCATAATTTGACGGACCTCCATCTACGGGCATTGCGACACCTTGCAATTCAACCATTCCACGATAACCTTTACCTATAACATTGGCTCTATGAGAATTTGACTGAGCCGTTACTACTTGCAATGGTAATAGGATATAAAGGCAGGCTATTACACAAAAAACTATTCGTTTCATATAGCGATAATATATGATGATTATTAATCATTCACGGCCCCACCCGTCTGCATAAGGTACTCCTTGATGAATCCGTCCAAATCGCCATCCATAACCGACTCAACGGCTGAGGTCTGGAAGCCGGTACGGTGGTCCTTCACTCGACGGTCATCGAATACATAGGAGCGAATCTGCGAGCCCCACTCGATACGTTTTTTCGTTGCCTCAAGGGCTTGTTGCGTAGCCATACGTTTCTCCATCTCACGCTGATAGAGTTTCGAGCGCAAGATGCGCAAAGCATTATTGCGGTTATCGAGTTGCGAACGGGTCTCCATATTCTCAATCAGGAACTCGATAGGCTCGCCCGTATCGGCATCCTTGCCGTGATAACGCAAACGCACTGCCGTCTCGACCTTATTGACGTTCTGACCACCCGCACCACTCGCACGGAAGGTATCCCACTCGCAATCAGAGGGATTTATTACTATTTCGATAGAATCATCGACGGCTGGTGACACAAAGACCGACGCAAATGTAGTTTGGCGTTTATTATTGGCATTGAACGGCGAGAGGCGCACCATACGATGCACTCCATTTTCGCTCTTGAGATAGCCATAGGCATAGTCGCCCTCGATTTCCAAAGTGCAGGATTTTACACCCACCTCGTCGCCCGCCTGATAATCCAGCATACGATACTTATAACCGTGAGCATCGCACCAACGGGTGTACATACGAAGCAACATAGAGGCCCAATCCAAAGCCTCTGTTCCACCTGCGCCTGCATTGATATCCATAATGGCACCCATCTTATCTTCCTCACCTCGCAACATATTGCGAAGTTCGAGGGCTTCGATGAGTTCGATGGTGTGGGCATAATGCTCATCCATCTCGGCCTCCGAAGAGAGTTCTGCCGCCACAAATTCGGGCATCAACTGCAAATCCTCAACGGCTTTGGCCACAGCATCATAATCCTCAACCCACGACTTGATAGCCGCCACACGGCGCAGTTGTTTCTGCGCGGCATCGGCATCATCCCAAAACGCAGGGTCTTGAGTCTTCTCCTCTTCGTTTTGCAGGTCTATTCGCTTTTGAGCGATGTCAAAGACACCTCCCCAACGAATCCTGTCGTCTTATAGCCTCTTTAATTTGGTCGTCAGAAATCATATATTAAGTATTAATATTCTTGGTATTTAGTTTCCAAAAAAGGCATCTAAATATATTGTTTGATCTTCATTCAATTCAATATATTGAACATATCGATTGACACCTATTTTCTCCAAATCATCCCGAGATAGTTCATCACCCACATAAATAGGAGCAGTAGGAATAAGTTTATAATTCAACTTTTCACTTTTAGTATAAGGTTTTTTGAAACATATTTGGTCTTTACGCTCACAATGTGTTTCCACAACCTCTAAACGATATCGAACTTGATTATGCCCCTTTCCAATCAAAAACAAGTAACACACATCGCCGACCTCCATATGTTTATTAGAAGCCCTAACCCAATAAATACACCCCAATTCATTGACACTTTTCACATGGTCAATCATATTCTCCTTACCCTTTAGCAAGAATTTCCTAATTGGTCTCATTGTATCAAGGTTTTTATTCGATTTCCCAATCTACACCATCCTTACGGTCCTTCACACGGATACCGATAGCAGTGAGTTCGTTACGAATCTTGTCCGATGTAGCCCAATCCTTTGCGGCCTTAGCATCTTGACGTACGGCAAGAATCATATCGACAACCTTCTTGAGCATATCGCCGCCACCTGCTGCACCCTCCTGCTTCTCGTTACGCAAACCGAGGATATCGAAGACATAGAGATTGAAGATACGACGCAACTCTGCCAAATCGGCCTCCGAGATAGTCTGCTGCCCCTCGGCAATCTGGTTGATGATGCGAACATAGTCGAACAGAGCAGAGATAACAATTGGAGAGTTCAAATCGTCATCCATAGCCTCGCGACAACGCTTCTCGAGGTCGGCAACAACAACACCCTCCGACGTTGCAGCCGCAGGCTTCAACTTGGCCAATGTCTCAACACCCTTCATCAAACGGTCAAAACCCTTCTCGGCAGCCTGCAATGCAGCATTAGAGAAATCGAGCGTCGAACGATAATGAGCCTGAAGGATAAAGAAACGCACGGTCATAGGAGTATAGGCCTGCTCCAATTTAGGATGCTCACCACCAAAAAGTTGCTCCATTGTGATGAAGTTACCGTACGACTTACCCATCTTCTGACCGTCGATAGTAATCATATTGTTATGCACCCAATAGCGAGTAGAGTCGTGGCCCAAAGCGGCGGTAGATTGCGCAATCTCGCACTCGTGGTGAGGGAACATCAAATCCATACCTCCTCCGTGGATATCGAACTGCTCGCCCAAATATTTGCAACTCATAGCCGAGCACTCCATATGCCAGCCTGGGAAACCATCACTCCAAGGTGAAGGCCAACGCATAATATGCTCGGGTGAGGCCTTCTTCCAAAGGGCAAAATCGTAGGAATGGTGCTTATCGCCCTGACCATCCAAATCGCGGGTATTGGCTACGATATCGTCGAGATTACGGCCCGACAACTTACCATAATGATAATCATTGTTATATTTCTCAACATCGAAATATACCGAGCCATTTGATTCGTAGGCATAGCCTGCATCGAAGATACGTTTAACAAAGTCAATCTGCTCGATGATATGGCCCGATGCGTGAGGCTCGATAGAGGGAGTCAGCACGTTGATTTGCTCCATAGCCTTGTGGTAACGCTCGGTATAATAGTGAGCAACCTCCATAGGCTCTAACTGCTCCAGGCGGGCTTTCTTTGCAATCTTATCCTCACCCTCGTCGGCATCGTGCTCCAGGTGGCCTACATCGGTAATGTTACGAACATAGCGCACCTTGTAACCAAGTGCTTTCAAATAACGAAACAAAAGGTCGAAGGTAATCGACGGACGAGCGTGGCCCAAATGTGGGTCACCATAAACTGTTGGGCCGCAAACGTACATACCAACGCGACCCTCGTGGATAGGCTCAAACACCTCTTTACGGCGTGAGAGCGTATTGTATAAAACAAATTTAGATTCCATAGTCATAATTATTTTCCACAAAGATAGTTTTTTTCTTACGAAAAAATCAAAATTCAAAAATCAAAATTCAAAATTATTCGTTTACAACTCTTTTTGTGCCAAAAGTAACGAGCGCACAGCACAAAAAAAACGCCCATTCATTGGGAATAGGCGTTATATATTTTAATCTTTATCGGACGTCGAATTCAGAATCGGAGCAATCTATATCGTCGGGGCGCATATGATGCAACTCAATAAGTTTGGCGGGGAAACGCTTATGCAACTTATTGCGTTCAACTGTAACATTGCGACAACCGTCGAGATAGAGATTTGAGCGTTGCCATAGGAATGGCTCATAATCATAGGTCGGTTTGAGGCGATTACCCACAAAGCGCAGACCATTGACAGAACGGGCAAACAACACAGGGGCATCGAAACAGCGGAATTCGTTGTTTTCGATAGAAATGTTATTATGGTAGGCGGGGCTATTCTCCGACGTGGGTCGGTATGATGGCGAGATGGTAATAGGCGCCTCGCCCCACTCCCAGCGGTCACCCGTTTCACAACCCGATGTGGAGCAATTATGGAACACATTGTTACGAATAACAAGATTAGTATGTGCTCCCGACTCGTACCAATAATCAAGGTCGCCCTCAATCAGGATAGCAGTGCCAGCCGTGTTGAAATAGTTGTTCTCGATTAGCACAGGTTTGGGTGTAGTAACAAGCATACCTCTGGCACGATTGCGTTTCTCGAATCGGCAGTTGCGAACGGTGAGTGATGGTGTCCAACTCTTGTTTTCGAGGAAGTTGCCCTCCTTGACTGTAGCGGATACAGGTTGCTCAAACTCAACAATCCACTCCTGCTCGCCATCAACGGCAGGGAGTTGCTGTTTGCTTTTCACGACAAGTTCCTCACGGCGGCTTAAGGTAGCGTGATTCACCGCCCACAAGGTATCGCCAGCCTCAATAAACCACGCACGGATAACACGCACGGAGTTGGCGCTTTCGACCTTATTGATGCGGGAATAGACTCCTCGCACATTCATAAAGTCATCACCCTGACCCGCGTGGGCACATCCGTCGATAATGATGTCGCCACGACAGCAGGTGAAGTGCGAGGCATCGGCAACGGAACTAAAGACGCGTCCCTTTGATTGACGAGGGCGGGTACTGACTCTATGCAAAGTGATATTTTCGGAGCGGTGACCATAGACCGCTGTACTCAATGCGTGGTAGATAGTAATATCCTCCAACTCAACATCTTTGCTATCACCTATCTGGATGCCGTTCATAATGTAGGTGCCGTGATAAAGTGTGATGATTTGCCCCACCTTAACGGGCACTTCGCGCGGTTTGAGTTTACCATAGAAGCGCACCACATCGGGCGCAAGCAACTCGGCGCGATTGTTAAAAATATCACCCGTATGAGCGTCGCGTGTACGATAGGCAATTTCGCCAGTGGCCTTTTCGTGAATATTCATATAGTTGCTATGCACGCCATAACTCCACCCCTCACCGATAAAACGGATGCGGTCGTTCTCGATTCGGAAAGGATACTGCACAGGGTCGATGCGCAAATCGACATAATCATCGCTAACGGTAACAAACTCGCCCTGACTGATATAGGGACGGTCCCAATCGGTTGAGAAGTTTCGCAGCACTACGTTCTGCGAACGCTCGACGAAGGCTATTCGCATCTTGCCGTGAAAGACAAATTCGGAGCCATTACCCTCGACTGTGATATTGCGGACATTCCCCAAATACATTGCCGTCGTAGCATCACGCAAAGTATCAGGCCAAAAGTCGTAGCGGCCTTGTGGGAACTCAATAATGGCATCGCGTCCGCCACAAGCCTTAATGGCTCGGGCAAAGGCTTCGCGAGTATCTTCACGGCTATCGGGTTGGGCTCCAAAATCGGTTACGCTGATGCGTCGCAATGATTGTTGAGCCTGCACCATTTGAGCAAGCGCAACGAGTGAGATGATGAGTGTAAATATTCGTTTCATACAACAAAGATATGAAACAGAACAACCAATTCAAAATTACAATAAACAAAACCTCGGCCATAAAGTAATTTTTGGTTACACTTGATAAAATTGTCATTAATATATACTATATTTGCAAAGAATAACACCAAAACAAATAGAAAAACGATATGAAACGCTCAAGATTATTTTCACTCTCATTGATGATGCTTGTGGGCACTATACTATTTGGCACACAGAGCATCAGCGCACAGACAAAAATCCTAAAATTTGGCGCCGACGGCAAATTCAAAATCGTACAATTCACCGATGTGCATTGGAGATATGGCGATGCAAAATCAGAGGAAGCAGCAGAGCGTATGGCCGAAGTGTTGGACGCCGAGAAACCCGATTTGGTGATATTTACGGGTGATGTCGTAACGGCAAAGCCTGCGGCTGATGGTCTAAAGGCTGCTCTAAAGCCCGTTGTTGAGCGCAAACTACCGTTTGCTGTGACGTTCGGAAATCACGACGATGAGAACGACCTCACAAGAGCCCAACTGCTCGAAGTATTGCAAGGTATCGAAGGAAACTTAACGACCTCGACGGCTGGAATTTCTGGTGTAACAAACTACATACTCCCGATAAAAGGCTCGGCTTCGGACAATGCAGCGTCGGTACTCTATTTGTTTGACAGCAATTCATACTCTCCAATAAAAGGCGTTAAGGGTTATGGATGGATTGAGCGTGACCAAATTGATTGGTATATGAAAAGCAGCAAGGCTTTCACTACGGCAAATGGAGGTCAGCCACTACCCTCTTTGGCATTTTTCCACATACCAATTCCCGAATATCACGAGGCCATAGCAAACGAGGGCAACTTTATGGTTGGAACTCGCAAAGAGAAGGCTTGCTCGGCAGACATTAATTCAGGACTCGGAGTAGCAATGCTACAAGCGGGTGACGTGATGGCGACATTCGTTGGTCACGACCACGTTAATGACTATGCGGTAAATTGGCGAGGAATATTGTTGTGCTACGGTCGTTTTACGGGTGGTGACACTACATACACAGGCATACCAGGCGGAAACGGCGCACGAGTGATTGAACTAACAGAAGGCAAACGCGAGTTTGAGACTTGGATAAGAATCAAGGATGGCAAGGTGATAAACCACACAAATTATCCGCAAGATTTGAAATAAGCAGAACATACAAACAAAAGGCCGCTACGATGTTTAGCGGCTTTTTTTGCAGATATAAAATCCCCAAACATAGGCCACAATATACCACAGAAAGAAAAAACTCCTAATTAGCGATAATATTACATATTATTTTGCGTTAATTTTGTATCTTTGCAAGATATTTACGCATAGATAATAATCATACTAAAGAAAAATATGGATTTCAAACGTTGGGATAAGATAGTCGGCTGGGGAGTTTTTGCCATAGCAGCCGCAACATATCTTTTGACTATGGAGCCCTCGTCGAGTCTGTGGGACTGCGCCGAGTTTATTGCCACATCGTACAAATTGGAGGTAGGACACCCGCCTGGAGCACCGCTCTTTATGCTTTTGGCGCGCATCGCCACAATGCTTGCTCCTTCGACACATTATGTGCCGCATATGGTCAATGCGATGAACTGCCTCTCGAGTGCATTCTGCATACTGTTCCTATTCTGGACCATTACGCATATCGCCCGCCGTATGATTACGGCCGTAGGCAAGGAGTTCACGGAGGGTGGCAAGATTGCAGCATTGGGTGCAGGTGTGGTAGGTGCGTTGGCCTATACGTTCACCGACACATTCTGGTTCTCTGCAGTAGAGGGTGAGGTTTATGCTCAATCGTCACTCTTTACGGCGATGGTTGTTTGGTTGATGCTCAAATGGGAGGAGCAGGCCGACGAGCCACACTCGACACGCTGGATAATCCTGATTGCCTACCTTATGGGCTTGTCGATAGGTATTCACATCCTAAACTTGCTGACAATTCCTGCGTTGGTATTTATCTACTACTTCCGCAAGTATGAGAACATCACACTCAAGGGCTGTATATATGCCACATTGGTAGCATTGGCTATTTTGGGATTCATCAACGGAATAATCATTCCTTACACCGTTTACATTGGTGCAATGGTCGATTTATTCTTTGTGAATACGTTGGGGCTACCCGTTAATTTGGGTATTACGCTATTTGCGCTCGCAATGTTCGCGGCACTATTCTACGGTATTTTCCGCACACATAAGGCTGGCAAAAAGATTTGGAATCTGATTTTGGTATCGACAACAATGATACTTATCGGCTTCTCTTCTTATGCAACGGTTACAATTCGTGCTACGGCAAATCCGCCGATGAACAGTAACAACCCGAACAATCCACACGCTCTATTGTCGGTATTGAATCGTGACCAATACGGTAACCGTCCGTTGCTATATGGCCCTTACTACTCTTCACCCATAGAGGATTACGAGGAGAGTACATCATATTACTACAACCCCGACACAAAGCAATACGACAAGGTTACATCGTTGTCGGGATATAAGTACCCTGCGGAGTTTATGCACTTCTTCCCCCGCCTATGGAACTCATTCAAGGGCGAAAAAGAGTATAAACCCTGGGCGGCATACCGCACAAAGGTTGATGTTTTGCGCGACGAATATGGCGAGACTATGCGCGATGAGAGTGGCCGTGCATTGACGGGTGAGGTATTGGATTACGGACGTACGGTATATGACTCGGCTACGGGTGAGAGTTTTGTAGAGCCCACGTTTAGCGAGAATCTCTACTACTTCTTTACATATCAGTTGAACTATATGTATTGGCGTTACTTCCTATGGAATTTCGTAGGACGCCAAGACGATATTCAGGCTTCGGGAGAGACTATCGCTCACGGAAATTGGCTATCGGGCATTGATGCTTTGGATGAGGCTTATTTGGGTCCACAGAGTAATCTACCAAGCGAAATGGCCAACAATCCTGCCCGCAACACATATTACTTCCTGCCTTTCATATTGGGTTTGATTGGATTAATTTACCAACTCAACCGCGACCAACGCAACTTTATCGTTGTGATGTGGTTATTTGTGATGATGGGTATTGCGTTGGTGGTATATTTCAACACCTGCCCATCGGAGCCACGAGAGCGTGATTATGTATATGCGGGCTCGTTCTATGCCTTCTGTATATGGATTGGATTGGGCGTATTGGCTCTGCGTGATGCGGCTATGTGGATTCTAAAACGCGATAATCGCACAACGGCAATAGCCGCAGTCGCTATATGTATGTGCGTTCCGACAATCCTTGCCGCCGAGAACTGGGATGACCACGACCGTTCGGGCCGCACAATGGCAAGAGATATTGGTTGGAACTATCTGCACTCTACACCCGAAAATGCTATTGTCATAAACTATGGCGATAACGACACATTCCCCTTGTGGTTTAATCAGGAGGTAGATGGTGTGCGTACCGACGTAAGAATTATGAATTCGAGTTACTTGGGCGGCGAGTGGTATATCGACGAGATGAAGACTCGCGCCAACGAGGCTGCGCCCGTGCCATTCAAATTACCATCAAGCAAATATGCTTTTGTAAACGACCTATTGCCCATACGCGAAAAGGTAAATCGCATTGTAGATATAAAGGAGATTATGTCGTTTATCGAGAGCGAGCAACAAGGTACAAAATTACAACTAACAGATGGCTCACTGCTTGATTACTTGCCTGCTCGTAAGATTGCGATACCCGTAAACAAGGAGAATGCGATAAAGTCGGGAATCGTAAAGGAGAAGGATAGCCACTTGATTGTAGATACTGTATATATAAACATTGCAGCAAACAAGAACTCTTTGGACAAGAGCGAGATGATGATGCTCGACTTGTTGGCAAACTTCGATTGGAATCGTCCGATTTGCTTTACGCAGGTATACATCTTGCAGGATTTCGGCCTGCTCGACTACTTGCAGTTTGACGGCTATTCTTACCGCCTTGTGCCTATCTACACACCTTATCAGTCGGCTTGGGATATAGGTCGCATTGATACGGAGTGGACAGCGCCGCTGTTGATGAAGAAGTTCCGCTTTGGTAACTTGGCAGACCCCGACGTTTTGGCTGACCACTTCACGCAATACAACTTGAGCGCATCGAAGGCGCGTGAGGGATTTGCAAGAGTGGCAAAGCAACTTATCGTAGAGGGCAAACGAGATGAGGCCGAGGCTCTGCTCGACAGAGGTTTGGAGGTATTGCCCTCGCCCAAAATCCGTTATAGCGACAGCAATACATTGCCTTTCATCGAGGGTTATTACTCATTAGGCAAGATGGATAAGGGCGACAAGTTGTTGGTCGATTATTTCAACGTCTTGCGTGAATACATTGAGTATTATTTGCAGTTTGATGGTGTGAAGGCTGACCTTGTATCGTCACAGATTAATCAACGAATGGACACATTACTGGAGTTATATTATATGGCGGCATTTGCACGTCGTGACGACATCGTAAAGCAATTCAACGACTATCTGCGTACGTTCGGCTACAAGGATGATGAGTTGATTATGCCTGGCACAGACCCTGCGTCGATGATTGATTCGCAGAGTGTAGATTTATAAGACTGTGACACGTTTAAGAATAACACCGTTGCCCCAAAAGGAGCAACGGTGTTATTCTTCTATATGGCGAATCTTCATCCTATCGCCTATCGTTCCCAGGTAGCGCATTGCAACTTGAGAACTCTGCACCAGCAACTCTGTTTCGCCCGTAACGGTAGAAATCAAGATATTGAAATAATATTTATCACTATGAGTGGTAGCCGAGAAGGTTATCACCCACTGAGAAAGGTGCTTCGTGGTATGAAACTCATCAACCGTATCGGTATCGAAATTCAGCATCGAGACGTATTGCGTTATACCCGTCTCAATCGGCAGATGCACCTCCAAATCGACAGGACTTACAAAAATATAGTAATATTGAGCGTAGATACTACGCAACTCACCGCGCGGAGAGGACTGCATTGTTGTAGGATAAAAAGCGAATGAGCGTGTGGCGACAAGCGAGTCGATATGAAATGCAAAGGCCTCGGCTCGGCAGGCACGGCGCTCGGCACGCGTAGAGGGACTCTGACAACGATTATCTTTAGAGAGAGTATCAACAACGTGATAATCGGGGCCAAGAACGGGAACTATACTCAACTGAGGCACCGAAGAACGAGTAACCGAATATTGCGGCACGGGCTGCGTTGTGCGACGCGGCGATAAAGTATCATTGCCAGACCTCTGTCCGGCAATGATATTATGGGCCGAAGCCACAACTACTATTAGCATTGTTACGATTAATGACGCATAAAGCGCATAAATATATTTAGCCATAAGGATTTACAACATAAGGTGCTTATATACAATATTACATTACAATTAAGTCTATCTGCTTGCTTTAAGCATACATTGCGGCTTTCAGCCGCATTTACAAGTTTGACCCACCCCCAACCCCCGCCTTAGGCAGGGGCTTTGGTCGCCTTTTCAAGGCTCCGAATGAGAAACAACCGTAGATTGGGTAATTTGTATATAAGTACCAAAAGAATTAATAAATTTTTGATAACGTACCTGTATACTGCACGGGGCTATACCAAGGATAGGAGATTGTGAGTGTAGCACCTCCGAGTCGGGAGTTTATATCGAACGTAAAGGTATAATCACCCGTTGCATACAAGGGGCACTTAAACACTACGGTCCAGCCCTCGGAGGTTTGATGAATCTGATAGTCGGTAACGTTTGGCGTAACGGTATTGATTAACACATAACGGTACGGCGGTACATAGCCCACATAATAAGGCAGGCATACATCTACAGAGCCTCGCCAGAGAGTCACCGTATAGGTGGGATTAGAGAGCAGCGTAGTACCGCCCGCTGGCAACTGCTGAACGGTCTGGGGATTAAACTCAAAGTTGCGCGACTGTACAAGTGAGTCGATAAATTTCTCATACTCGGCCATACGCTCTGCACGACGTTCGATGCGTTGTTCGTGCGTCAGGTGAGTGTAATGTTGATTGGTCTGCGCTGCGGCTTGCTGAACATTAGGGCCACAATAGGTGCAAAGTAGGATGCACACAAAAACAAAAGGAAGTCGTTTCATAGCATAATATGTTTTATGACTGAAACGACTTCAAAATTCTTGCCTAAATACCCATTCGACGTAAAAATTCGCCTGTAGCACTCTCCGCGCATCGGGCAACCTCGTGCGGCGTACCTGCCGCAATCACACGGCCACCACCAGCGCCGCCTTCAGGGCCTATGTCGATTATATAGTCAGCAACCTTGATAACATCGAGATTATGCTCGATAACGATGGCGGTATTGCCCCTATCGACCAATTTATTAATCACAGCCAACAATTGGCGCACATCCTCGAAGTGAAGGCCCGTAGTAGGCTCATCCAGGATATACAATGTTCGTCCCGTATCACTCTTACACAACTCGGCCGCCAACTTAATGCGCTGACTCTCGCCACCTGACAACGTCGTGCAAGGTTGGCCGAGAGTGATATAACCCAAACCAACGTCTTGGATAGCCTTGAGTTTCTGATATATTGAGGGTATATTTGCGAAGAAATCGACAGCGAGATTAACGGTCATATTCAGCACCTCGTTGATATTCTTTCCCTTGTATTTAACCTCCAAAGTCTCGCGATTATAACGATTACCACCGCACGCTTTGCAACGTACATAGACATCGGGCAAGAAGTTCATCTCGATAGTCTGCACTCCCGCGCCACGACACTCCTCGCAACGGCCACCCTTGACATTGAACGAGAAACGGCCCGCTTTGAAGCCTCGCACCTGTGCATCGGGTGTAGCCACAAAGAGTTTTCGGATGTCGGAAAAGACATTAGAGTATGTGGCAGGATTACTGCGCGGTGTACGGCCAATGGGCGATTGGTCCACAACAACCAATTTGTCGATATTATCCAATCCTTCGATTGAATCGTAGGCCAGCGGCTGGTCGAAAGAGCGATATAGATGACGGCTGAGGATTGGACGCAGAGTCTCATTTACCAATGTTGATTTACCCGAGCCACTAACTCCTGCAACACAAATAAATTTACCCAATGGGAAACTTACATCCACACCCTTAAGATTATTGCCTCGTGCGCCACGAATAGTAAGGCTCTGGCCCGTACCCTCACGCAGAGTGGCTGGAATCTCGATTTTACGACGGCCACACAGATAATCGGCTGTTATAGTATCGGACTTTAGGATATCATCCAACGTACCCGCAGCAACAATCTGCCCACCTCGACGACCCGCCTTGGGGCCTACATCGACAATAAAGTCGGCCGAGCGCATCATCTCCTCATCGTGCTCGACAACAATCACCGAATTGCCCGCATCACGCAACTCCTGCAGTGTACGAATCAGTCGGCAATTATCGCGCTGATGAAGGCCGATGCTCGGCTCATCGAGTATATAGAGTACATTGACCAACTTTGAGCCTATCTGCGTTGCCAAACGAATACGCTGACTCTCGCCACCCGACAGCGAACGAGCAGAGCGGCTTAATGACAAATAACCCAAACCCACATCCAACAAGAAACGCAGGCGCTCACGAATCTCCTTGATAATCTCGGTTGCAATCTTGCGCTCCTTATCGTTGAGATAATCCTCGACATTCTGCATCCACGCCGAGAACTCCTCAATTGACATAGCCGACACCTCGGCTATATTTTTGCCGCCAATGCGGAACTGCAAAGCCACCTTCTTCAAGCGAGTACCACCGCAAACACTACACTCACGGTATGCCATAAACTGCTCACGCCATTTCTGACCACGCTTCGACTCCTCATCGTCGGTAGTCGATTGTACATACTCGGCAATACCCTCCCAGGGAATCATTCTTCGGCCCGACATAGATGTAAACTCCGACAAATCGACTGTAAGAGGTTTGGGGTCACCATACAATATGGCATTCATACCCTCATCGCTGATGGAACTAATGGGGTCATCGAGTGTAAAGTCGTAACGATGGCCCAGCATAGTAAGCATAGCAAAGAGTTTGTTATTCTTATATTTTCCGATAGGCTCGATAGCGCCATCGCGCAACGAGCGGCTCGCATCGGGAATAATCTTCTCTCTATCGAACACAGCCTCAACGCCCAATCCACTGCATCGTGGGCAAGCGCCCTGCGGAGAGTTAAATGAGAAGGTATGCGGTGCGGGGTCCTCGAACGCTACGCCCGTCGAAGGACACATCAAGTGGCGAGAATAGTAACGCATACCATCGGCTTCATAATCATAGAGAGCCATAGTTCCCTTGCCCTGGCGCATAGACTCCTTTAGTGAGGTCATAACCCTCTCCTGCAAATCTTCGCTCACACGCATACGGTCCACTACAAGGTCAACGGTATGTACCTTATAACGGTCGAGTTTCATACCCGACGTTATCTCGCGTATCTCGCCATCGATACGGGCATAGATGTAACCTCGCTTGGCCAACGATTCGAACAATTCGCGATAATGGCCTTTGCGCCCCTTGATGATAGGAGCCATAAAGGCTACCTTACGGCCCGAAAAGCCCTCAACGATAAGGTCGCAGATTTGCTCATCGGAATAATGCACCATCTCCTCATCGGTTATGGGAGAGTAGGCGCGCGATGCACGAGCATAGAGCAGACGCAGGAAGTCGTTGATTTCGGTCACGGTACCAACCGTCGAGCGGGGATTTTTATTAGTTGTTTTCTGCTCGATGGCGACAACAGGGCTTAGGCCCGTAATCTTATCGACATCGGGACGCTCCATCGTGCCGACAAACTGTCGAGCATAGGTCGAGAGAGTCTCCATATAACGGCGCTGTCCCTCGGCATAGATAGTATCGAAGGCAAGTGATGACTTACCAGAGCCCGACAAGCCCGTAACAACGACCAACGAGTAACGCGGAATTTCGACATCAACCCCCTTGAGGTTATGTACTCGCGCTCCCGTAACAACTATTTTATCCTCCTTGGAAAATTTCATCTTCTACTATTCAGATTAACAAACAACACACCCCGACTGGAACAAATCCAACAGAGCGTGCAACCAATCGTGCAACGATATAAGCCCTACCAAATCGGCAAAGCATACGACCAAAATAGCCATCGTAAACCATCGCACAAATTTAACGCCCCACGTCATTGCAAAATGCGAGGCTAACATCGCACCCAAAATATTACCCAAACCGTGCCACAAACCGTAGGCGTAATCGACCTGGTCATTCATCATAAAGATGATAAGCGAAAAGGGAGTGGCAAGGAATATAATAAATCCCTTAATGACGTTAGCGGTGATAATATCCAACTTCATCGACCAAATGGTAACGGCCAAAATAACGTAACCCAAACCAATATATATATACCCGCCATAAAAGCCCAACAGCAAGAACCATATATAGTGGTAGAATTTAGTCTCCAACGGACGGCCTCCGTGAATATGAGGATGACGGTGGCTATTGTCGAAAATCATATAGACGAGCACTACCGTCAAGACGACAGCCATACAAATAGTAAAGATTGTATCACTGATATGCGTAGCAACCAACGAGCCAACAATATTTCCCACAACCGCTGGCAAAGCCAACTTCACACCACTCTTGATGTCGAGCATTCGCTTGCGGATGAAGGCTACCGACGATGTGAAATTCTGCAAAATGACGGCTATGCGATTAGTACCATTAGCGACTCCGATAGGAAGGCCCAGAACGGTAAAGAGCGTCATAGTGATAATGGCGCCACCGCCAGCCAACGTATTGATAACGCCGACCAGAACACCCGATAAAATCAAGATTATCTCTATCGCATATTCGCCCATCGATGCAAACTCAAGTAATTGATTACAAATATGGTTTATTTATCGCCTATCGCACCCTACGATAAGTCGACTGATAAAGATAGAAAAAAAATTGCAGATAAAAAAATTTACCTGCAAAAATAAAATGAATTTAACATTATTTAGCCTACTCGATATCCTACTTTGTTGCGATATAGTAGAGGTCGAAACACTGCTCGCCGACAGGGCCTATACTGTAATCGTCGCGGCTGATTGAGGCAGTAAGGTCTTGATTCTCGTTAAGCAAGCGACGGCGATTCAGTCGATTGAGAATATCATAAGGAATCTGCAACATCCATCGGGGCAAACGATGCTGAAAATCGAACACATCGAAGCGCGTAATACGCTCAACACCTCGGCGATTCTGCTCATAATACTCCATAACACGCTCATTGCCCGCAACTCCCCGACATTCAACCTTCGAGAATGAGCGTTTGAGCAAGGCCTTCAACTCCTCGATGCGATACTCTCTGACGTGCCACGGATTACGCGTGAGCGACATCGGGGCATTGGGAGTAGAGACAATAAACTTACCACCCTTGCGCAACACGCGGCTAACCTCGCGCACAAACTCTGCATCGTTTTCGATATGCTCGATTACTTGAAACGATATTACATAGTCAAAACTTTCATCTGCAAAATCAAGCGGTGGAACAGCCATTTGGCGAAATTCGACATTCGCGGGCAGAGGATTATCAAACTTGGGAGCCGTTTTATCTATTGTCGTAAACTTTGCAGTCGCAGGCGCAACAACATCGACACCATAACCCACACCCGTACCTATCTCCAGCACATCGCCCGACACTATCTCGGCAGCCTTGTAATAGGCCAAAATCGAACGCTGGAAAACAAAGTTATCGGAAGCATCACGGTTTGATACTCGCTCGGCGGTATGAAGTTTTGCCATAATTCGTCTATTTTAGTTTGATGCTATGTCCATCAGCCACAATCTTACCACCCTTAAGCAGCATACCGACTGCACGCTTAAAGACCTTCTTGCTCATCTGCGTCAAGCGGTGCACCTCCTCGGGCGAAGAGTCATCCCCGACGGGCAACACACCACCATTATCCTGCAAGAGTTTAAGCAACGTATCGGCCGACACAGCCACACCATCGTAACCCTCACGACGAAGGGTAAGGTCGATACGATTATCTTCCGTAATACGGCGAACATAACCCTCAAGACGGTCACCAACGCGCACTGGCTTGAAAATCTGATTCTTATACAACATACCCCAGTGGCGTGAATTGATAATGCAGCGATAGCCAATGGGGCTCTCCGATGCCACCAGAATATCTACCGCCTGACGTGCCTCAACAGTGATTACATCGTTATCGATATAAGGCTTGAGTTTCATCGTAGCGACACAACGGCCCGTAATATTATCGACATACATCCACACCACATAACTATGGCCCGCCAAAACACCACCCTGCTGATTACGATTCGGCAAAAAGAGGTCCTTACCTGCCAAACCCCAATCGAGGAAAGCACCGTGAATACTCTTATCGACAACCTTAAGGGCTGCAACCGTACCCTCGGTGATAAACGGAGTCTCGGTTGTAGCGACCAAGCGGTCCTCGGAATCGTGATAAACGAACACGCTCAATTCATCACCCACGGCATTATCCAACGACACATAACGATTTGGCAACAACACCTCAGCACCCTCCTCATCGGCGAGATAGAGTCCATAATCGGATATGCGATTAACTTTCAGAGTCTGTATGCGACCTACTTTCATAACTTTTGAATTTGATTGGCACAAAGATAATGAAAAAATATATATCCAAAACTCAAAACACGAAATCCGAAATTGTTTTTCACGACTCTGTTGTTAGTAAAAATTAAACAATTCAAAGAATAAAACCGAATCTTTTTTAATAAAATCACTGGGATTTAGCACAAAATTAAGCGAATTTACCTTGCTAAATTTTGCACATACAGGATTTTACATTATATTTGTAATAAACAACTGCCCTTGAGTGGAGTTTTTTCACTCACTTTTTAATATTGACTTACAGATGACATCTTGCCTTGCGAGGTGCCTTTGGAGGTATTATAATTAGGTGCTTACATACAAAATTACACTATTATTAAGTCGTTGTGCTTCTTTAAGCCTACGTTATGGCTTTTAGCCGCATTTACAAGTATGACCCACCCCCAACCCCCGCCTCGCGACAGGGGCTTTGGTCGCCTTTTTTTAGGCTCCGAATGAGGTAAAACCGCAGGTAGTGTAATTTGGCATATAATTACCATATATTAATACAAGGGCAGATTATACCTAACACACACTGCTATACTGCCCAATGAAGAACAACGAATTATTATCAAAGACAGTCAGCCTTTTGCGTCTGCCGCTGATTATAGGCGTGGTGCTGATACACTCGCGCATAGGTACTTCCTATGTGGCCGAAGGTTATTACCCATTTTATACGACAATATCGCACATTATATCCAATATTTTGGCGCGTGTAGCAGTGCCTTGTTTCTTTATATTTTCGGGATATTTCTTCTTCCGTAACGGAGGTAATTTTACGCTTGAATCGTACAAAAGCAAACTTTTGAAGCGCTCTCGCACCGTATTGTTGCCCTACATACTATGGAATGCGGCTGTGATGGGGATGTTTCTCCTGTCGGAACCATTTACCAAAGGGTTGGTTTTGGAGAGCCGTAAACTTGTTAGCGATTATTCGTTAGGAGAGTTCTTTCAGGCGTTTTGGAATCTTAATGACGGTTTCCCGATATGCTATCAACTGTGGTTTATACGCAATTTGATGGTAATAATGATTCTTTCGCCTATCATCTATTTTGCAATACAGGGGATTGGGCGATATTTTATATTGATTGTCGGGGTGTTGTGGCTGGCGGGATGGAATACCAACATCGATGCGATAAGTTCCACTACCATACTCTATTTCTCGGTAGGAGCATATTTTGGCATTACCAAGCACAACTTCGCCATCTCTGCAAGGCGATTGTTACGGCCTGCGGCAGTGGCCTATATTATATTATCTGTGGCTGACACATATTTCCTTTCGGAGTCGTGGCATTGGTATATAAATCGCGCCGCAATACCTGCAGGCATCATCACAACCATCGGTCTGTCGGCTCGCTTTGTTGAGAATAACCGCTGGCAGGCTTTGCCTCACTTGGCGGGTATAGGATTCTTTATGTATGCCTTTCACGGAATGCCACTCACGTTGACCACGAAACTTGCGTTCAAATATTTTGCGCCACAGAGTGATATGGCTATTTTAGGGCTCTACTTCCTCTGCCCGCTGGTTGTATTGTGCATAGGCTTTACGCTCTATTACCTTATAGCGCGTTATCTGCCTCGACTAATGAGTTTGATAACGGGCGGAAGATAGGCAGGGATAATTCAAAATTCAAAATTCAAAATTCAAAAATAATAACGAGAAAAACCGACTTTTTACCGCCGTAATAACACATTATTTCGTTATATAATTCTGAACAAATTTGCAATAAACTTGCATTCTACGCAAGGTTATATTATCTTTGCCGACAAAATAA
>JAZOVT010000076.1:0-13134 GCA_045658845.1 Alistipes sp.
CATTCGCCGGCTTGGGCGTGAGCATCGTGGCCTGCGTGACACTCATCCCGCTAACGGGAGTTTATGGAGGTGCGGGGTGGGTACGCTAGGCCGCTGAAGCCTCGATGGTGGCGATGAGTTACTACCTGATGCGCCGCTACTACCCCGTGGAGTATGATGTGCGCCGCATAGCGGAGTATGTCGTTGCGGGCGTGGCGCTATACCTCGCAGCAGAGGTTTTTGCCGAGCAATGCCAACCTCGGGCGGTGGTGCAGTACGGGATGAATGTCGGGCTGATGATGGCCTACTTCGCCTATGCCGTATGGCGTGAGAAGATTGACCTGAGGGCTATGGTGAGAGCCATTTTGAAGAGAAAAGGATAAATAATCAGAAATTGAAATAAAACCTATGAAAGTAAAGATTGTAAACCATTCGCGTTTTGCGTTACCTGAGTATCAGACTCCGCAGTCAGCAGGATTGGATATTCGTGCCAACATCGAAGAGAGCATCACACTCCAGCCATTGGAGCGTGCTATGGTGCCTACGGGACTCTATGTCGAACTGCCCGAGGGTTGCGAGATGCAGATACGCCCCCGCAGTGGCTTGGCAGCAAAGCACGGCATCACCGTACTGAACTCACCCGGCACTATCGATGCCGACTATCGTGGCGAGATTAAGGTTATCCTCGTGAACCTGAGCAACACGCCCTTCACTATCGAGGCGGGTGAGCGCATAGCAGAGATGATTGTGGCACGCTACGAGCAGATTGAGTGGCAGGCGGTCGAGGAGTTGGGTGCTACGGAGCGTGGCGCAGGCGGCTTCGGCTCAACAGGCAAGTAAGGTGGAGTGACGTGAAAAAGTAAAAAACATAATGCACAAGGGGTACTACATAGTTTTGGCTATCATCGTGGGGTGCTTGGTGGGATGTGGCAAGTTTACATCGCAGGCCGATGCTGACACCGCCACAGCGGGCCGAGAACTCATTGCCGATGCTCGCTTTGAGCGTGGTGCAGCCCTCTCACCACTATGGCCCCACATAGTGCAGCAGGGTGGTGGCTTCAGCCGCACGTGTACCGACACGTTGCGATTCGCAGAGTGTGACCTAAAGCCCATCTGGCAACTATGCCAGTGGTCGAGTCGCTACGACTTGGCAGGGGCAGAGGCTATGGCGCAGGGGGATGAGATTATCTTCGCTAACGAGGGCAAGCGTGTAACACTTGCCAAAGATGGCACGCTGACGCTGGGACTCACGACAAGCCGAGAGTATGACCATCCACGAAGGGCCGATGAGCCTTGGATACACCTTTTGGTGCAGCAAGATTTTCAGGCTCCGCCACGCATTGCCGAGATTGGGGCGTTGCACTTCGGAATGGAGTTGAGAATAGACCACTGCCACAACCGCTTGGGCGAGGCCTTCGACGAGACGTTGCACACGGCGCAAGCGCCCTTCTACCTGATGGTGCGCAACCTCAACAGCGAGAGCAAGGATTACGGCTTGGGGCTTTGGGTAGGCATACCTACCTTCGACTACCGCTACAAGCAGTTGGCCGACACGGAGACCGTACACTGGGATGTAGGCACAGCGACATACATCTACACCATACCGCCACGAAAGATTTGGGGTGATGTGGATTTGGGTGATGGCAAGTGGCACAAGGCCGCGCAAGATATATTGCCGATGGTGCAGAGGGCTGTGGAGGCTATGCGCGAGAAGGGTTGTTTTATGGATAGTGCGCTGGAGGATTTGGCCATCACGGGGATGAACTTCGGTTGGGAGATACCCGGCACGTTTGACGCAGAGTTAAAGATGCGAGGCTTGAGCCTCAAGGCTGAAGAAATTCAAAATTGAGAATTGCAAACTCCTCCGTCGCTAAAGCGACACCTCCTCTACCTTAGAGGAGGAAAATAAAAGAGAAAAAATTGAATTAAATAAACAATGAGATTCAAGGACATTATAGGACACGAAACGCTAAAGCGTCATCTTGCCGAGAGTATCGACAAGGGACGCATAAGCCACGCACAACTATTTAGCGGTGCGGCGGGAGTGGGTACTCTGCCTCTGGCGATAGCCTATGCGCAGTACCTGAACTGCACCTCGCGCCACGATGGCGATTCGTGCGGTGAGTGTCCGTCGTGCATAAAGATGCAACAGTTGGCGCACCCCGACCTGCACTTCGTATTCCCCGTGAACAAGCAGGGCAAGAAGAGTGGCGAGGTGGTGCTGAGTGCCGACTTTATGCCTCTGTGGCGTGAGATGATAGCCGAGAGCGGTGGTTACTTCACACGTCAGGAGTGGTACGACCGTCTGGACTTGGGCAAGACCTTGCGAGGTATGATTTCGGCAAGGGAGGCCGATGAGATTATACGTCGCCTGCAGTACAAGAGTTTCGAGTCGGAGTACAAGATTACAATCATCTGGCAGCCCGAGACTATGAACGAGGAGGCGGCAAACAAAATCCTCAAAATTTTGGAGGAGCCGTGGGATAAGACGCTCTTCATACTTGTGAGCGAGCGCACCGACCTGCTGCTGCCGACAATCATATCGCGTACGCAGGAGGTGGCCGTGCCTCGCCTGAAGAACGAGGATTTGATGGCGCTGGCGCAGGGTAGCGAGGGCTCGACCATCGACCTTCAGCAACTGCACAATACGGCACGTCTGGCGGCGGGCGATGTGATAGAGTGGCGACGACTGACGGGCGGTGGCGAGGATGCCGTCCGCAAGGAGGCTTTCGACTTGTTCTGCTCGCTGATGCGACTATCATACAACGACAAACACCTGGAGTTGATGGATTGGGCAGACGAGGTGGCGCAACTATCGCGCGAGCAACAACGCTCGATGCTGCTACACGCGGCGCGCCTTTTGAGAGAGAGTTATATGTTGCACGCGGGCCTGGGACAGATAAGTTACCTGTGGGGCGAGGAGGCGAAGTTCTGCCAGAACTTTGCACCCTTCATCGGCAACCAGAATATCGAGTACCTAATCTCGGAGATTGAGAGCGCAATGCGACAGGTGAGCCAGAACGGTAACTCACGCATCATATTCACCCACTTCGCCCTGGCGGTGAGCAAGCAAATCAACCGTCTGAAGTAGAGTGACGGACAGAGCGAAGATGGAGAGCGGAATAAGACATAGCGTTCTGTTGCTGACGGGCAGCAACTTTAGGGGTAAGGAGCAGATACTGCAACGTGTTGCCGAGCGCATAGCCGAGCAGGTAGGGCCGATTGAACGGGCCTCGCAGATATGCTACTCCGAAGCGTGGGGCTTCACCTGCGAGGAGGAGTTTGCCAACCAGGCTATTTTGGTGAGTACAGGGCTTGCGGCCGACGAGGTGCTGATGAAGACACAAGCCATAGAGCGCGAGTTGGGGCGTGACCGCGAGGCGGAGAGCGAGGAGAAACTTTTGACGGGTGAGCGTTATGCTTCGCGCGTGGTGGATATTGATATCATCTTCTACGACGATGTGGTGGTGGACAGATGCGACCTGAAACTGCCGCATCCGCTGATGCACGAGAGGGAGTTTGTACTGCGCCCGATGTTGGAGGTGGCTGCCGAGTGGCGACACCCGATACTTGGACGGACAACGCAAGAGATGCTGGAGGGGATTTTGAATTCATAATTCAAGATTCAAAATTCAAGATTCAAAATTGAGAATTGAGAATTACCGCGCGAAGCCCAATCGCGGCAGATTGATTTGAGGTAGGAGATTGCCACGTCGCTACGCTCCTCGCAATGACAGAAAAAAGAGATTAGGACTCCAATCAAAATCGGCAAGCGATTTTGTGGAGTGACGTAGGCAGAGAGCAGAGAGGAAAGAGCAAAAAATTGAGAATTAAGAAAAACAATAAATAAAAACCTGATGAAAAGGAGTTTGAGATATATAGTTTGCATTATGGCTTGTATGCCGTTGTTGCAGGGTTGTTTCAAGGATGTGGTGGAGTACACCGACTTCCGTATAAGTGTGTATGACCAGACAGAGTCGAATGGCGAGTTTGAGCGCTCGACAGACCTTGAGACCTATGCCTTCTATGTCGATACGACGGAGTGGACCGTAAAGAGTTATGAGGATGCCTTGGCACGTCGCATAACAAACAAGACTACGGGTAAGACCTTGACCGAGCCCGATGCCATAGGCGAATTTTATGCCGACGACGAGTATCAGGTGACAATAAGGTTGGAGAGCGAGACCTCGATGTTGGTGGTGGTAAACCCTACGCTGAAACTCTACGCCTACCGCAACTATAAGTTGCCCATAAACCTGCCTGCGGTAGATACCAAACTATATATGGCATCGTGGCGACCATCACACCCTATGTCGGGCTGGCGCATAGTGAACGATTTTTATGCTCCGCCAACGCAGGAGGAGCCAAACACCCCACCAGCAGATGAAGAGGAGGAGCCGATAACTCCGCCCGCAGATGAGGGTGATGGCGACGAGCAAACTCCGCCCGCCGATGAGGGTGATGGCGATGAGCAAACTCCGCCCACCGAAGAAGATGATAACACAGAAAACAATGCACGATAAAGAAGATAGATAAGATGATGAACAATACAACAAATAACAACCGCAACTCGGCCTCACGCTGGCTCTCGGTCGCAGTGGGACTGATGTTTGCAGGTGCATTCTTTAGTCGCTGTGCCTCGATAGGCTCGCTGGAGGGAGGCCCTTACGACACATTGCCGCCCATAATCACCCACATATCGCCGATGGACTACACCACAAACTTCAAGGGCGACAAGGTGACCTTTACGTTCAACGAGTTTATCCAACTCAAGAACCAGCAGAAGGAGGTATTCACCTCACCCGCAATGAAGAAGAAGCCGCTGCTGACGATTCGTGGCAAGAGCCTTATCATCGAGTTGCGTGACGACTCACTCAAACCCAACACAACCTACTCGATAGAGTTGGGCTCGGCATTGGCCGACAACAACGAGGGTAACCCACTGCACGGTATGCGTTATGTATTCTCGACGGGCGACAGAATCGACTCGCTTTATATGTCGGGATACACCGAGGATAGCCAGATGGCCGACTCGTTGGGTAAGACATTTATCTACTTCTTCGAGGCCGACTCCATCGAGACTCCCGACAAGTATGACTCGACGATGTTCAAGTATCAGCCATCGAAGATTGCTCGCGCGGCAACGAATGGTATATTCGTAGCACAGAATCTCAAGCCTGTGGATTATCGTGTATATGCCTTCTTCGACAGCAACGACAACCAGACCTACGAGCCCTCAATCGACAAGATTGGATTCCTGGATAGCGTATATAACCCCACGCTTATGCCGGGCTTCACGATATGGTACGACTCGGTGCGCCGCTACGTCTCGGCCGACCCGCAACTCTACTTCCGTATGTTTATGGACGTGAGTTTCAGCAACCAGAAACTAAACGAGCAGAAACGCCCCGACCAGCATAAGGTGGAGTTGCAGTTCAATGCCGCACGCCCCGAGATACGTTCAATCATCTTCGACAGCATACCCGAGGAGGATATCATCATAGAGCCTATGACCAAAGGCCGCGACACGTTGGCCCTGTGGCTCAAGCGACCCTCGGAGTCGCTGCCCGACACGTTGCGCGGAAAGATTACATATATGCGTCACGACTCACTGCGCCGCTTGCAGGAGGTGACCGAAGATTTGGAGGTGACGTGGCGATTGGTCGAGAGCAAGGAGCAGGAGCGTGAGCGTGAACGTCTCGAAAAGGAGAAGCGCAAAGCCGAGGAGCAAGGCAAGGAGTGGAAGGAGCCACCTCGCCGCTCGAAGTTCCGCATAGTCGATTTGAAAAGCACAGCCGAGGTGATTCCCGACGAGGATTTTGCTTTGGAGTTCGCTACGCCGCTCACGAAGTTTGACTCTACGGCCATAGTGTTGCGCTCGTGGGGCGAGAAGGGCGACACTCTGCGCGAGAAGATTCAGTTTATACCCGACACGATAAGCATCCGCAAGTGGCGAGTGCGAACCACTTGGCAACCGTCACGCAAATACCAACTCTACATCCCGACCGATGCTTTGGCCGACATCACGGGCGAGGGCAACGACTCGTTGAAGGTGGACCTCACCGTAGCCGACAGGGAGAAGTATGCTACGATGACGCTCAACGTCGTGCCGCGCCTCGCAGAGGCTCGCTACATAGTGCAGATACTCAACGAGAACGGTGGTACGGTGCGCGAACTGAAGAACCTGGGCGCAGGCTCTTACAAGGTGGAGTACATCCCCGCAGGCGATATGCGTATGCGCATTATCGAGGACCTGAACGCCAACGGCGAGTGGGATGCGGGTAATATGGTCGAGCGTCGTCAGGGCGAGCGCTCGGAGATGTACAAGAACGAGAAGGAGGAGGAAATATTCACAACCAAGACGGGTTGGGAGTTCGATATCACACTCGATATGAATCGTATGTTTGCGCCCGTCACGATGGAGCAACTCATCGAGCGACTGAACAAGCGTGAGCAGGCTCGCCTCATCAAGGCCGAGGAGGAGCGACGCGAGCGCGAGGCCAAAGAGAAGAAGGAGAACGGCGGCCATAGCCACGGCGGTATGATGGGTGGCGGTATGATGGGCGGTGCTGGCGGCCTCGGCGGAATGATGGGCGGCGCAGGCGGTATGGGCGGCCTGATGGGAGGCAGAAGGTAGGAATTGGGAATTCAAAATTCAGAATTACGAGAGATAAACTCTCGTTTCCTCCTCGCGGTTCGGCAGAGAGTGTAAACACTCTCTGCACTCGCTCCGCAGCGTCGGTTCAAAATTCAAAATTAGTTTGATTTGAATTAGAAGGAGTTGTAAATTAATAAAATATTACCACGCGAAGCCCAATCGCGGCAGATGAATTTTAGGAAAAAGGATAAACGGAGAAATTTCCGTTAAAAAACGGAGAATTTTTCACGAAGTAAAAACGCGAAGGCGTCCGTTTTAGGAAATTTATTCGGTTAGCCCCTAAAATTTATCACCGCGCCGCTTTTTTCTCACCTTTTTACGGCTAAAAAGGTGAAAAAGACACGAAGTGGATTAATTTGAGTGAGGAGATTGCCACGTCGCTAACGCTCCTCGCAATGACAGACATTAAAGAGGTTAGAGACTCCAATCCTCGCCTGAAGGCTCGGTGGAGTGACGTGAGAGAAAAGACGTAAGAGAAAACAATAAAGAATAGGGAAGAAAGAGAAGACAGAATTAGAAACTAATAATAGAAAATGAAGATAAGAAGAGTAATATTTGCGCTGGTGGCGGTGGTGTTGGGCGGTGTATATATGGCACAGGCTCAACATACCGTAGGTGTATTTGGTGGTATAGCATCGGGCTCGGCGCGTTTCAACCCCGTGCAGGAGACAAAATCGGTATTCGGACTCGCCAACGGCGGTCTTTCGTGGCGTTACTACTCGCTACCACGCTTTGTGGGTGCGGTGGGTGCCGACTTGGAGTTTCTGCAACGTGGATTCTCGTATGGCTACACCTATGAGACCATAATTGACGAAAACGGTGTCGAGCAGCGCGACTACTCCTACTACAAGCGACAACTAAACTCGATTATGTTGCCTATGGTGTGGCAGCCCCACGTCTATTTGGCCAAAAACCATCTTCGAGTCTATCTCGAAGCGGCGTTCACCCTGTCGTACAACTTCGGTGGCGACTATGAGTATGACGATAGCGACATCAGCGGCAAGTACGATTGGCGTTTGGAGCGCGACAACCGTTTCGGCTACGGCTTGGCGGGTGGTGGCGGTTTTGCCCTGCTCTTTGGTCGTTACGAGGTGGGATTCCGCGCACGTTACTACTTCGGCTATGCCGATATTATGCGTAATATGAACAAATATTACGACAACGCAACCGACGGCAAGGAGAACCCGTTCCGACTGACACCTATGCGCTCGCCGCTGGACAATGTGACTTTCAACGTTACGCTCGCCTACCGTTTCAACAAGGATGGATTTATGGAGTGGACCTACAAGCCCAAGCGACAGAAGCGTAGCCGCGAGTTCCAATTCTCGCACAAGGGCGACTCGCAACTGCGCACACACTAACGATTTAACAATTTGATAATTAATAGATAACTATATGGAACAGCAACAAACAACACGTCAGCAGAAAATTTCACGACAGATTCAGCGCGACATCGCCGAGATACTGCAAAAGGAGGGTAAGGCCATCGTAGGTGGCTCGCTCGTAACGGTAACGACGGTGCGTGTATCGCCCGACTTTGCCTATGCGAAGGTCTATTTCAGCATCTTCCCATTCGACAAGAACGCCGAGGTGATGGAGGCTCTGGAGAAGAACAACTGGTTTATTCGCCGCGAGTTGGGCCGCCGCATCCGCAACCAACTGAAGATTGTGCCCGAATTGCAGTTCTTCCTCGACGACTCGCTGGAGTATATCGAGAATATCGACTCACTGCTGAAGGAGTAGGATTGGGAATTCAAAATTCAAAATTTTGGATTTACAGACTCCTCCGTCACTCGCCTTAGGCGAGTGCCACCTCCTCTAACTTAGAGGAGGAAATAGAGGAAAGAGCAAAGAGATTAAATAAAAATGTTGAATTCGTTGCGATACTTTATAGCGGGGCGATATATACGCTCACGCAACTCGCACTCGATGATTAACCACATATCGAGGGTGAGTATCATCGCTATGGCTATGCCTGTGGCGGCTATAATAGTATTGATGGCGGTATTCAACGGCTTGGAGAGTAAGGTGCGGACGTTATACAACGCCATAGATGCCGACATCACAATCTCGGCCGAGGAGGGTACGACATTCATTATAGACTCCGCAAAGTTAGAGGCCCTAAAGAGGATGGATGGCGTGGCATCGCTAACGCTCTCGCTTGAGCAGGGCGCAATGGCCGAGGTAGAGGGGCGCAGAAGCATCGTGCAACTGAAGGGTGTCGATACACTCTACGACGCTACAATACCCATATCGCAGCAGATGCTCTCGGGCACGATGCTTACGCAACGCAACGGCAAGGATTATATCGTTGCATCGACGGGCGTGATGCAGGAGTTGGGCTTGGGGCAAGGCTCGATAGGTGAGCAGATGAGCATCTACACCATCAACCGCAACCGTTTCTCGACGCTGCTGCCTGTGGGTGGTTACTCACGTTTGGATGCCCCTATTGCGGGTGTATTTGCGCTCGATGAGGATAACAACTCGCTGGTCTTTACATCGTTGCGGGCGGCACAGCAACTGCTGAACTACCCCGACCGCGCCTCGACAATCGAACTGCGGCTCGACGACGAGCATACGGCCAACGACACGGCAGAGCGCATAGAGGCTCTGCTGGGTGATGGGATGCGTGTTTTGACACGCTATGAGAGCAACTCGATTTACCGCCTGATGGCGTTGGAGAAGTGGGGGATTTTTGCCGTGGCGGCGCTGGTGATGGTAATCGCCTCGATGTCGATTGTCGGCACGCTGATAATGGTGATTATCGACAAACGTGACGATATAGCCACACTGCGCACGTTGGGCCTCACGCCACACGCCATACGGCAGATATTTACGGCCGAGGGCTACCTGATGACACTCATCAGCCTGGGCATAGGCCTGACGATAGGTCTGCTGCTGACCTTTGCGCAGCAACACCTGGGGCTGATACGACTGAATGCGACGGCCATAGGTATTGATGCCTACCCCGTAGAGTTGCAGTGGGGTGATGTGGTCGCTACGATAGCGGCTTATGCGGCGGTGGCGGTGACGATGGTGAATTTGACCATACGGGCGATGGTGAGCAAATAATTCAAAATTACGAGAGATAAACTCTCGTTTCCTCCTTGCGGCTCGGCATAGAGTATAAATACTCTCTGCTCTCGCTCCGCAGCGTCGGTTCAAAATTTTGGATTTACAGACTCCTCCGTCACTCGCTTGGGGCGAGTGCCACCTCCTCTAACTTAGAGGAGGAAATAAAGAGCAAAGAGGAAAGATAAAAAGAAGAAAAATAGATATAGAATGAGAAAAGTAGTTTTTTATATCGCTCTCGTGGTGAGCATTATAACGATGGGTTGCAATAAGCCGAAGGTGATTCCCGATGATGAGTTGGCGAAAATATTCCACGATGCTATGCTTACAAACTCATACATAAACAACGTGTTGGTCAAGGCCGACTCGCTGAACTTCTATGAGCCTATCCTGGAGAGTTACGGCTACACACCCGAAGACTTGCAGAACACGATTGTTGATTTCTCACGCCGCAAGAGTGCCCGCTTGAGCGATGTGGCCGAACATATGATTCTGCTGCTGGAGCGTGAGGCTATGGTGATGGAGAAACAGGTGGCTGTGCTCGACACCATAAACAACGTGGCACGACGTCGCTTCACCGATGTGCTGGTGGAAGATACACTCGTCAGAGCCACCACCAAGGCCGACTCGTTGCTGATACGTTTCGAGGCCCCCGTACTCGGCACGGGCGACTACCGCATAGAGTGCCGCTACACGCTCGACTCGCTGGATAAGACCAAGGGCCGACGCTACCATATCGACTGGATACACGCCGACTCCACAACACATTCGGTAGCGGCGGGTAACCTCGTGCAGGGCGTAAACCGCGAATTCAACTACGCCTACACAATAAACAAGAGGGATGAGAGAATAGGCCTTATAATCACATTCGACCACGTGCAGGAGCGTATCACACGCCCCGGCAAGCCCGCAGTTTTGAAGAATAAACGCGACACGCCCCGCATCACAATCGAGGATATAAAGGTGACGTATGTTCCCAGCGCCGAGCCCAGCGTCGAGAGACTCTACAAGGAGCAGTTGGGCGCGCGTGTATTGTCGGACACGTTGTTGCAATATATTGAGCAAAAGGCAAAAGGGAATTTATAACGTATGCGACGCATAGCAGCACATTACCTAATCAATCGTGGCGAGATAACCGCTCGGCCCGTCATCACACTCGATGATGAGGGGTGCATCACCTCAATCGATGAGTGGGAGCGCCTCGACACCTTGGCGCAGACGGAGTTCTACGCGGGGGCGTTGTGTGCTGGTTTTGTAAATGCTCACTCGCATATCGAACTCTCGTACCTTCGTGGAGCGATAGAGCGTGGCAGCGGCTTTGCGGGCTTTGCCCGCCAGATAGGGGCCGTCAGGGGTAACTTCACGCCCGAGGAGCGTGAGCAGGCACTTCGCACGGCCGATGCTGTGATGTGGGCGCAAGGTGTGGATGCCGTGGCCGACATAGCCAACGGAGCAACATCGATGGAGATGAAGGCGCAAAGCCCGATACGTTACACCACCTTTGGCGAGGTCTTTGGACTAAACTCCACAGCAGAGCCTATGCTACGTCTGCAAGCCGAGTGGCCCGAGGTGATACTCACGCCTCACTCGACATATTCGTTGCAGGAGCAGACGTTCCGTCAGACAGTAGAGGCTGCAGGGGAGGAGAATGCGCCACTCTCGATTCATTTTATGGAGTCGGAGGCCGAGGCAGCACTCTACCGAGGTGAGGGCTCGCTCAGCGATTGGTATGCGAGGATGGGCTGGCAGTGCGATTTTCTCGACTATGGCTCGCCCACGAGGCGTATCATAGAGTCTGTGCCCGCCACACGCCGAGTGTTGCTGGTGCATAACTGCTACGTTCAGAGAGAGGATATAGAGCAGTTGCAGGTGCACTTTGGGGAGAATCTTTTTTGGGTGGTGTGTCCCGCCTCGAATGATTATATTTCGGGCATCAAACCCCCGATTGACCTGATGCGCGAGATGGGTTGCCGCATCTGCATAGGTACCGACTCGCTGGCATCGAACGAGAGGTTGGAGATGGTCGGCGAGATGAAATATTTCAGCGATGTGCCGCTACGCGAGTTGGTGAAGTGGGCAACGTGGAACGGTGCCGAGGCATTGGGTGTGCAGGGCCAACTGGGTGAGTTGGCTGTAGGCCGACGCTCGGGCATCGTACTGCTGGAGGGCATCGAAGCCGACGCAGAAGGCGAGTTGTGGCTCACCGAGCAAACTAAATCGAAAAGATTGGTGTAAAGAAAGAAAAATTTGAATAAAAAGATATAACTATGGAACTAAAGAAAATTCTCGATGTGCGTCGTAGCACACGCAAATTCCTTGACCGCAAAGTCGAGCAGGATAAACTTCAGCGCATAGCCGATATGGCTCTCACTGCGCCTTCGTCACGCAACTCGCGCTCGACACGTCTGATGATTATCGACAAAAAGGAGGACTTGGAGCATATCTCAACGATGCGCGACTATGGTGCTGCCTTCGTGAAGAATGCGGCAGCGGCCATCCTCGTTATGGGCGATAAGTCGAAGAGCGACCTCTGGTTGGATAACTGCGTCATCACGGCTACCATCCTGCAGTTGGCCGTAGTGGATGAGGGCCTGGCATCGTGCTGGGTACACGTCAACGACCGCCCCTGCCTGAAGGACGAGCCCGAGGGCAAGAAAGCCGAGGAGCACCTACGCGAGAGATTCCCCATACCCGAGAACTACGGAATCCTGTGCGCCATAGCAATGGGTTACTCCGATTTCGAGCCCGCACCCCTGCCCGCATACGAAGGCGAGGAGAGGATTTTGTGGTTGTAAAAAATAAGCCTGTCCAAAATTAAGGACAGGCTTATTTACAATAATGCGAAATAGCAACGGTGTGGGTTGTTTTTACTGCTTAGTAAATGTTATGCTATAACTATCATCTCCAATTGTTATTTCTGTAGACGTAACAAACGTAACAGTCCAAGGATAATCACTAGGATCTCCCAATGTATTTGTAAGAACAGAGCCATCTTCCATTTCCCACTCTGTTATTTTTCCATTAGAGTACTCATATGTTCCAGACATTGCTATAGAACCATCACTATATGAGTATACCTCTGTGGCTTTACCTGAACTATAAAATGTTAATGTGTATTTATCAGTCGATTCAAGGCCAGGAGTGCCATCATAGCCAACCCAAGTACCAATCAGTTTCTTCGCTTCATCATCTTCGTCTTCATCAATTTCAGGCTCTTCGCTCTTTACAAAAATTTCTACCTCATAAGAATCTTGTTTGGTAGATAAGTATATATCGTTTGATATAAATTTTATAGTAGATATTTTTTCAATACCAGAAACAATCTTAAGTATAGGAGCATCGTACTTATAAGTTATATCGGCCTTATAGGTGTCATTTTTACGCATATCATCCATTACACCCTTTCCATTATCATCAAATCTATA